>NZ_CP039268.1:1953333-2272500 GCF_009664085.1 Thermochromatium tepidum ATCC 43061 | reverse complement strand
GGATGCCTAGGCGGTCGGAGGCGAAGAAGGACGTGGTAGCCTGCGAAAAGTCTCGGGGAGCCGGCAAACAGGCCTTGATCCGGGAATATCCGAATGGGGAAACCCACTTGGCTGAGGCCAAGTATCCTGTTCTGAATCCATAGGGACAGGAGGCGAACCGGGGGAACTGAAACATCTCAGTACCCCGAGGAACAGAAATCAACCGAGATTCCCTTAGTAGTGGCGAGCGAACGGGGAACAGCCCTAAAGTGTTGGGTAGGTTAGTGGAAGCGACTGGAACGTCGTGCGAGACAGGGTGATAGCCCCGTACACGAAAGCCGACCTAACATGAAATTGAGTAAGGCGGGACACGAGTAATCCTGTCTGAAGAGGGGGGGACCATCCTCCAAGGCTAAATACTCCCGACCGACCGATAGTGAACCAGTACCGTGAGGGAAAGGCGAAAAGAACCCCGGTGAGGGGAGTGAAAGAGAACCTGAAACCGTGTGCGTACAAGCAGTCGGAGCCCCTGCGGGGGTGACGGCGTACCTTTTGTATAATGGGTCAGCGACTTACTTCTCAGTGGCCAGCTTAACCGGATAGGGGAGGCGTAGCGAAAGCGAGTCTTAAAAGGGCGATTGAGTCGCTGGGAGTAGACCCGAAACCGGGCGATCTACCCATGGCCAGGGTGAAGGTGGGGTAACACCCACTGGAGGCCCGAACCGGGAGCTGTTGAAAAAGCTTCGGATGAGCTGTGGGTTGGAGTGAAAGGCTAATCAAGCTCGGAGATAGCTGGTTCTCCCCGAAAGCTATTGAGGTAGCGCCTCGTGTTTCACTCTTGGGGGTAGAGCACTGTTTCGGCTCGGGGGCCATCCCGGCCTACCAACCCGAGGCAAACTCCGAATACCGAGAAGTGCGATCACGGGAGACAGACGGCGGGTGCTAACATCCGTCGTCGAGAGGGCAACAACCCAGACCGCCAGCTAAGGTCCCTAAATCAGGCTTGAGTGGGAAACGATGTGGGAAGGCCCAGACAGCCAGGAGGTTGGCTTAGAAGCAGCCACCCTTTAAAGAAAGCGTAATAGCTCACTGGTCGAGTCGGCCTGCGCGGAAGATGTAACGGGGCTTAAAGCCTGTACCGAAGCTGCGGATGCACGCGAGTGCATGGTAGGGGAGCGTTCCGTAGGCCGTTGAAGGTCGGTTGTCAAGCCGGCTGGAGGTATCGGAAGTGCGAATGCTGACATAAGTAACGACAACGGGGGTGAAAGTCCCCCGCGCCGAAAACCCAAGGGTTCCTGCGCAACGGTCATCGGCGCAGGGTGAGTCGGCCCCTAAGGCGAGGCCGAGAGGCGTAGTCGATGGGAAGCGGGTCAAGATTCCCGCACCAGACACCACTGCGATGGGGGGACGGAGAAGGCTAGGTCAGCTGGGTGATGGTAGTCCCAGTTCAAGGGTGTAGGGAGGACCGTTAGGCAAATCCGGCGGTTCAATTCTGAGACCGGATGACGAGTCTCCACGGAGACGAAGTGATTGATGCCCGGCTTCCAAGAAAAGCCTCTAAGCTTCAGGTGGTGTGTGACCGTACCCGAAACCGACACAGGTGGGTTGGGTGAAAATCCCCAGGCGCTTGAGAGAACTCGGGTGAAGGAACTAGGCAAAATGGCACCGTAACTTCGGGAGAAGGTGCGCCTCTGAGTAGGTGAAGACCCGCGCGGTTGGAGCCGAGAGAGGTTGCAGTGACCAGGCCGCTGCGACTGTTTATTAAAAACACAGCACTCTGCCAACGCGTAAGCGGACGTATAGGGTGTGACGCCTGCCCGGTGCCGGAAGGTTAAGTGATGGGGTTATCCGTGAGGAGAAGCTCTTGATCGAAGCCCCGGTAAACGGCGGCCGTAACTATAACGGTCCTAAGGTAGCGAAATTCCTTGTCGGGTAAGTTCCGACCTGCACGAATGGCGTAACGATGGCGGCACTGTCTCCACCCGAGACTCAGTGAAATTGAATTCTCGGTTAAGATGCCGAGTTCCCGCGGCTAGACGGAAAGACCCCGTGAACCTTGACTATAGCTTTGCACTGGACGTTGAACCGACTTGTGTAGGATAGGTGGGAGGCTGCGAACCCCAAACGCCAGTTTGGGTGGAGCCGACCTTGAAATACCACCCTGGTTTGTTCGACGTTCTAACCTCGACCCGTGATCCGGGTCAGGGACCGTGCATGGTGGGTAGTTTGACTGGGGCGGTCTCCTCCCAAAGGGTAACGGAGGAGCACGAAGGTACCCTCAGGTTGGTCGGAAATCAACCCGCTGAGTGTAATGGCACAAGGGTGCTTAACTGCGAGACCGACACGTCGAGCAGGTACGAAAGTAGGTCATAGTGATCCGGTGGTTCTGAATGGAAGGGCCATCGCTCAACGGATAAAAGGTACTCCGGGGATAACAGGCTGATACCGCCCAAGAGTTCATATCGACGGCGGTGTTTGGCACCTCGATGTCGGCTCATCACATCCTGGGGCTGAAGTCGGTCCCAAGGGTATGGCTGTTCGCCATTTAAAGTGGTACGCGAGCTGGGTTTAGAACGTCGTGAGACAGTTCGGTCCCTATCTGCCGTGGGCGTTGGAGATTTGCGGGACGCTGCTCCTAGTACGAGAGGACCGGAGTGGACGGACCTCTGGTGTTCCGGTTGTCACGCCAGTGGCAGTGCCGGGTAGCTATGTCCGGACGGGATAACCGCTGAAAGCATCTAAGCGGGAAGCCCCTCCCAAGATCAGATCTCCCAAGGTACTCAAGACCTCTAAAGGTCCGTTGCAGACGACAACGTCGATAGGCGGGATGTGGAAGCGTGGCAACACGTGCAGCTAACCCGTACTAATTGACCGTGCGGCTTGACCATATAACACCCAAGCCCGTTTCCCTTACAGACTCACCGTTTCGCGGATCAGCGACCCCCAACCGCTGATCCCACCCTTCCCCTGGCGGCCATAGAGACTTGGAACCACCTGATCCCATCCCGAACTCAGACGTGAAACAAGCCTTCGCCGATCCTAGTCTGGGGCCTCCCCAGGCGAACCTAGGGCACCGCCAGGGACCCCTTCCCATGCCACTCTGCCCCCAAAGGGGGCAGTGTTTTTTGTGTGCGCCCGGCAGGGCGCACTCTTGTGGGTGAAAGTCCCACCGTAAGTTGATCACGACGAACGAAGCGAAGCGCAACTGCATGAGGGCGAGCGAGTGTGGGGAGGAGGCGTGGAGCGAAGCTGCGAGCCTTGGACCACGAACCGGATAGAAGGCGCTGCCGAGCAGAGCGAGCGGGCACGATTCCGCGAAGCTCTCGTGATCGAGGCGAAGCGGCGTAAATTCGGCGGTTGTGCAGTGAAGGAGTGCGTTCTTACCCGGGGAGATCTTGCCTTGTGGATGAAAGGCCGACGCCGCAAGGCGGGCCGCTGAGTCCGTTCCTGGCCAACGAGATGCTGGACGAAGTGAATAAGTATTTGGAGAAGCACGGCCATGGCTTTGTACGCTATGCCGATGACTGCAACGTGTATGTCCGCAGCCAAAAGGCAAGCGAACGGGCGATGGCATGGATGCGCAAGCGTTACGGCAAACTACGGCTTAAGGTCAATGAGACCAAGAGCGCGGTAGCGAGCGTGAAGGGAAGGAAGTTTCTGGGCTACAGCTTCTGGTTTTGTGCAGACGCCAAAGGTCTGGCGGAGGTTGGACGAATGGCTGCGTCATCGACTGCAGGCGATTCAACTCAAGCAATGGCGGCGAGGTAGCACGATCTACCGGGAACTGATCAACCTCGGAGCCGCCGAACAGGTGGCAAAGCGAGTGGCAGGCAACTCCCGCTGCGGGTGGAGGAACAGCGCAGGGGAACTCAACCGCGTGCTCACCATTGCCTACTTCGACAAACTCGGCCTGCCCCGTCTCTCATGACCTCAACTTCTCGAACCGCCCGGTGCGGACCCGCATGCCGGGTGGTGTGGGAGGGGCCCGGTCAGGTATCCTTACCGCCCCTATCCCGATTTGTGGGTGGCCTCGACCTGCTTACCAAACTCCCAAAATAAAATCACACGAGATAGAAAGACTCGCATAAGCCAACCCCAGACCAATCAAAGTCGCTATTAAAACATCGCTCGGATAATGCAGCCCGAGAATGATGCGAGATAACGCAATCAGGGTCGTGAAGGGAATCAATATCCAAGCCAATACAGGAAAGTAGCAGATAGCGACAGTCGAAAAGGCGACGGCGTGGAGTGTGTGACCCGAGGGAAAGCTGTATTGATCGAGTGGTGGAACCAAGGCCGTGATGTCACTGGCGTGATCACAAGGACGAGAGCGCCGAGTTAGACCTTTGATCGACTTGTAGAGGAGTAGAGCGATACCTCCGGTCGCCAGCATGTGCAGACTGGCTTGCAATCCTTTCAAGCCATAGACCAGGGGCAGGGCAGCCATGAGGCTATACCAAAAGAGCCCATCCCCCAACCGACTGATGAGCACAAAGGGATATCGAATCCAGCGGCGTTGCCCCGAGCGACTCCAGAGGCGGCAGACGGATACTTCCAAGTCATTCAGATGTTGTAGCCAGGCTTGCATGACAGGACTCCGTTTGACCTCGTTTTCTGTGGATTACGTCGAACAGGTGTTCTTCGACACGCCCTAGAACGCGCTCCCACCCAATATCTAGTGCACATTTCCTGGCTTCGAGTCCCATTCGTCGCAGTCGTTCCCGATCGCTGACGCACTCCAGGCAGCTGTCGATGAATGATTCTTGATCGTCGACCGGCACGGTCACGCCATTGATCCAGGGCTGGATATGTGCGTGTGCTGCAGCATAGTCGAAGGCGATGATGGGCAGACCGCTGGCCATGGCCTCGGTGACGACATTACCAAAGGTCTCAGTGAGGCTTGGAAAGAGGAAAAGATCGCCCGAGGCATAGTGAGCGGCGAGATCGTCGCCGACGCGCGCACCAGCGAAGATCAGGTCCGGGTGTTCCTGTTGCAGATGTGGGCGCTCGGGACCGTCGCCAACCAGCACAAAGCGCGCGCTCGGACACTGCCGCTGGATGGCGTTGAAACCGGCGAGTGCCAGGGCCAGATTCTTCTCCGCCGCGATCCGACCCACATAGAGGACGACCAGATCGTCTTCGGTGCAGCCCCAGGATCGGCGCAATTCAGCAGAGCGCCGCTCCGGTGCGAATTGATCGACGTCGACTCCGCGCCCGAAGACATGCAGATTCTCGAAGCCCTCGGCAGCCAGGCTATCACGCAACTCGACGGTTGGAACCAGCGTGGCATCGGAGCGGTTGTGGAAATGTCTCAGTGTTTTGGCGATCTGACGGGTCAGGGCACCTAGCCCGTAGTGTCGGCTATACTGCTCGAAGTGGGTATGAAAGCCGGTGATCGTCGGGATTTTGAGTGCCAGCGCTGCCGATAACGCGGCATGGCCCAGTGGTCCTTGAGTGGCAATATAGACAAGATCCACCGGCCGACGGTACCAAAGACGGCGCAGACGCCAATAGACCGGTAGCCCAAATCTTAGACCCCGATAGCCCGGGATCGGTAAGCCTGGAACCAGGAGCAGATCAAGCGTATTGGAGGGGGCTGGATGTCTCGGGTCTGCAGGTTGTCTTGGCCGGATCAACTGGATTTTATGCCCGCGCGACGCCATGCCTTCGGCCAGATGGCGCATGGTGTTGGCGACGCCGTTGATCTCGGGGGGATAGGTCTCGGTCACGATGGCGATCCTGAGCCGATCGCCCTTGGACGGCGGGGTGGTCCAAGTTTCTCTGGGCATGTTTCAAATAGCTCTAGACTTTAGCCAGCGTGGACTGGCATCGTCGTCGCGCACCAACACCACTCTGTCACCGTTGGTCGTGATGGCCCTCGTCTCTGCAACATCGAGCGTTTCAAGGATGAGCCCGCGGGTGCGCTCGGCGAGTGCACGGCGCGACTCACCCTCCAGCGCCTGTATGGGCGTGAGAAAATGGACACAGGCGATCAGTCCTGGATGCCGGACAAGTCGGCTGAGATTGGCGATCAGACTGTCATCGCCAACATAGGGCACGGACTGATCGAGGGCAAGGGTATCTCGCCGTCGATAGCGGATGGCCACCGGCTGTACGCGAACCCCGGGATGCTGGGCGATGGCGAAAAGGCGGGGATGGAAACGTCCTAGGGTGCGTCCATCGGTTGTAGTTCCCTCGGGAAAGATCATGACCGTATTCCTCGCCGCTAGATCCGACAGGATCTGGCGCGCCACGCTCTCTGCGCGATGCGCGCCGCGCTCGATGAAGCGCGTGCCAGCGAGATCAGCTAGCCAGCCGATCAGTGGCCAGCGCCGGATATCCGACTTGGCCAAAAAACTGATCTCACCTTGGGCGCCCAGAATAGGGATGTCAAGCCAAGAGATATGGTTACCGACCAAGAGACAGCCAGGTTCCAGCTGCCCTTCAACCCTGACCTCGACCTCCAGGGCACGCACCAGCCGTCCATGCCACCAGCGCACGGCGCGCGGCAGCCAAAGCGGAGACCGATCCGTCCGTCCATGAAGCGCGGCGTAGAAGCCAATGAGCGTTCCGGTGACTAGATGCTCGGCGACCCGCCAGCTTCTCCAGAGTATTCGTGCGATCATGGTCCTTAAATATCATCCAGGCTGTCTCTTAAAGACCCTGCCTGTCGAGGAAGTGGCGTGAGTAGGCTGGGTTTAGGGCGTCGATATCAAGTAGCATGAGTACGTCTGCCACGCCAAAATCTGGATCACGACAGGGCTCACCACATGCCTTGGCGCCCAGGCGGACATAGGCACGCAGCAAGGGTGGCAGCGGCGCATCCAGGACATCATCATCGACCTGGGTTGTGAGCAGAGGAACGCGCGGTGTGACGCGCCGATCCTCGGGGGCCAGCGCCTGACGGCGCAGTCGGTTCATGATGGCGGCGGCCTGGATGTCATCCTCGCCGAGCGGGACGCTCGCACAGCCGAACAGATAGTCAAAGCCATTGATCTGGATGAATCCGGCCAGCCCGGACCAGAGCACGGCGATCGCCGATCCCTGTCGAAACTCAGGCGCGACACAGGTGCGTCCGACTTCCAGCAGACGTCCGTCGAGCCGCTTGATGGCATCGAGTTCGAACTCGCTCTCGGAATAGAAACATCCGATTTGGGCGGCACTCGTGTCGGTCAACAAACGGGTGCAGGCAACGACCCGTCCGGTGCGCGAGTCGCGAACGAGGAGGTGCTGACAATGGTCGTCGAACGCGTCGTGATCATAGCCCGGCTCGCCCTTGAGCTGCGCTCCCATCTCCTCCCCAAAGACCTGATAGCGCAGCGCCTGCGCCTCGCGGACCTCGGACTTGGATGTTGCGATCTCGACATAGAGACGCTCGCCGCGCTTGGCGAGCGGCGCGGAAGCCGAAGCGACCATTGAATGCCCTCTCAGGTAAAGAATACGTGAGGAATTATCTTAGGCGACAAGTGTTGCGGACTGATGTGAGAAGGATGACAACTCTGTGAACGCGAGTTGCATGCTCTAGGGGCGGATTGAGGTTTGCAGCGACAGGATCGGCCAGCCGCGTGCCTCGGCCGTGGCGCGCAACTGGGCGTCTGGGTTGACGGCGATCGGGCGTTCGACCCGTTCCAGTAACGGTAGATCGTTGTGCGAGTCGCTGTAGAAGCAACTGCCCGCCAGATCCAGTCCCTGCTCGGCAAGCCAGTGTTCGAGCCGCGCGACCTTGCCCTCGCGAAACGCCGGTATCCCCTCGACCTCGCCGGTATAGATCCCATCGCGCTCGGCGGGCAGGGTCGCGATCAGGTGCGGTACCCCGAAGCGCTCGGCGATTGGCGCGGTGACGAAGGCGTTGGTTGCAGTGATGATGAGCAGGATGTCGCCGGCGGATCGGTGTCTTTCGACCAGCGCACGCGCCGCTGGGGTTATGATCGGATCGATCTGCTCTTCGATGAAGCGTGCGCGCAGCGCCTCCAGATGCGCACGCGGGTGATCACGCAACGGACGCAACGAAAAATCTAGGAATTCGTGGATATCCAGGGTTCCATCCTGATATTGGCGATAAAATCGTTCGTTGGCGCGCGCGTACTCAGCGCCGTCCACGAATCCATGCCGGACGAGATAACAGCCCCAGAGATAGTCCGAATCACCGTCCAGGAGTGTGTTGTCGAGATCAAAGATGGCAAGTGGCACGCGGTCGATTCTAGATAGTGTCGTCATAAGATTCGAGCCCAGATGGCGATGCAACGAATCTGGGCGGCGGCCAGGAACGAAGCGGCATTTTTGGCAGAGCGGTTGGCACTCCCTCGCCAGCGTTTGAGCTGCAAGAAGGCATTCTCGACCCGATGCCGGTAGAGTGCGGTCTCAGAGGCGCGGGGGATCTTGCGGTTCTTGCGCGGGGGACTCACGACCTGCAGGCCCGGGCAGTTGTGGCTGGTGCGCGCCAAAGGGAACTCGACGGTACGTTACGGCAACGGCTCGATGCGCATCGACGCGGTGGCCAAGCAACTTGGCTATACCCGAGAACGCCAGGTTCTCTGCCAAGGCCGACCGATCCAGCACTGGATTGCCAGTGCGCCGGTAGTTCTGACCCGGCCAGCGAAACCGAAGAAAATCGGCGCTGACGGGCGGCGGCAGCGACCGGTTCCGGGCGAACCGCTGAAGGCCCGGCTGGTGGTCAGTCGCCTGTGCGACGAAGCCGGACATCTGGTGGCCGAATGGTTCTTGCTCACGTCGGTGCCTGAAACCGTCAGTGCCGCGCGTGTGGCACGGTGGTACGACTTCCGCTGGCAGATCGAATCGTTCTTCAAACTGCTCAAACAGGCAGGCCATCAACTGGAGCAGTGGGGAACAGGAGAGCGGGGGAGCCCTATTCAAGCGTCTGCTGATCGCCACCCAGGCCTGTATCCTGGTGTGGCGCCTCTCTGCGCAGCAGACCGAGGAGGCACAAGCCGCCCGGCAGTTTCTCGTGCGCTTGTCCGGCAGGCAGATGAAGGCATCTCGCCTTGTTACCCCCTCCGCCTTGTTGGCTGGCGCTTTCATACTGTTCGCCATCCTCGATTCCCTTGATCACTCTTCCATCCCAGAACTCCGTGCCTTCGCCAACTCGATTCTTCTTGCTAACGGAGGGGATGGATGAAATTGTGTAGATACCTATGCCGTTTACGGGGAGGGTTAGGGAGGGGCATCCACGATCGGCCAACAGATGCTCGGCGCCCAAGCTGTCGATCAAGAGGTCGGCCGGGGTGCCGTCGGACGTGGGGCCGGCGGTGAGCCGCAGACGCACCGGCCTCCCATGAGTATCCACCGCGAGGTGCCACTTGCTGTTCAGCCCCCTTTTGTTACGCCCATGACTTGATGGCCACCCCGAGCACCGGCGGTGTGAGGATGAACCTTGATGTGGGTGGCATCGATCATCATCCATTCAAAGTCCGGCTCAAAGACCAGCGCCGGAAGCCACGGCGCCCACACGCCTTTGTCGCGCCAGCGGCAAAAGCGCCGGTGCGTGTTTTTCCCGTCCCCATCATCCGGGGGTAGATCGCGCCACGGGCGCCGATGCGCAGAATCCAGAATACCGCCTTGATAAACAGGCTGTTATCTTTGGCGACCCCACCCCAGGGACCACGGCGTCCGGGTAACAACGGTTCCAGCAATAAACCACGTCTGGTCGCAGAGGTCGTGGCGCCGATGCGCCGCAAGAGCGGGAGAAGTGGTTGTCATCATGCCGCACAGTTTAGCTGCAAGACGCTTCTTGTGACGACACTATCTAGTCATATCTTTGGTTCCCCTCTATGCCAGAGATGATACCTACACCAACTCCCCAGACAGCCGCCAGCTCGACCAGGTGCGGGAGCGGCTCAGGACAAAGCATTACTCAATCGTAACCGTGGATCAATATATCCACTGGATCAAGCGCTTCATCCCGTTGCATGGCAAGCGGCATCCAAAAGAGATGGGGGGGCAGAGGAGGTCGCAGCGTTCTTGAGCGATCTGACGGTCAATGGCAAGGTGGCGGCCTTAGCGCAGAACCAGGCCTTGTCGGCGTTGTTGTTCCTATACATTAGAGGTGCTGTATGAGGATGCGCTCAAGCGCAATCAGGCAACGCCTGCATTTGTCTCGACCGTGCTCGAGATGGCTGCTGAAGGTTAGAATCGCCACCCTTCGCCCGCTATTTATTCAGCTTATTGTTCTCGATGGCCTGCCTGAGTGATCCGATTCGTATCGCTCTGAAACCAGACCCACAACGCCCCCAGCCTCCGCTGCGCACTCTCATGTAGCGACAACAGCGCCGGGGTGAAGATCAGCACCAGGATGGTCGAGAATCCCACGCCAAAGGCCAGCGATACCGCCATCGGGATCAGAAATTGCGCCTGGAGACTGGTCTCGAAGATCAGTGGCCCCAGTCCCACCACAGTCGTCGCTGAGGTCAGGAGCATGGCGCGCAGACGCGACACCGCCGCCTCGACCAGGGCCTCATCGACATCCATCCCCGCCTCGCGCAGCTCTTGATACAGGCTGACCAGGATGATGGCATTGTTGACCACGATCCCAGAGAGCCCAAAGAGCCCGAAGAGCGATAACAGGGTCAGATCCAGCCCCAGCAGCCAGTGCCCGCCGATCGCGCCGACCAGACCCAGCGGGATGGCAGTCATCACCACCAGCGGCCAACCCCAGCTCCCAAACACCGCCGCCAGGATCATATAGATCAGCGCCAGCCCCAGGACCACGCCCAGGCGCATGTCGCCGAGCGTCTCGCGCTGATCGGCGGCGCGGCCTTCGAAGCTGTAGTCGATGCCATAGTGCGACACCAAACGCGGCAGCAGATCGCGCTCCAGGGCCTCGCGGACGTTGTCGGGCGTGGTCAGCGCGCGGTCGATGTCGGCCGAGACCTCGACCGCGAGTCGCCCCTCGGCGTGACGCAGGGCCTCGAAGCCGCGTCGCGTCTCCCAGCGAGCAACCGTGGGCAGGGGCACAAACCGCCCGTCTGGCGCGCGTACCAGCAGTTGTTCCAGGGCATTGAGCCGCGCCCGCTCGGCGCGTGGCAGTAGCACCCGCACCTCTAGCTCGTCCTGCCCGACCTGGACCAGCTGTGCCAGATAGCCGTCGAAGGCCGAGCGCAACTGGCGTCCGAGCGACTCGGTGGTAAAGCCCAGCGCCTGACCGGTCGGCGTCAGGCGATAGATCAGCTGTTCGCGCCCGAACGGCATATCGTCGACCATATCCGAGACGCCCGGCACGGTCTCCAGGCTTTGGGCCAGATCCAGTGCGGCGGATTTGAGTCGGGCGGCATCGTCACCGGTCAGACGCACCGTCAGGTCCCGTCCGGGTGGCCCGGAACGGCGCGCCGAGATCACCAGGCTCTCCAACCCGGCCGGCATCCGGGTATTGGCCCGCCAGGCGGCCAGGAACTGTTCGTTGCGCACCTTGCGAGATTCGGATGGCACGAGCTGCACCAGGATCGAGGCGAGCTGATCGCCACTGGCACCGGCCCCGGCCTCGACCGCAATCGTCGCCCCGAGTCGGGCGACCGCGGATTCGATCAGCCCGCCGCCGAATTGTTCGTCGGTCGCGATCAGCGCGCGCTCAAGTTCATGGAGGAATGAAGCGGTCTGTTCGCGCGGTGTACCAGCGACGAAGGTGACATTGGCGAAGACCACCTGCGACTCGGGTGTTGGGAAGAACACGAAGGGCACCCGCCCGCCGACCAGCAGCCCGATGGCCAACAGTATGGACACCACCACCAGGCTGACCGTGACCCCACGCCAGTGCAGCGCCCAGACCACGAGCGGTCGATAGACCCCATCGCGAAAGCGGTCGAATCCGGCATTGACCCACTCGCGCCAGCGCGGCACCACGGCGTCCTTGTGATGCTCGAAGGCCATGCGCAGATGCATCGGCATGACGAGAAAGACCTCCAGCAGCGAGGCCATGAGCACCATGATCGCCACGAAGGGGATGTCGCCCAAGATGTTGCCCATGATACCGCCGACCAGCATCAGCGGGAGGAAGGCGGCGATGGTGGTCAGACCCGAGGCCAGGATCGGCCAAAACATACGCTGCGCGCCGCTGATCGCGGCCTCGGCCGGCGACAACCCCTGCCGGAAGCGCGTCTCGGCATGTTCGCCGATCACGATGGCGTCGTCGTCGATGATGCCGAGTGTGAGCAGTAACCCGAACAGGCTCATCATGTTGATGCTGCCACCGAAGGCCCAGAGCAGGGCGAGCGTGGCCAGGTAGGCGGTCGGGATCCCCATGGCGACCCAAAAGGCGACCCGCCCCGGCAGAAAGATGAACAGCAGCACCAGCACGAGAATCAATCCCTGAAGTCCATTGCGGATCAAAAGGTCGATCCGGTCAGCGATCACTTGCCACTGGGCGTCGAAGACGCGCAGATCGATCGCCGGGGGTAGGGTCGGACGGGTGGCGGCGAGCCAGTCGTCGAAGATCTTGGCCGCCTTGAGCGAGTGCCCGTGTTCGGCGCGCTGGACCAAGAGCTCCACGCTCGCCGGCTTGTCGGCAAGCCGCTCGGATTCGAGCCCCACCGGGATGGGTTCGAGCGTCAGACTCGCGGGCCGCATCTCGCGCACGATAGTCGCCACATCGCCTAGACGCACCAGAGTACGCGCGTCACTGACGATGGCCAGATCCTCGAAGGCGACCGGATCGCGGCGCTGCTCTAGGCTGCGCAGCTCACGTGCCCCGTCGGACTCGCCGGCGAGGCCGGACGGCAGGTCGCGTGCGATCCGTCCGACCTGCTCACCGATGCCATCGATTGAGAGCCCGAGCGTCTCCAGTGCCCGCCCCGGCACCTCGATGGCGATGCGCTCCTCGGGCAGACCTGAGATATCGACGCGATCGATGCCGCGTGCCAAAAGCTCGCGCTCGAACTGGCGTACCCAGGGGCGAAGCTCCGTTAGGCTGGGTCCGGAGACTAGCAACCGCGCCACCGCCTCATAGCGCGAGATCCGGCTGATCTGCGGGGTCTCGGCCTCCTGGGGCAGATTGCGGAACTCGTCGACCCGCTGGCGCACCTGATCGAGGGCGAGCAGCGGATCCGTGCCTTCCTGGAGCTCGAGCGAGAGACTGGCGATACCCTGAGCGGAGGTCGAGGTGAGTTTTTTGAGTCCATCGACGGTCTTGAGCCGTTCCTCCAGGGGGATGACGATCCCGCTTTCGACGTCCTCGGCCGCGGCCCCGCTCCAGACCACGCGCACCGCGATGATGTCGAGCGCGAAGGTTGGAAAGAATTGGATGTTCATCCGCGTCAGGCTGATGGCGCCCAGGAGCATCATCCCGATCATCAGCAGATTGGCCAGTAACGGATGACGGACGAAGACGGCGATCAGCCCAGTGTTCATTCGACGATCTCGACCTTGAGTGTGTCGATGGCGTTGGGCAGATGGGTGATCATCACTGGCTCGCCGGGCTGGAGTTCGGGCACGCGCAGCAAGACTCGACCCTCGCCGGTGTCTGTGTCGAGCTCGCCGATGCGTTCGCCGCGCAGACCCTGGAGACGCCCGTCGCGCACCGCGAAGATGCGATCCCCGCCGTGGAGCGCCGCGAAGGGCAGGGCGATGGTGTCGGGCGCGACCGGGCGCTGAAGCCGCAGTTCGACGAAGGCACCGAGCGGTAAGTCAGCCCCAGGGTCGAGCCGGAGCAAGGCATCGACCCCGCGCGCGTCGGCCTCGCCCGCGAGCCGTTCGAGCACGGCACTGACCGGACGTCCGGCGTGGGCCCCGGTGGCCATCAGGCGTTCGCCGTTTGCAAGCGCCGTACGCAGCTCTTCGCTATAGGCGCCAGGCACCTTGGCGCGCACATAGAGCCCATCGAGCGGATAGAGGGTCAGGATGACCTGGTTGGGCTGGAGCTGATCACCCGGCGCGGCCTTGACCCCAGCGATGCGGGCGTCGAAGGGGGCTCGGAGGGTACCGCGTGCCAGATCGCGCTCGGCCTCGGCGAGCGCCGCCTCCAGGGCTGCCAGCTGTGCCGGGTGTTCGGCGAGTGACTGCTCGCGCAGGGTCACGGCGAGCTGGGCGCGGGCGTATTGCTCGCGCGCCTCATCGACGCTGGAGACCGAACCGAGCTGTTTGGACTGCACGGTCTCGGCGCGCTCCAGCGCCTGCCGGGCCAGGCGCAGGATCTCGCGTTCCTGCTCCAGCGCCTGACGATCATGTGTCAGCTTGAGTCGCTCTTTGTCGAGGTCGGCGCGCGCCTTGGTCAACCGCGGTTCGAGATCGCGCGGGTCAAGACGCGCCAACAGGGTTCCGGCGGCGACCCGATCGCCGTCGCGTACCCGAACCTCCAGTAGCCGACCGGCCACCGGGGCGGCGGCCTGGATGCGATCCGGGGCCTCGACCTGGCCAAAGAGCACCAGGATCGGGCGATGGGTGGTAGGCCTGACCTGGGTCACTTGCACGCGCCAGATTCGTTCGCTGGGCTGGACGGGGTGCGGTTTGGGGCGGGTCGCCTTGAGGGCGGCGAAGAGGCCGATCCCCAGCGCAAGGATCAGGATCGGCAGGAGACGGCGTGGCATGGATCGGGTCTACGCGTTGGGGCTTGGCCGGGAGAAGATGCGGTGTCCGTTAGGCTGTAACAAGGACCCTGTCCTTAAGTAGGCGGCAGGCAACAAACCGCGCCGCCTGCGGCACTCCAGGCGGAGGCGATAGGCTTGCAGATTGTCATTTTTTGGCAAGCAGGTCGATTGCCGTCGTCTGCGACTCGGCAGGCGGTGTGGTCTGAGGTTGGGTCTTTGCCGGCACTTCTAGGATGGTGTCGAATGGGTTGTGTCGCGCCTGTTCCTCGAGGATCCGCTTGAGCTCCTCGGCCTTGAGCTCGCGGTCGATCTCGTGCTTGACGTTGGCTAGCGTGCGCCGGGCGTGCCCGACCCACTTGCCAGCCACGCGCGCGACGCGCGGCAGGCGCTCAGGGCCGACCACGATCAGGGCGACGATGGCCACCAGGATCAGTTCTTGAAAGCCGACATCGAACATGGCTTGGGTCCAGCGGTGGTGGCAGGTGTCTGATCGGCTTTAAGCGCGATCACGATTGGCCGATGTCTCAGCCGGACGCGACTGGGTGCTCGAATCCGTTGGGCGTGCCCCGCCGGGCTGGGTGATGGCGGCGCTCTCGCGCACGCCGTTCCCGTCGTCATTGTCGGAGCCCGCCATCGAGCGACGGAAGCCGCGGATGGCCTCGCCGAGATCCGAGCCGATGTTCTTCAAGCGCTTAGTGCCGAACAACAAGACCACGATCACCAGGATGATCAAGAGCTGCCAAATACTGATGCCACTGACACCCATGTTTGTCTCCGTTGACCCCAGTGTCCGTTGGTCGCTGGGGGTTCTATCTGGTCCGACCGTACTCAAGGCAACAGGCCTTGGCACAGGCGGGGCTTGAACACTCAGGTCTTCAATCATAACGCAAGCCGATTGACCCTAAAAGCGGTGCGCGGCTCTTGGGGCGCGTTTACCTTGGGCGCCGCCATGGGGGATGATGGCGAAGGTTGAAGGAAGGCGAATGTCGTATGCGGATCCATCTGATGTGTGTTGGACGACGGATGCCGGGCTGGGTCGAGGAAGGCTATCACGAGTACGCCAAGCGGCTGCCGCCCGAATGTGCCCTGCATCTGGTCGAGATCGAGCCGGTGCAGCGGACCAAGACCGTTCATCCGCATCGGGCACGCGAAGAAGAAGGGCGGCGCCTCCTCAAGGCCCTGCCCAAGGGTGTGGATGTAATCGCGCTCGACGAGCGCGGGCGGTCCTGGAGCACTGAGATGCTCGCTGATCATCTGCGCGCCTGGCTGGCCGATGGGCGCGATCGGGCGCTCGTGGTCGGCGGGGCCGACGGGCTGTCGGACGACTGTCTGGCGCGGGCGCGCGAACGCTGGTCGCTCTCGGCCCTGACCTTTCCGCATCCGCTGGTGCGCGTCATCCTCGCCGAGCAGCTCTACCGTGCCTGGAGTCTGATCCAGGGACATCCCTATCATCGCGCCTGAACCATGACTGAAACCAATCACCAGATCTATCTCGCCTCGCGCTCACCGCGCCGGGCCGAGCTGCTCGCCCAGATCGGCGTCCGTTTTGCCCCCCTCGCGGTCGAGATCGATGAAACCCCCGTCCGCGGTGAGTCGCCTGAAGGCTATGTGCGGCGGATCGCGATCGAGAAGGCCCTGGTGGGCCGATCGGGGATACCGACCAGAGACCCGCGCCCGGTGCTCGCCGCCGACACCGCCGTGATCGTCGATGGCGAGATCCTGGGAAAACCGCTCGACCGCCCCGATTTTCTGCGCATGATGGCGCGTCTATCCGGGCGGACGCATTCTGTGCTGACCGGGGTGGCCTTGGCCTGGGCCGGCGAGGTCTGGTACGAGCTTAGCGTAAGCCTGGTTCGCTTTCGCGCCATCGACGAATCTGAGCAACTGGCGTACTGGGCGAGCGGCGAGCCGCGCGACAAGGCCGGAGGCTACGGCATCCAGGGCCTAGGCGCGCTCTTCGTCGCGGAACTCCGGGGCAGCTACTCGGGCGTCATGGGATTGCCGCTCTATGAAACCGGCTGTCTGTTACAACGCGCCGGGATGGCCTTGCTCGGCGGCGAACGCAAGCCCTGACGACACCCTCTTTGCGTCCTTCGCGCCTTTGCGGTTTCAATGTCTCAAGCATCCAGTCACCTGTAAGGACGTACCGAGTGAGTGAAGAGATTCTCATCAATGTCACACCGCCCGAGACCCGGGTCGCCGTGGTCGAGAACGGTGTGGTGCAGGAGATCATCATCGAGCGCGCCGAACGCTGCGGTCTGGTCGGCAACATCTACAAGGGGCGCGTCTGCCGCGTGCTTCCGGGGATGCAGGCGGCCTTTGTCGACATTGGTCTGGAGCGCGCGGCCTTTCTGCATGTCTCCGACATCATCGGCACCCCAGGCGAGTCGCGCGGCGACCAGATCCAAGAACTGGTGCGCGAGGGCGACCTGATCGTCGTCCAGGTGGTCAAGGATCCACTCGGCAGCAAGGGCGCGCGCCTGACCACCAACCTCTCGATCGCCTCGCGCTATCTGGTGTGCATGCCGGCGGTGTCGACCACGGGCGTGTCACAGAAGATCGAGGACGAGGCCGAGCGGCGGCGGCTGCGCGAGATCCTGCTGCGCTATGTCGAGGCCCATCAGGGTGAGGGCGGTTTCATCGCTCGCACCGCTGCCGAAGGTGTGAGCGAGGGGGCGCTGGAGAAGGACATGGCCTTTTTGTCCCGGCTCTGGCGCGGCATCAAGGAGCGTTGCGCTCAAGTCGATCAGATCGGTCTGATCCATGATGACCTCCCCCTGGCCCTGCGCGCCCTGCGCGATCTGGTCACGCCCGAGGTCGAGCGCATCCGCATCGACTCACGCACCATGGTCGACAAGGCCGTCTCCTTCGCCGCCGAGTACATCCCCGAGATCCAGGGGCGCATTGAGTACTACCAGGGCGAGCGTCCACTGTTCGATCTCTATGGCGTCGAGGAGGAGATCCGCAAGGCGCTCCAACGCAAGGTGAGTCTCAAATCGGGGGGGCATCTGGTCATCGACCAGACCGAGGCCATGACGACCATCGATGTCAACACCGGTGCCTTCGTCGGCCATCGCAATCTCGAGGAGACCATCTTCAAGACCAACCTGGAGGCTGCGCAGGCGATCTGCCGACAACTGCGACTGCGCAATCTCGGCGGCATCATCATCATCGATTTCATCGACATGACCGAAGAAGAGCACAAGCGCCAGGTGCTGCGTGCGCTGGAAAGATGCCTGGCCCGTGATCATGCCAAGACCCACCTCACCGAGGTCTCCTCGCTCGGGCTGGTCGAGATGACGCGCAAGCGCACCCGCGAGTCGCTGGAGCATGTGCTGTGTGAGCCCTGCCCCTGCTGTGGTGGACGCGGCTCGATCAAGACCGCCGCGACGACCTGTTACGAGATCTTCCGCGAGATCCTGCGCGAGTCGCGTCAGTTCGAGGTCGAAAGCCTGCTGGTGCTGGCCTCGCCGGAGGTCGTCGACCGGCTACTCGACGAGGAGTCGGCGCATCTGGCCGAGCTGGAGGCATTCATCGGCAAGCCCATCCGGTTGCAGGCCGAGGCCCTCTACACTCAGGAGCAATACGACGTGGTGCTCATCTAAGGCCTTGTGGAGTCGGTGCCGAGATGCGCGGTCCTGTGCAAATGAACACTGAACATCCCGGTCGAGCGCAATCCGCAGGCCCCATTGGTCTGATGTCTCCCATGCTCTCGCTCAGACGTCTTGCGAGCTGGTTCATCAACACCCTGCTCATGGGGCTGGTGCTCCTGGCGCTGTTGGTCTCGTTCGTGCGTCTGTCGCCGCATCTGTCCGACGAGTATCGGGACGCCATCGCCGCCAGGCTGTCTGAGCATCTCGGGTATCGGATGTCGATCGGGACGCTGCGACTCGGCCTGTCCGGTTGGCAGCTGCGTCTGCGGCTGGAGGGTGTCGCGCTCGATCGCCCGGATTCCGGTACGCGGGCGCTGGCGCTGAGGGCGATCGAACTGGACCTGGATCTCGGTGCCTCGCTGTTGCGTCGTTCGGTCCAGGTGTCGGGCGTCACCCTGGTCGGGGCGGATCTGGTTGTGGAGCGCGACCCGGATGGGCATATCCGCGTGCATGGATTGGACGCGCTGGTGAGCGATGATCCGCGCGTGCTCGCGGGCTTCCTGAGTCAGGGCTGGATCGATCTGAGCGAGAGCGAGATCCTGTTCGTCGATGCGGCGCGCGGCGGCAAGCAGTTGCGTCTGGTCGATGTACGGTTGCGACTTGAGAACGCCGGCGAACGTCATTGGTTGGATCTCTCCGCCCGTCCACTTCCGCCGGATCTGCTCGTGCTTGCGACCGACCAGGAGTCCAATGGCCAGGCCAAACCCTGTGAGCCCTGTCTCCAGATGGCCTTGCGGCTGAAGGGTCCGGCGTCCGATCCGCTTTCCTGGAGTGGTCGTGGTTATCTGCGTCTGGGTGTGGCCAATCTCGGTCTGCTGTTGCCTGTGTCCATGTTGCAACGCGGTCGACTGGATACCGAGCATGTCGGTGTCGAGGGCTGGTTCGACCTTAAGGCCGGTCGGCTCGAACAGGCGCTGATCCAGGCCGATCTGCAAGGACTGCGGCTGGCAACGGCGACGCCGGTCGGACAGAGGTCGCCGATATCCGAGGATGGTCCGTCGGCGCCGGCCTGGCATCTGCACGGATTGGCGCGCGTGCGTGCGCTGGGATCCAGCTGGGGCATTCGGGTCGCCGGGCTGGAGGCTGGTGTTGAGGGCGCGACCCTATCGGGCCTGGATCTGGATCTGCGCCTATCTCCGGACGGGCAATTGCTGGGTCTGGACGCACGCCTTTCTCAGCTGGACCTCGGCGATCTGGGCATCCTGCTGCATGCGAGTCCCTGGCCGCTGCCTGGGGCGCTTCGGTCGCTCCTGGAGCGCCATCCACGTGGACGGGCGCGTCATCTGGCGCTGCACCTCGATCTGGCCGAGTCCAAGGCCGAGCCGGCCAGGGCGCACTGGCGGATGTCCGGCCAGCTTTCGGATCTGAGTCTCGAGCAGCGCGACCAACAGCCTGGCTTTGCCGGTCTGGAGCTGAACTTCGCCGTCGATCAGGATGGCGGCTCGGCACGGTTCGGGTCTGAGGGTCTGGATCTGGATCTGCATCCGCTCTTTGATCGCCTGCTGCGCTTCGACCGGTGCGACGGGCAGCTCGACTGGGAGCCTCAACCCAATGGTGGCTGGCGGCTCAAGGTGCCTCATCTGGTGCTGGAGAACGCCGATCTCAGCGGTCAGGCGCGGTTCGATTTTCTGTGGCCGGGTCGCGATGGCCGGCCTTTCTTGGATCTCGATGCGCGCTTCCGGGATGCCGATGCCTCCAAGGTGCGTCTCTACCTGCCGGTCGGCATCCTGCAACCCAGGGTGGTCGATTGGCTCACGGCAGCGATCGTCTCCGGGCGGGTCACCCTGGGCGAACTGATCTTTCATGGCGCCCCGTCCGACTATCCGTTTCGCGAGCGTCAGGGTCGTTTCGAGCTGAATCTGGCATTCGAGGATCTGCGGCTGGACTATCAACCGAGCTGGCCGGCTATCGAGTCGGCTTCTGGCCGGCTGAATTTTCTCAACGAGGGCCTAAGCATCCGCGTCGATCGTGGACGCATCCTCGATAGTGACTTTGTCGATGGTCGGGTCGATCTGCCCGATCTGGCGCGGGTCGAGCAGATCCATATCCACGGTGAGGCGCGCGGTCCTTTCGAGGACGGTCGGCGCACCCTGGCCGAGACGCCACTGTCGAAGGATCTAGGCGGACTCGCCGAGATCCTCCAGGTCAGCGGCCGATCGCGGTTGGTGCTGGACATCGTTCTACCTTTGGCAAAACGGCGTGTGCTGGGCGTGTCGGGTGTGCTGAGTTGGCCGGAATCGGCCACACTCGGCGTGCGTGGGACGGACATCCAGCTCTCGGATCTGAGCGGCGAGGTACATTTCGACGAGCGCGGGATCCAGACCTCCAAGGTTGGCGCCAGGCTGGCGGGCCGACCGCTCGAGCTGTCACTGCGTACCCAGGGGTCCGGGCTCCATCTGGCCGGGCGGATCGACACGTTGGACCTGAGCAACTGGAGCGATTGGTTCAAGGCGACTCGGCTCGGTCGGAGCGAACTGGCCAAGGACGGTATCGAACTCGCGGGTCTGGAATTCGACGTCGAACATCTGCGTCTCGGTGAGCGGGCGCTTGCGGCCTTCAGACTCAGGGGCACGCCGGGTAAGTCCGGCTGGCAGTTTCGTGTCGAGTCACGCGAGCTCGCCGGGCTGATCCGTCCGTCCAACAGTGACGACCAAACCCGTCTGGGTCTTGCGTTGGAACGGCTCGATCTCAAGGCGCTCGTGGCGCATCCTGCATCCGCAGGGGCGCCGCCGCCCCGTCCCGAGCGCGAGTCAGACCCGATCGTCGAACTGCCATCGCTCGATCTGCACGTCGCTCGGCTCGATTGGGGCGAACGCACACTGGGCGCGCTCGATCTGTCGCTGTATCGCGATGCCCTGGGGCTGCGTCTGCCGCGTCTGCGTCTGAGCCGACCTGGACTCTTGGCGCTCGAGGGCACGGGCGAATGGGTCCGCGCGCCCGAGGCTGGACGCAGCCGTCTGGATCTGAAGGCCGAGACCCCAGACCTGTCAGGCGTTTTAACACTGCTCGACGAGCCGACGACCCTTGAGGCCAAGGGCGCCTGGGCGCGCATCCGACTCGATTGGCCCGGCGGGCTGGAACGCCTTGACTGGGCGCGGGCCGAGGGCGTGCTCGACATTGGCGTGGATCCGGGACGTTTTCTGAACGCCGAGCCAGGTGTCGGGCGTCTGCTTGGTTTCATCGATATCGGCTCCATCGGACGGCGGCTGGCGCTCGACTTCTCCGATCTTTATGGCCAGGGCTTTGCCTTCGAGCGTCTGGACGGACGCATCCGCATCGGGCAGGGTCAGGCGCGTTTCGAAGACGTGTCGATCGAGGGCCCAGCCGGGCGCGTCATGGTCGGCGGCACGGCGGATCTCGTTGGCCGACGGCTCGACCAGCTGGTCACGGTCGAGCCCAGGCTGGCAACGGGCATGGCCCTGGCCGGCGCCGTGGCAGGCGGTCCCATGGTCGGTGCGGCCGTCTATCTGGTCGATCGCGCCACCGGTAACACCCTTGACCGGCTTGGGCGCTATCAGTATCGGGTCACCGGCCCCTGGACCGAGCCGGAGTGGAAACGATTGGGCTGGGAGCCGTTGAGCGGTCTAGGTGAGCGCGGCAAACCGGCGAGCCCGGACAGTAAACCGCCGCGCCCGATCAACCATTTTCTCGAAGTGCACTGAGTGCCGGTTTCCGTTCGAGCGACTCTGGTAGTATGGTTGCAACGAGCAAACAATAAAGGTTTGCAAGCCTATTAGCTCGGCTCAAAGATGTGGATCGCGCTTAAAGGCGCTCCTACCCCACCAACGCCTCCCGTAGGAGCGGCTTGAGCCGCGATCTTGGCGGTTGAGGCAGGGATTGGGCGCCGCGATCGCCCCTTGAGGCGCTCCTACAGAGACATCCGCGCCAGGGTTGGGGTGCGATTGGTTAGTTCGGACAACAGGCATGAAAGAAAAACACAAGATCGGGGTCATCCAGATGGCGAGCGGCCCCAATGTCGACGCCAACCTGTTCGAGGCCGAGCGCCTCATCCGGGAGAGCGTGGATGAGGGGGCCGAGCTGGTGGTCCTGCCCGAGAATTTCGCCTTCATGGGGCAGGGGGACCGTGATCAGCGCGCGCTCTGCGAGGTCGATGGCGACGGGCCATTGCAAGCCTTCCTGGCACGGCTGGCCAAGCAACTGGGTGTCTGGCTGGTCGGCGGCACGATTCCGCTGCAGGCCGATGATCCCGATCGGGTACGCGCGGCCTGTCTGGTCTTTGATGATCGTGGCGAGCGGGTCGCCCGCTACGACAAGATCCATCTGTTCGACGTCAATCTGCCGGGGCTCGATGAACGTTATCACGAATCGGCGGTTATCGAGCCGGGCTTCCAGCCGGTCGTCATCGACAGCCCCTTCGGGCGGCTCGGGCTGGCCATCTGCTATGATTTGCGTTTTCCAGAACTCTTTCGCCGTCTGCTCGACGAGGGTGCCGAGATCCTGGCTGTGCCCTCGGCCTTCACCGCCGTCACCGGCAAGGCGCACTGGGAGCCGCTGATACGCGCGCGCGCCATCGAGAACCTGGCCTATGTGGTGGCGGCAGCTCAGGGTGGGTTTCACGTCAACGGACGCGAGACCCATGGACACAGCCTGATCGTCGATCCCTGGGGCACCATCCTGGCCCAGGTTACGCGCGGGACTGGATTCGTCTGTGCCTCGATCGATCGCGAATTCCTGGAGTCGGTGCGGTGCAGCTTCCCGACCATCTACCATCGGCGTTTGAAATGCAACACCTGAGGCCGCAGTTCCCGTCACAAGCGACACCGGATGTGTGAGCGGATGATCTGTGCCCGGGTCGCCAAACCTCCCGCCACCGAACCCAAGCGTCCATCCATAGCCGAACCCATGATTGATCCCATCGCCATCGCCCGTGACAACATCCTCGCTCCGTCCGGACTGGACGAGTCTGCGCTCGACCGCCTGCTCGGCCATCTGACCAGCGCGGCCCTGGATGCAGCCGACATCTATTTCCAATACAGCCGCTTGCAATCCTGGACACTGGAGGACGGCATCCTCAAGGACGGTAACTTCAGTATCGAGCAGGGGGCTGGGCTGCGCGTTGTCAGCGGCGAGAAGACCGGCTTTGCCTATTCCGATGAGCTGCAGCTCCCGGCGCTGATCGAGGCGGCCAAGGCGGCACGCGCAATTGCCAGCAGCGGGCGGGAGGCCCGAGTGCGCGTCGGTCAGCGACCTCTCAACCAGCGGCTCTATGAACTGCTCGATCCCATCGGTAGCCTGCCCGATGCCGACAAGGTCGCCTTGCTACAACGGGTCGATGCCGAGGCCAGGCGCTGTGATCCGCGCGTGCGTGAGGTCATTGCCAGCCTGGTCGCGGTGCAGGACACGGTGTTGGTGCTGACCGACGACGGCACCCTGGCCGCCGACGTGCGCCCGCTGGTGCGGCTCAATGTCACCGTCATCGCCGAGCAGGCCGGGCGGCGCGAGCAGGGATCGAGCGGCGGCGGGGCGCGCGCCGACCTCGGCTATTTCATGGCCCAGGATCGGGCACTGGCCTTCGCGCGCGAGGCGGTGCGGCAGGCCTTGGTCAATCTGGACGCGGTGGAGGCCCCGGCCGGGACCCTGACCGTGATACTCGGTCCGGGCTGGCCCGGCGTGTTGTTGCACGAGGCCGTCGGTCATGGTCTGGAGGGCGACTTCAACCGCAAGGGCAGTTCGGCCTTCGCCGGGCGCATCGGTCAGAGGGTTGCTGCGAAGGGTGTGAACGTGGTCGATGACGGTACCCTGCCCGGACGGCGCGGTTCGCTCAATCTCGACGACGAGGGCATCCCGACCCAAAACACCGTGCTGATCGAGGACGGCATCCTGCGTGGCTACATGCAGGATAGGCTCAACGCCCGGCTCACGGGTACCACGCCGACCGGAAACGGACGGCGCGAGTCCTACGCCCATCTGCCGCTGCCGCGCATGACCAACACCTACATGCTCGCTGGTGAGCACGATCCGGAAGAGATCATCGCCTCGGTCGACAAGGGACTCTATGCCGCCAACTTCGGCGGCGGTCAGGTCGACATCACCTCGGGCAAGTTCGTGTTCTCCGCGAGCGAAGCCTATCTGATCGAAAAGGGCCGGATCACCCGTCCGGTCAAGGGCGCTACCCTCATCGGCAATGGCCCGGATGTTCTCACCCGGGTTAGTCTGATCGGCAACGACCTCCGGCTCGACGAGGGCGTCGGCACCTGTGGCAAGGAAGGCCAGAGCGTCCCGGTCGGCGTCGGTCAGCCCACGCTGCGTATCGACGGGCTGACCGTCGGCGGCACCAGTCGGTAGATTTCCCAGGTTTGCCCAGCCATTCCTCTGGGTCAGTCCCGACCTGCCAAAAACTGGCCGTCACCCCGACGCGCCTGTAAGATCGCGACTGGTATCGACATCCAGCGAACAGGACCGACCATGCAGTGGGAAACCGTCATCGGTCTCGAGATCCATACCCAGCTCGCGACCCAATCCAAGCTCTTTTCCGGCGCGCCGACCGCCTTCGGCGCCGAACCCAATACCCAGGCCTGTGCCATCGACCTCGGGCTGCCGGGGGTGCTGCCGGTGCTCAATGCCGAGGCGGTGCGGCTGGCGGTGCGCTTCGGGTATGCCATCGCGGCCGAGGTCGCGCCGCGCTCGGTGTTCGCGCGCAAGAATTACTTCTATCCCGACCTGCCCAAGGGCTATCAGATCAGCCAGTACGAGCTGCCGGTGATCGGTCGGGGTCGGGTCGAGATCGTCCTCGACGACGGCAGGGTCAAGACCATCGGCATCACCCGTGCCCATCTGGAGGAGGATGCCGGCAAGTCGCTGCACGAGGATTTTCATGGCTTCACCGGCATCGATCTCAACCGCGCCGGCACGCCCTTGTTGGAGATCGTCTCCGAGCCGGATCTGCGTTCGCCCCAAGAGGCGGTGGCCTATGCCAAAAAGATCCATCAGATCGTGCGTTATCTGGGCATCAGCGATGGCAACATGCAGGAAGGCTCGTTCCGCATCGATGCCAATGTCTCGGTGCGTCCGGTCGGTCAGAAAGAATTCGGCACCCGTACCGAGATCAAGAACCTCAACTCATTCCGCTTCCTGGAGAGGGCCATCGCCTTCGAGGTCGAGCGCCAGATCGAGCTGATCGAGGGCGGCGGCAGGGTGGTCCAGGAGACCCGGCTCTATGATCCGAACCAGGACGAGACACGCTCGATGCGCACCAAGGAGGAGGCCAACGACTATCGCTATTTCCCCGATCCGGATCTGCTGCCGCTGGAACTCGACGCGACCTTCATCGCGGCGGCGGTCGCCGATCTGCCGGAGCTGCCGGACGCCAAGCGCGTGCGCTTCCAGTCTGAGTATGGGCTGTCGGAATATGACGCCAATCTACTGACCGCCAGCCGCGAACTGGCCGATTATTATGAGGCCGTGGCGCGTGCCTGTGGTGCGCCGAAGCTGGCGGCCAACTGGGTAAGCGGCGAACTGATGGCGGCGCTCAATAGGAGTGAGCGCGAGATCGATGCCAGTCCGGTCTCAGCGAGCGCCCTGGCCGGCCTGATCGCGCGTATCCAGGATGGAACCCTCTCGGGCAAACTGGCCAAGCAGGTGTTCGAGGCGATGTGGAACGGCGGCGGCGAGGCCGATGCCGTGATCGAGGCCCAGGGGCTCAGGCAGATCACAGACGCCAGCGCCATCGAATCCTTGATCGAGGCCATCCTCGCCGCCAACCCGGAGCAGGTCGAGCAGTACCGCGCCGGCAAGGAGAAGGTGTTCGGTTTCTTTGTCGGTCAGGTGATGAAGCAGAGCGGCGGCAAGGCCAATCCGGCCCAGGTCAACGCGATCCTCAAACGCAAGCTGACCCCCTAAGCTCGAGTCTCGTGCCCCGGCTTATGCTTTAGCCGATGGCTATGGTTTAATGCCCTTTTCGACACGTGCCGTCCTGGTGCATCGCCTCGAACCACAGTCCAGATCATGTCACAGGCTCCATCCACTCAATCCCGCTGTGCCCGAGTCGAGCGCCGCACGCTCGAGACCCAGATCCGCGTCAGCCTCGATCTAGACGGTCAGGGTCGGGCGTCCTTTGCGACCGGGCTGCCCTTCCTGGAGCACATGCTCGATCAGGTCGCGCGCCACGGCCTGATCGACCTCGACATCGAGGCGGTCGGCGACCGTCACATCGACGATCATCACACGGTCGAGGATCTGGGCATCACCCTCGGTCAGGCATTGGCCCAGGCGCTCGGTGACAAGCAGGGCATCCGCCGCTATGGTCATGCCTATGTGCCCCTGGATGAGGCGCTCTCGCGTGTGGTCGTCGATCTCTCGGGGCGGCCTGGACTGGTCTATGACGTCAACTTCACCCGTGCCAGGATTGGGGTCTTCGATGTCGATCTGTTCCGGGAGTTCTTCCAGGGGCTGGTCAACCATGCCGGCATGACCCTGCACATCGACAACCTGCGCGGCCTAAATGCGCACCATCAGGCCGAGACCATCTTCAAGGCCTTCGGACGTGCGTTGCGCCTGGCCATCGAACCAGACCCGCGCATGGCCGGTCTCGTGCCCTCGACCAAGGGGGCGCTCTGAAGGCATCGCCACAGAAGCGTCCTGTCGATATCCCACGGCGATAGAGCGAGAGAAGGATCCAGTGTTACTGATTCCCGCGATCGATTTAAAGGACGGACGCTGCGTGCGGTTGCGTCAGGGCCGCATGGACGAGGAGACCGTCTTCTCCGACGACCCGGTCGAGCTGGCCGGGCGCTGGGTGCGTGAAGGGGCCCGACGCCTGCACCTGGTCGACCTCAATGGCGCCTGCGCCGGCGAGCCGGTCAATGGCGCGGCCATCCGCGCCATCGCCGCCGCCTATCCGGATCTGCCGATCCAGGTCGGCGGCGGCATCCGCGACGCGGCGACCATCGAGGCCTATCTCAAGGCCGGCGTGCGCTACTGCATCATCGGTACCCAGGCGGTGCGTGCACCCGAATTCGTCGCCCATGCCTGCCGGGCCTTTCCGGGACACATCCTGGTCGGGCTCGATGCCCGGGACGGACAGGTGGCCATCCACGGCTGGACCGAGCTCACCGAACAGCGGGTCGAGGACCTGGCGCGGCGCTTCGAGGACGAGGGCGTAACCGCCATCGTCTATACCGACATCGGGCGCGATGGGATGCTCTCAGGCCCCAATGTCGAGGCCACGCGGGCCTTGGCCCAGGCGATCCGGATCCCGATCATCGCCTCGGGCGGCATCACTCATCTCGACGACATCCGGGCGCTGTGCGAGGCGGATATCCCAGCCGCCATCATCGGGCGCGCCATCTACGAAGGGACGCTCGACTTCGCCGCCGCCCAGCGGCTGGCCGACCACCTGAGTGGGGGTGAGCGATGAGCACGAACGATGCCTGGCTCGAGGCCATCGCCTGGGGGCCGGACGGGCTGATCCCGGCCATCGCTCAGGAGCACGGGACCGGCAGCGTGCTGATGCTGGCCTGGATGAATCGCGAGGCGCTGCGCCTGACCCGTGAGACCGGGTATGCGGTCTACTGGTCGCGTTCGCGCGCCCGGTTGTGGCACAAGGGCGAGGCGTCCGGACACCGCCAGCGGGTGCATGCGATCCGTCTCGACTGCGATGGCGACGTGATCCTGCTCGAGGTCGAGCAGCAGGGCGGCATCGCCTGTCATACCGGGCGCCATGATTGCTTCTACCGCGAACTGGACACCACCGGCGATTGGGTCGAGATCGCGCCCGTGCTCAAGGATCCCGCGGCCATCTACGGCTCGATATAACCGAAGTGCTTGCACGCCGATGAATGACGTACTCAACCGACTCGCGACAGTCCTCGAATCGCGCAAGGGGGCCGACCCCGAGTCTTCCTATGTCGCCAAGCTCTATGCCAAGGGGCTCGATGCCATCCTCAAGAAGGTCGGCGAGGAGGCCACCGAGACCGTGATGGCGGCCAAGGACGGCATGCCCAACAAGCTCATCCATGAGGTCGCCGACCTCTGGTTCCATACCCTGGTGCTGCTCGCCCACCAGGGGCTGGAACCGCGCCAGGTGCTCGACGAACTGGACCGGCGCTTTGGGCTCTCGGGACTCGAGGAAAAGGCCAACCGCGTCGGCTGAAGACGCCGCATCATCACTCAACCAAGGATCCACGCCATGCCTCTCACGACACCGCCCGACGATCCAGGCGCTGAACAGCCGTTCATCTCGCATCTGGTCGAGTTGCGCGATCGGATCATCCGGATGCTGATCGCCGTCGGCGTGATGGCCATGGTACTGCTGCCCTTTGCCAATCAGCTCTATACCTATGTGGCCGCGCCGCTCCTGGCGCAGTTGCCCGAGGGCAATACCATGATCGCCACCCAGGTGGCCTCGCCCCTTTTGGCACCCTTCAAGCTGGCGCTGATCATGGCGGTGTTCCTGGCGATGCCCTATCTGCTCTATCAGATCTGGGCCTTTGTCGCGCCTGGTCTCTATCAGCACGAGAAGCGCCTAGCGCTGCCGTTGCTGGTTTCAAGCATCTTGCTGTTCTATCTCGGGACGCTCTTTGCTTACTACGTCGTCTTTCCGTTGGTGTTCGCCTTCATGGTCGGTACCACGCCCGAGGGCGTGGCCATGATGACCGATATCTCGGCCTATCTGGACTTCGTGCTGACGCTGTTCTTCGCCTTCGGCGTCGCCTTCGAGATCCCGATCGCGACCATCCTGCTGGTGGCCATCGGTGCGGTGACGCCCGAGGGGTTAGTTCAAAAGCGGCCCTATGTGATCGTCGGCGTCTTCGTGATCGGGATGTTGCTGACCCCCCCTGACGTGATCTCGCAGACACTGCTAGCCGTGCCCATGTGGCTGCTGTTCGAGTTGGGAATCCTGTTGTCGCGGTTACTACTGCTCAAGGGACGGTTCGCCGAAGATCCCGGCGACTCATTGTCGTCGGTCGGTTCGGTACCCAGTCCCTTGCCCGTTGCGCCGAGCGGCGGTGCTGTCGGTTGCAACGATCCAGATCGCTCGCACACCATGACCGACACCGAGTTGGAGCGGCGCGATGTCAGGCGTGCGACTCAGGTCGCCCAGGTCACGCCGACCTCGGACAAGTCCGCAGAGACACCCATAGATCCAGTCGAGGACAAGATCCTTCGCGCCAACCAGTTGCGCGATCTCGGCAACGAGCTCGCCGCGCGTCAGATGCTCTATCAGGTGCTGGAGGAGGGGGATGCAGCCCAGCGCCAGGTCGCACGCAACATCCTGACCCAGCTCGACGAACATTGATAATCACGGATGACGGAATTTTTACGGCAAGGACTCTGATATTGTTTTTATCAATGTATTTTTTAGTATACTATTACTATCCGGGCACCAAGTATGGGGATGACTGTGGGTTCAGGTTCCCAGATTCATTACAAACAGAACCGACTCAAACAGCTGCGCGCCTTTTGTCACGCCGCTCGCCTGGGGAGTGTCAGCGCCGCCGCTGAAAAGATCTTTCTCAGTCAGCCGACCGTCTCACTCCAGATCCAGGCGCTCGAGCGCGAGTTCGGGACCGTGCTCTTCGAGCGGCGCGGACCCAAGATCAAGCTCACCCCCGAGGGCGATCTGCTGTTCCAGATGGCCGAGCCGCTGGTCGAGGGTATGGACAAGCTCCATGAGACCTTCGCCACCCAGGCCGGGCGCGTGGATCAGGGGGTGTTGAACATTGCCGCTGGCGAGTCGACCATCCTCTACATCCTGCCCGAACCAATCCGAGCCTTCGTCGAGCAGTATCCGGGCATCGAGCTCAAGCTCCACAATGTCACCGGGCGCGATGGTCTGGCCATGGTGCGAGCCGATGAAGTGGATCTGGCGGTGGGGTCGATGCTGGATCTCCCGGACGACATCACCTATCGTCCCTTCGTGACCTACCAACCGACCCTGATCACGCCGCTGGATCATCCGCTCGCCGGCAAGGAGCAGGTAACACTGGAGGAGATCGCGCCCTATGGCCTGATCCTGCCGCCGCGTCATCTGAGCACTTGGCGCATGGTCGACCTGGTGTTCAAGCAGCACAATCTCGGCTATCGCGTGACCATGGAGGCCGGCGGTTGGGAGGTCATCAAAAAATATGTCGAGCTGGGCCTCGGCATCTCGATCGTCACCGATGTCTGTCTCACGGGTGCGGAACGGCTGCACCGGATCCCGATCGGTCAGTATTTCCCGCGGCGCAGTTACGGGATCGTGCAGCGTCGTGGTAAATTCCTTTCGCCCCAGACCAAGTGTTTCATCAAGACGCTCGATCGTGTCTTTGTCGATCGACTTATCGAGCCGTCGCCGCCACCCCAGCCGCAGGCCGCCAGCGACACCGCATGGGAAGACGCCCTCTTGGGCTGATGCGCCCCGGATGGCTGCTCCGAGCCCTAAACGCGCGTATGAGCGTCATCCGCCCCGGATGGCCGTCCGATGTCTCCGCCCCGCATCGAGGATGTGTCTCCACCCTGCCCCTGGACGGGATAGACATCCTTTGCAGTCATCAACCTAAGCCTCATCTCAAACGAGAAAGTCTTGCACAACATCAAGATCACCATGGACCTGACGAAACGTATCGGCCAGCGCCTGCGCTTGGCCCGACAGCAGCAAAAGCTCAGTCTCGCCGACCTGTCGGCCCGCACCCAATCCTTGTCCAAGTCGCGCATCAGCAACTATGAGCAGGGTATCCGTCGCATGGGTCTGGAGGAAGCGCATGAGCTGTCCGTCGCCCTGGGCACGGTCACGCCGACCTATCTGCTGTGTCTCGACGACCGGGGGCCGCTGTCGGAACAGGAGCTTGAGTTGGTCGATCACTTTCGCCGCACCGACGAGCGTGGTCGCGAGACCCTATTGCAGCTTGCGCGTCTCCAGCCGAACCACGACCCCGCCGAGGACGTGCCGTCTGAATCTAGGTCCGAGGATACCTGAGCGCGTCTGAGTTCAGCAGATGCGGGGTAGCGGCTCGCCCGTGAGCCAGTCGAGCAGGCGCTCCCCGCCCAAGCAGGTCTGCATCTGGACGAAGCCGAGCGGATCCTCGACCACCTCACCGATGATGGCCGAGTCTCGCCCCAAGGGATGGGCACGCATCGTCGCCAGCAGGGTTTCGGCCCGCTCCGCGGGACAGATCGCCACCAGCTTGCCCTCGTTGGCGACATAGCAGGGATCGAGTCCGAGCAGCTCGCAGGCGGCCGCGACCGCCGCGCGCACCGGGATATCGCACTCGCGCACCCGCATCCCGACCCCGGACTGCTGGGCCAGCTCGTTGAGGGTGGTCGCCAGACCGCCGCGGGTCGGGTCGCGCAGACAATGGATCTCGGGCACGGCGGCGATCATCTCGGCGACCAGGCCATGCAGGGCGGCGGAATCGGATTGCACCTCGGTCTCGAAGCCGAGGTGCTCGCGCTGGGACAGGATGGCAATCCCGTGGTCGCCGATAGGGCCGTTGATCAGGATGGCATCGCCCGGTCGCGCCCGGTCGCCCGAGATCGTGATCCCCTCGGGGACCACGCCGATCCCGGTCGTGGTGATGAAGACCCCGTCGCCCTTGCCGCGTTCGACCACCTTGGTGTCACCAGTCACGACCGCGACCCCGGCCTCACGTGCGGCCTGCGCCAGGCTCGCGACGATGCGTGCCAGATCGGCCAGCGGCAGTCCCTCTTCCAAGATGAAGCTCGCCGCCAGATAAAGCGGACGCGCGCCCGACATGGCGATATCGTTGAGCGTGCCGTGCACCGCCAGCGCGCCGATGTCCCCGCCTGGAAAGAACAGCGGCGAGACCACATGGGCGTCCGTGCTCATCACCAGCCGTCCGGGCGGGACGCTGAACAGCGCCTGATCATTGCCCTGGGCCAGCCATTCGTTGTCGAGCGCCGGTCTGAAGAGTTCGTCGATGAGCTGGGCCATAGCGCGCCCGCCGGCGCCGTGGCTCATGTCGACCCGGCCCTGCTCGAGGTCCAGTCGGGCGGACAGGCGTGATCTGGTGGTCATGGGTTTCGTCCTGAAGATGGTCGGTGCGATCGATGGCCCCAGTAGGCCGCGCAGGCGCCCTCGGACGAGACCATGCAGGCGCCCATCGGGTTGTCCGGGGTACAGAGGGTGCCGAACAGTCGGCACTCGGTCGGCTCCTTGAGACCGCGCAGGATGGCCGGGCATTCGCAACCCTTGATCTCGTGGCCTCCCTCGACCCTGACCGGAAAGCGCCGCTCGGCGTCCAGATCGGCATAGTCCTCGGCGAGCGCCAGCGCACTCTCGGGCAGAAACCCGAGTCCGCGCCACTCGAAGCTCGGGCGGGTGACGAAGACGCTGGCCATGAGTTCCAGGGCTCGGACATTCCCGGATTCGCTGACGGCGCGGCTGTATTGGTTTTCGACCTCACAGCGACCGGTGTTGATCTGGCGCACCAGCATCAGGACCGATTGCATGACATCGAGCGGCTCAAAGCCGGCGATCACCACAGGCACCCCAAACTCGTGCGGCACGAAGGCGTAGGGCCGGGTGCCGATGACCGTGCTCACATGCGAGGGCCCCAGGATGCCGTCGAGCCGCACGCCCTCGGGTCCGGCCAGCTCCAGGATGGCACGCAGCGCGGGCGGGGTGAGGACGTGGTTGCAGAGGACCGACAGGTTTTTTAAGCCCTCGGCGCGTGCTTGGAGGATGGCGACCGCCGTGGGCGGGGTGGTGGTCTCGAAGCCGATGGCCAGGAACACTACCTGACGCCCGGGTTCATCGCGCGCGATCCGCAGCACATCCTGGGTCGAATAGACCATGCGAACATCGGCACCAGCGGCCTTGGCCTTGAGCAACGTCTGACGTCTGCTCGCCGGCACGCGCATCAGATCGCCATAGGTGCAGAGCGTTACGCCATGCTCATGCGTCATGGCGATGGCCTGATCGAGCCGTGCCATCGGCAGCACACACACCGGACAGCCCGGCCCGTGGACGAAGCGCAGATTGGGCGGCATCAGCTGCTGGATGCCATAGCGGAAGATGGCATGTGTATGTCCGCCGCAGAACTCCATCAGGCGGTATTCGCGCCCGGGGTCGACCGCGGCGGCGATGGCCGCGGCCAGTTGGCGCGCGAGCTGCCGGTCGCGGAATTCGTCGAGGTATTTCATGCCGGCAAGGCGCCTGGGTCGGCCTGATCCATCTCGTCATCGAGCAGGCGCGTCATCTCGGCCATCAGCCGGAGCGTCTCCTCGGCCTCCTCCTGGCTGATGCGGTTGAGCGCATAGCCGACATGCACCAGGACATAGTCACCGACCTCCACCTCTGGAACCAGCGCGATCGAGACCTCGCGCGCGACCCCGCCCAGATCGACCGTCGCCGTGTCGATGGCAGGATCGATGCGCGTGATATGGGTGACGCGAGCCGGAATGGCGAGACACATGGCAGACTCCTTGAACACTCTGGGCCTTGGTACCAGGCATTGGACTACGATACGGGTTCTGACTCAACCCAATGGACTTAGAGACCCATGCTGACGCCTGAACAACTTTCCGCCCTGCGCCGCGACATCCGGTTCTCGGTCCAACTCGGCGGACGTACCCTCGAATTTTGCACGACCTGGGGCCTGTTCTCGCCGCGCGAGATCGACGAGGGCACCCGTCTGCTGCTCGATCATCTCCACATCGAACCGGGCGACGACTGTCTGGATCTCGGCTGCGGCTATGGCCCGATCGGTCTGACCCTGGCGGCACTCGCCCCCCAGGGCCGCACGCTCCTGGTCGACAAGGACTTTGTCGCCGTCGATTATGCCAACCTGAACGCCCGGCTCAACCGGCTCGACAACGCCGAGGCACGCTTGAGCAACGGTTTTGACCAGATCGAGCCGGAACGACGCTTCGACCTGATCGCAAGCAACGTCCCGGCCAAGGTCGGCAAGGAACTCTTGGCGATCCTACTGCACGACGCCCATGCCCGCCTGCGCCCCGGCGGTCGGCTCTATCTGGTCACCATCAATGGACTGCGCCAGTACATGAAGCGCAACCTCACCGAGGTCTTCGGAAACTACGACAAGCTCAAACAGGGCGCGCACTATACCGTGGCCCTGGCACGGCGCACATAAAAAAGAGCCGCGACGGCAGGGTGTGTGGCTGCCGTGGCGACCCAATTGGCTTGCTGCCGTGAAACACGGCGATGCAAGTGCCAAGCCGTGAGGCGGGATGTCCGCCTCGTGGTGACGTCTAACGATCGTCGCGGGTCCGTGATGCGTTGCCTTTGACCAAGGCGACCATAAAGCCGCCGCACAACAGGCTAGATGAAAGACCGAATAGAGTGAGTGCATCAAAGCTCATGGGGTTATCTCCGTCTGTGCGTTGAGGGTGTCGACTCGCGGCCGGAGAACCAAGGGCCTGTTCGATCGACGAACGCTTGCTATTTTGTCTGTTTAACCATAATAAAGTATTTCATAAATCTCTAATATTGTAACAGGTTGTTTCCATGTCCGTGCCTTGCGTTGCTGGCACCGAGCCATCGAAGCGCGTCGAGCCCGAGCGCCGCGCCCAGATCCTGGTCGTCGATGACGATCCCGATCTGCGTGCATTGCTGGCCGACTATCTGGCACGTCAGGGCCTTGAGGTGGCGGTAGCGGAGGATGGCCGGGCGATGGATGCCTGGCTGGCGCGCACACCCGCAGATCTGATCATTCTGGATCTGATGCTGCCGGGTGAGGATGGTCTGACCCTGACGCGCCGACTGCGCAGCCAGAGCGATATCCCGATCATCATGCTCTCGGCGCGCGGCGAGGCGGTTGATCGCATCGTCGGCCTGGAGGTCGGGGCCGATGACTATCTGTCTAAGCCCTTTGATCCGCGCGAGCTGTTGGCACGGATCCGCGCCGTGATGCGTCGCCATTCGTCCGCTGGACCTAAGTGCGATGAGGTCATCTGTTTTGGTCCCTATCGTCTGTATCCAGGTTTGCGCGAACTGAGGCGCGGTGATGCTGTGGTCGCCCTGACCCGGAGTGAGATGGACCTGCTCCAGGTGTTGGCCACCAACGCCGAGCGGGTGCTGGATCGTGACCTGTTGCTGGATCTGCTCAAGGGCTATGAGCGCTCGCCCTTCGATCGCAGCATCGACGTCCAGATTGCGCGTCTGCGCGCCAAGATTGAGCCCGAGATCAAGTCGCCGCGCTATATCCGTACCGTCTGGGGGCGGGGTTATATGTTCACCCCGGCGGGCATACCATGAGCCGGTGGTGGGCGTCGCTGTTGCCAGCAACCCTCTTTGGTCGCACCTTGCTGACGCTCATCCTTACCTTCGGCGCCTTCACCCTGGTGACTGCTTCGGCCATCGTGGTCTATGTGCTCTTGCCACTTTCACAACGTTCGGCGGCAGATCTGGCCAACATCATGGTGCTGGCGGCACGTACCTTTCATCAGCTGCCACCTGAGTCGCGGGCCAACTATCGGCGGCATCTGATCGACCAATATCGATTAGGCCTCGACGAACAGCCACCTGTCGTCGATCACCAACGGCACTTCTTCCCCTATCGGTGGCGTTTGGAGCAGGCGCTCAGCAAGCGGTTAGGGCGCCCGGTCGAGATGATAAGCGCCTCGAACGCCGGCGAGCCCTGGTTCTGGGTCGAGATCGGTCGCGACATCGACGAAGAACCCCTATGGATCGGTTTTCCCCGGAGTCGCATTGGCACCCAACCGTTGCTGGGGCTGACGATCATTGCACTGGTCGCCGTGGGCTTGATCCTGTTGACGGCCCTGATCCTGGCCGGCCAGGTATCGCGCCCGGTACGCCGGCTCGCCAAGGCCGCCGAGGAGGTCGCGTTTGGGCGCTCGCCCCAGGATCTGCCCGAGACCGGCCTGGTCGAGCTGGCCAATCTGGCACGTCGCTTCAACCAAACCAGCCGTCAAGTACGCGAGTTGCTGGCCGATCGCACCCTATTGTTGACCGGCATTTCGCACGACCTGCGCACACCCCTGACGCGCTTGCGATTGGCAGTGGCCATGCTGCCGGAGGGCACGCCGCCTGAATTGACGCAGCGCCTGGAGCGCGACATCGATGAGATGAATACCCTCATCGGCCAGGCCCTAGAGCTAGGCCGGACGCTGGGTGCGGAGCCGCCCGAGATGGTCGAGCTCAATACACTGCTGACGGAGGTGGTCGCCAAGCGGTCGCATCTGCTTTGGACGCCCGGGCCCGACTGCTACCGGGCGGTTGCGGTCCTGGCCTTGCGCCGCATCCTCGCCAATCTGGTGGAGAACGCCCTGCGCTATGGCGGTGAACAGCCGGTCGAGCTGCGGCTGGACTGTCAGGAGGAGGCGGTTGCGATCGAGGTGCTGGATCGTGGTCCGGGCATCCCGGAGTCGGAACTCGAGGCCGTGTTTCGCCCTTTCTATCGGCTGGAGTCCTCGCGCAACCGCCGCACCGGCGGTACCGGCTTGGGGCTGGCGGTGGCCCAGCAGTTGGCACGGGCCAACCGGATGGAACTGACGCTGACACCGCGCCCCGGGGGTGGCATGATCGGACGTGTCTGGCTGCCGGCGGGCAAGGGGGGCGACAGGGATCGGAGTTGACGGCCCGAGCCGTCATGCCTACATTCGCGACATCGTTCAACCTGTCGATGGAGCACTCACCGATGCTGCAACCCGGCGATCGCGCCCCGGATTTCGCCCTACCCAACGCCGACATGGAGCCGGTGAGCCTCGCCTCGCTCAGTGGGCGACGTCATTGCGTGATCTATTTTTACCCCAAGGACGACACGCCCGGTTGCACCCTGGAGGCGCTCGAGTTCACCGACCTGCAGCCCGAGTTCGAGGCCGCCGAGACCGAGATCCTCGGCATCAGCCGCGACAGTTGCGCCCGTCACGGTTCCTTCCGCGACAAGTACGGACTCTCGATTCAGCTGCTCTCAGACGCTGACGGCAAGGTGTGCGAGGCCTATGGCGTCTGGTGCGAAAAGGAGGTCCGCGGTGCGAAGCGTTTCGGTATCCTGCGCTCGACCTTCGTCGTCGACAAATCCGGTGTCGTGCGTCACGCCCTCTATGGCGTCAAGCCCAAGGGTCACGCCGCCCAGGTACTCGACCTGGTCCGCGCACTCTGACCCCGGATGCCCCAGATCCGTGCACCCGACCTCAAGCTGCGCGCCTATATCCTGCTGTTCCTGCTGATCTTCGGCCTGATGCCGTTGATCCTGGCCGCGCTCATCAATCTGCCGCTGGTGCTCGATCGTACCGCGCTCTTTTATCAGCGCGCCTATTTGCAAAATCTGCGTGCCGATTTCCGCGATCTCGACCAGCATCTGGCCAGCCGTCACGAGCTGATCCGTTTTCTAGCCAAGCTGCCTGAGCCGGGGCTGATCCTGGGCGCGCGCGGCGAGTCGGGTCAGATCGACCTGGCGCGCGCGCGCTATACCACCTGGATCAACCAGATCCTGGCCGATCAGCGCGACGTCATCCAGATCCTGTTCTTCGACGCCGAGGGACAGGAGCGCTTTTGGTTGGTGCGCGATGCGCGCACCCAAGAATGGCGCCCGACCGCCCAGCCGCCCCAGCTACCAAACCGTCAGTTCCTCGATGCCGGCCTGCAGAGCCAGCCCGGCGCGGTCATGGTCAGTCGCATCCGGATCGATCCCCAAGCCGGCGTTGAGGATCCGCGCCGACTCATGACGCTCAATCTGGTCAGCCTGATCGGTGGTGAGCCGGGCAATTCCGCTCAGGGGGCGGTGGTGTTGACCATCGATGTCGGCGGATTGGCACAGTTTTACCGCAATACCCTTTGGGTCAATCACGACGGCAGCTATCTGCGCCCCGGTCAGCCGGCGAGCGGTCAACCGGAGGCCTTTGAAACCTTTCCAGGGCTGGCGGCGATCTTTAGCGAAGGCAAGCTGGCGCTGTGGAAGAACGAACAGGGGCGGCAGATGCTGTGGGTACCCATGTTCCTGACCGAGGACGGCTTCCCACTCTGGGTCGGGCGTGTGGTCGATCCCTCGCCCCTGGATGCCTTCCGCAACGAGCTGATCGTGCGGGTGTTGAGCATCATCGCCTTGTTGGTGCTGGCCGTGATGGTGCTCGCACGCTGGATCGCGGCGCGTGTCGAGCATTTCGGTCACGAGCTGCTCGGCGGTATCCAGCACATCCTGCACGACGGTGAACCCCTGCGTTTCAGTTGGCGCGGGCCGCGTGAGCTGCGTGAACTCGGCGAGCGCCTCACCGAGCTGGCCGCGACCCATGCCGAGCATCTACGCGTGGCACGGGCCCATACCCGCGAGTTAGAACAGTCCAACCGCTATAAGTCACAGTTTTTGGCCAATGTCAGTCATGAACTACGCACGCCGCTCAATTCGATCCTGTTGCTCTCGAAGATGCTCGGCGCCGAGGACAATGGTCTGAATCCGATCCAGCGCCGTCAGGCCCAGGTCATCCATGAGGCCGGGCGCGATCTGCGGGCGCTGATCGACGACATCCTCGACATCTCGCGCATCGAATCCGGACGACTCAGCCTGAATCCAGAGCCAGTCGAGTTGAGGCCGATGCTGGAGGACCTGATCGAGCTCTTTAGCCCCCAGCTCGCCGATAAGCCGGTCGAGCTGATCCTGCGGCTGATGCCGGGCGCACCTGACTCGCTTCAGACCGATCGCGACAAGCTGCGCCAGATCCTCAAGAACTTTCTCGCCAATGCGATCAAGTTCACCGAACGCGGCGAGGTCCGGGTCGAGGTCGGCACCCGCCCCGAATCGGACCGGCCATTGATGCTGAGTGTGATCGACACCGGCATCGGTATCCCACCCGACAAGCAAGAGATCATCTTCGAGGCCTTCCAGCAGGCCGACGGCTCGACGCGCCGCCGCTACGGCGGCACCGGCCTGGGTCTGGCGATCAGCCGCGAGCTGGCGACCCTGCTCGGCGGTGTCATCGAGGTCGAGAGCACGCCGGGTCTTGGCTCGCGCTTCTCGCTGCTGTTGCCGCTGGCGCTGTCGCCGGATACTGGGGCCTCGGTGCCCGAGACGCGGTTTGAGTCAGTCCCTCTGACCCCTGGGCCACTCGAGGCCATCGAGGGGGTGGGCACGGAGGTCGAGGACGGCACCGAGCCCCTGTCTGGGCCGGGGACGCCCTGGGTGCTCATCATCGAACGCGACGTCAAGACCCTGGTTCAGCTCACCTCCGAGCTGTCGCGACGCGGCCTGCGCGTCCAGACCGCTGCCGATCTCGATGAGGCCTTGGAGACGCTGCGCGAGGAAGGCGAGGGCTGCGCCCTGATCCTGTTGGCCGTCTCGGGGTCCACCGAGACGACCTGTGATACGATCCAGACCCTCCTGATCGAGACCTCATGGCCACATCCGGTCGTGGCGGTCATGGTGAACCCAGGGTCCGATCCGCGACTCGCCGATTGTCCGAGGGGCGGCGAGGTCGCCCGCCTGAATAAACCGGTCGCCCCCGAGGCGCTCACGGCCCTGCTGGTTCAGGTGCTGGGGCAAGCGACCTCGGCCCTCCCGGGGCCTCTGCTCGATGAACGGCCCCGGACCTCCGCCCCTGGTCATGCAACGGAGAGGACATGACGCGCTACTCTGGCTTCAAGCTCCTGATCGTCGACGATCACGCCCACAACCTCTTTACCCTGCGCACGCTCATCGAGCGCCATCTCGATGTCACCGTGCTCGAGGCCAGTTCAGGTCAGGAGGCGATCGCCTTGACCCATGCGCACCCCGACATCGATCTCATCATCCTCGATGTGCAGATGCCCGAGATGGACGGTTTCCAGACCGCCTCGCTCCTGAAGCTGCGTAAGCGCACGCGCGACATCCCGATTATTTTCCTCACCGCGGCCTTCAAGTCCGAGGAGTTCCAGCGCCGGGGGTTTGCGATCGGCGCGGCGGACTATCTGCTCAAGCCGATCGAGGACGCCCAGCTCATCAACAAGATCAGTACCTATTTCCGCTTGATCGAAAAGGAGCGCGCCCTCAATCGCACCCTGGAGCTCAAGGTCGCCGAGCGCACGCGTGAACTGGCCGAGGCCCGCCAATATCTGGAGAACATCATCACCCACATGGGCGAGGCGCTCTTGGTCTTGGAGCCGGACGGACGTATCAAGCTGACCAACCCGGCTGCACAGCGCCTGCTGGGGTACAGCGAGGCGGAGCTACTTGGTCTCTCGATCGGCGACGTGTTCGAGGAGGAGGGCGACGAACAGGCCGGCGCCTTCATGGGTCTCTGGCTGGAGGCATTGATCCGTACCGGGGCCCTGAGCAAGATCGAGGCACGCTTCATCGCCCGCGACGGGCGGCGGGTGCCGATCCTGTTCTCGCGCACCGCGGTGAAGGATGGCGAGGGCCGGATCAGCGATATCATCTGTATCGCCAAGGACATGACGGGCTATACCCGCGTCGAGCCTGATTAAAAACAAATGGAGGAGTGAAGGATGAACGAATCGAGTACCCCCGAAATTCCCCAAGAGGATGAAGACACGACCCTGACCGCCAACGCGCTCAAGGCGATGGCCCACCCATTGCGCTGGAAGATCCTCTGTTCGCTGGGCAAGAATGAGCTCTCGGTCAGCGAGATCGTCGAGCGCACTGGAACCTCGCAGAGCAACATCTCGCAACACCTCGAACAGCTCAGGAATAAAAACATCGTGGTCGCGCGCAAGGAGGCCAACCGGATCTATTACCGCATCCGCAACGCGCAGCTGCTCGAACTGATCGGCATCATGCGCGAGGTCCTGTGTCCGGCCAATCTCGACGATCGCGCACCGCGCTGAAGGGCCGCACCGGCCTTGGGGCATGTCTCCTCACGTCCGCGATCTCGCCTATCGACCCGATGCCAGTCGCTACATGGAGCGCCTGCTCGACCACCCCTGGCCGGTGTGGCTCGATAGCGGGCGTCCGTTCAGCGACCAAGGGCGGTTCGACATCTTAACGGCCGCTCCGGTCGCAACCCTGGTGACACGCGGTGCCGACAGCGAGTGGTGCGCCTGGGGTTTGAGCGGGCGCTCGTCTGCCGATCCATTCGAGCTACTGAGCGAGCTCCTGGGGCCGAAGCGCGAGACTGTGCCCGGCTTGCCCTTCATCGGTGGGGCGATCGGTTATTTTGGTTACGACCTGGCGCGCCGCTTCGTGCCGTTGCCAAATCGCGCGCGTGATGCCGACCGCCTCCCTGAGCTTATGGTCGGGATCTATGACTGGGCCCTGATCCTGGACCATGTCAGGGGGCGTGCCTGTCTGGTCGGTTGGGATGCCCATCGGCTCGATACCTGGGCGGCGCGGCTGGTAGCGCCGGTCGCACGCCCGGCCCGCGAGCCGTTCCAGACACTCGGTCCGATCGAGTCCAATTTGACGCCTGCGGCCTATCTCCAGGCCCTGAGGCGCATCCGGGAGTATTTGATCGCCGGCGACTGCTATCAGGTCAATCTCGCCCAGCGCTTCGCCGCCCCGGCTAGGGGCGACCCCTGGACGGCCTATCAGCGGCTGCGGGCGCTCAACGCCGCCCCCTTCGGCGCCTATCTGGACCTACCGGGGGTTCAGATCCTGTGCGCCTCGCCCGAGCGCTTCCTCCAGGTGCGCGACGGTTGGGTCGAGACCCGCCCGATCAAGGGCACGCGCCCGCGTGCGGACGATCCGGCTGAGGATGCCCGTCTGGTCGAGTCGCTGCGCCTGAGCCCCAAGGAACGGGCCGAGAATGTCATGATCGTCGATCTGCTGAGGAACGACCTGGGTCGGGTCTGTGCGATCGGGAGCATCCAGGTGCCCGCCCTGTTCGAGGTCGAGACCTTCGCCCATGTCCATCACCTGGTCAGTACGGTCAGGGGGCGGCTGGCGGCTGGACGCACAGCGCTCGACCTGCTGCGCGCCGCCTTCCCGGGCGGTTCGATCACCGGCGCGCCCAAACGCCGCGCCATGGAGATCATCGAGGAACTGGAGCCCGATCGGCGCGGCGTCTATTGCGGGGCCATCGGCTATCTGGGCTTCGATGGGGCCATGGATACCAACATCGTCATCCGTACCCTGATCCAGTCTCAAGGTGTCGCCCAGGTCTGGGCCGGCGGCGGTATCGTCATCGATTCCGATCCCGCGTCCGAATATCGCGAGACTTACCACAAGGCCGCACCCTTGCTCGAACTCCTGCAATCGGACGTACAACATTCAGTGCCGCTCCATCGGCTGTGCGCCCAAGACCATGCTTGTCCGCGTGGGCGAGCCGACCCTCTCGCTTGTAGAGACGATATCCCGAATGTGTCGTCTGAGCGGATCTAACCCAGGCCGCCGGACTCGCCCTTGCCCGATCCAGTCTGATCGACCGACAATCCACCCCTGGCCTCGCCTTGTCAGGAGGGGCGTCAGTCAAGAAGGACACCGGATCCATGTCTGTAGACACCCATCGTCCAGCCCATCGCTGGCGCTTCAATCGATTTGGCGGTTTCGATCAGGTCATGATCGACTCGGGCGAGGACATCCGCCATCTGCCTGAACTCGACCCCAGGCTCTGGGCGGTCTTGAGTTGCCCGACCCAAGGACTCGAGTTCGATCGCCATACCCTGGATCTGTTGGATAGGGATGGCGATGGGCGTATTTGCATCGATGACATCAAGGAGTCCGTGCGCTGGACCTGCCGCCGGCTCAAGGATCCGGGCGATCTGTTCAAGCACGAGGCCGGCCTGCCGCTGGACGCCATCGACGACGGCACCGAGGAAGGGCGCCTGATCCTGGCCTCGGCCTGGCGCATCCTCGACAACCTGGGGCGCACCGAGTCGACCCTCATCACGGCGGACGAGACGGCCAATACGGCCCAGATCTTCGCCGGGTCGCGCTTCAACGGCGATGGTGTAGTGCAGCCGAGCGCGGCCCGCGACGAGTCGGTCGCCCAGGCGATCAGCGACATCATGCGCTGTGTCGGCTCGCGCCCCGACCGCAGCGGCGAGGAGGGCATCGATCGGGAACTTTGCGCGCGGTTCTTCGCCGAGGCGCGCGAGTATCTGGAATGGTGGGCTCAGGCCGAGGCCGATGCGATCAACATCCTGCCGCTCGGCGAGGACACGGAGTCGGCGGCTGAGCTTTTTGAGTCGGTCAAGACCAAGATCGACGACTATTTCACCCGAGCCCGACTGGCCGACTACGACCAGCGCGCCACCGAGCGACTCAACCCGTCCGCGGCTGATTATGCCGCCCTGGCCAACCAGACCCTGTCGTCGGCCACCGAGTCACTGGCGGGTTTTCCGCTGGCGCGTGTCGAGCCTGGGCGTCCGCTACCGCTGCGTCAGGGGGTCAATCCGCGCTGGGCGCGGGAGCTGGATGCCTTTCGCACCCGGGTGGTGGTGCCGCTGCTTGGCGACATCGAGTGTTTGACTGAGGCGCAATGGTTGGATCTGAGCGCACGCTTTGAGGCCCATGCGGTCTGGCGTGCCCATCGACGCGGCGCCCTGGTCGCCCCGCTGGGCGCGACCCGGCTGCGGGCCCTGGTCGAGGGACCGTTCCAGGCCGCGATCGCCGATCTGATCGAGCAGGATCTGGAGTTGGCCGGGGTATCGGATGCCATCGACTCGGTCGACCGGCTGGTGCATTACTACCAGCACCTGGAGCCGCTGCTCCAGAACTTCGTCTCGCTGCGTGACTTCTACACACCGGGACGCAAGGCGGTGTTCCAGGCCGGCACCCTCTATCTGGACGGGTACGCATGCGACCTCTGCGTGCGTGTCGATGACCTTGAGCGACACGCGGCCCTGGCCCAGTTCAGCCAGATCTATCTGGTCTATTGCGACTGTAGGCGGCGCCTGCCCGCGGGCGGCGGCACCGAGACCCTGACCATTGTGGCCGCCCTTACGGCTGGCGAGGGCGGAAGGCTTGCGGTCGGTCACCACGGCATCTTTTACGACCGCGATGGGGCCGACTGGGATGCGACTGTGGTCAAGCTCATCGAGCAGCCGCTGAGCGTCTGGAGGGCCTTTTGGTCGCCTTACAGAGGGCTGGTACGTCTGATCACCCAGACGATGGAGGGCGTCACTGCTGAGGTCAGACCTGCTTTAGCTGAGGGCAGCCGCCGGACGGACCCGCCTGTGCGCTGCACGCGGTCAGGTGTCTGGATTGGGGGTGTTTTGCTGGTGGGTGTGGTCGGTGCGATCAGCTTGGCGACGGTCGGGATGGGACTCGTCTACGAGTGGCGGGTCCTGGTGGGGCTGCTGGGACTGATGGGAGCGATCTCAGGGCCCTCGGTATTGCTGGCACACCTGAGGTTGCGCCAACGCACGCTGAACCCGTTGCTGGAGGCCAACGGCTGGGCGGTCAATGCCCAGGCCAGGATCAGCGCCCGCTTCGGCGCCACACTCACCAGGATGGCGCCGTGGCCAAAGGGCGCTGTGCGCTCGCTGCGCGATCCCTACGCCGATAAGAGGTGTCCCTGGATGACCGATCTGGTGCTCCTCGTCTTGCTGGCCGGGCTGATCCTGGTCTGGTGCAATGGAGATCTGGCCGACTGGATCGATCGTCTGATGCCGCAACCGGGCACAGAGATGCCGGCAGTCGAACCGGCAGCGCCCCTGGCCGAGGTCGGCGAACCCGCGACCGAGACCCGCCTGCCCGCGCGCAGCGCACAGGCGCCCGACGCGGCCGACGGGCCGGTACCCGAAACGGCAGACTGATCACACCATAAGGAGTTTGGGATGCAGATAAGCGACTTGATGGCCGAAAGCGGGGTCGGATTCGGCACTAGCGGCGCGCGTGGTCTGGTCGAGCGGATGACCGATTGGGTCTGCTATGCCTACACGTGCGGCTTTTTGAGCTACCTCACCGAGATCCAGGCGTTCTCGCCCGGCCAGGCGGTGGGGATCGGTGGCGACCTGCGTCCCAGCACCCCGCGCATCATGGTGGCCTGTGCCCGTGCCGTGCGCGACCAGGGTGGGCAACCGATCAATCTAGGCCTCATCCCAAGCCCAGCCGTGGCTGGCTATGGCCTCGGACGGTCGATCCCAACCCTCATGGTCACCGGCAGCCATATCCCAGCCGATCGCAACGGCATCAAGTTCAACCTACCCAGCGGCGAGATCCTCAAGCCCGATGAGGAGGGCATCCGTGCCCAGACGGTCGTCCGGCCCGAGGGACTCTTCGACGCCGACGGTGCCTTTAGCCAGGACCAGACCTGGGTGTTGCCCGCACCCGACGACTCAGCACGCGACGCCTACATCGCCCGCTACCTAGATTTCTTTCCACGTGACTGTCTCAAAGGACTGCGGGTTGGCGTCTATGAACACTCCAGCGTCGCACGCGACCCCCTGTCCAGGGTGCTCTCTGCACTCGGGGCTGAGGTCACACGGCTAGGACGCTCCGATACCTTCATCCCGGTCGATACCGAGGCCGTGCGACCCGAGGACCAGGCACGCGCGCGCGATTGGGCCGCGAGCGGTCGGTTCGATGCCCTCATCTCAGCCGATGGCGACGGCGACCGTCCCTTGATCGCCGATGAGCGGGGTCGGTGGCTGCGCGGCGATCTCACCGGTGTGCTGTGCGCGCGCCGGCTCGGGATCCGGGCACTGGCCACACCGGTCAGCAGCAACACGCTGGTCGAACGCTGCGGGTCTTTCGAGCAGGTATTACGGACCCGCATCGGCTCGCCCTTCGTCATCGAGGGGATGCGGCGTCTGATAGAGGCTGGACTTGAACCGGTCGCCGGCTACGAGGCCAATGGCGGCTTTCTGCTCGCCAGTGCGCTGGTGAACGCCGAGGGTGGCGTGCTGTCGGCGCTCCCGACGCGCGACGCACTGCTGGTTGCGGTGACTATCTTGATTGACGCCGTGGAGCGCGGTCAGCCGGTCTCGGCCCTGGCCGATGGTCTGCCCCAACGCTTCACCCACAGCGATCGGCTCAAGGATTTTCCGACCGAACTCAGTCGGGCGCGGTTGGCCGCTCTGAATACGGGAAACAGGACAAGCGACAAGGTTGCCATCGAAGCCACGTTCGGCAAGGACTTTGGCCCGATTGCGACACTCGACGACACCGACGGGCTGCGCCTCACCTTCGAAAGCGGTGAGATCCTGCATCTGCGTCCGTCGGGCAACGCCCCCGAACTGCGGGCCTATGCCGAGGCCGATAGTCCCGAACGCGCTGAGGTCATGGTGCGAATGGCCTTAGAGACCTTGGCTACATGGCGATAGGGGCGGGTTCTGAACCCGCCCCTACAACTAAGGGTGAATGGCGGAGAGGGTGGGATTCGAACCCACGGTACGCTCGCGCGTACACCTGATTTCGAGTCAGGCCCATTCGGCCACTCTGGCACCTCTCCGGGGCAGTGCCGACCCGCAGACGCAGCCGGCGACAAGCGCGCGACTATAACCGCAAGCGGCGACTTTGTCCATGCCAGCCTGCACTCCCTCACCTCAGCCGTTGATCCAGAAGTGGACGGCGATGCTCGCCAGGAAGCCGAGCGCGATCGCCGGCGTCCATTCCAGATGCGCAAAGAAGGTATAGGTGCCACGTGCCTGTCCCATTAGGGCCACACCCGCCGCCGAGCCGATCGACAGCAGCGAGCCGCCGACGCCTGCCGTCAAGGTCACCAGCAACCATTGGGTGTCGTTCATGTCCGGCATCATGGTCAGCACCGCGAACATGATCGGGATGTTATCAATGATGGACGAGAGCAGACCGATGGCGACATTGGCCAGGGTCGGTCCCCAGTGCTCATACATGATCTCGGAGGCCATCGCCAGATACCCGATCTGACCCAATCCACCGACACAGAGCACCACGCCATAGAAGAACAGCAAGGTGTCCCACTCGGCGCGTGCGACCGGGTTGAAGACATCGAAGGGGGTCATATCGCCGATCAGGGCGGCACGATCCTCATTGCGCTTGTGCCATCTAGCATGCGTGCGATGTAGGAAATAGCTGAGGATCTGGAGATAGCCCAAACCGGTGAGCATGCCGATGACCGGCGGCAGGTTCAGGAAGTGATGCACGCTCACCGCCGTCGCAATGGTAAGCAAAAACAGCAGGATGATACGTCGCGCGCCGCGCTTCAGGTGGATGTTGGAGCCCTGCGCCTCGGGCTTGATCTTGGGTACGGCGAAAGACATCAGGATCGCCGGCACCAGATAATTGACTAGCGAGGGTACGAACAGCTTGAAGAAGTCAAAGAAATCCAGCACCTCCTTCTGCCAGACCATGAGCGTCGTAATGTCGCCGAAGGGGCTGAAGGCGCCACCGGCGTTGGCCGCGACCACGATATTGATGCAAGACAGGGTGGCGAAGGTGCGGTTGTCGCCGCCGACGGCCAATACCACCGCGCACGTCAGGAGCGCCGTGGTCAGATTGTCGGCCATCGGCGAGATAAAGAACGCCAGGGTACCGGTCATCCAGAACAGCGAGCGGAAACCGAAGCCCTTGCGGATGAGCCAGGCGCGCAAGGCATCGAACACCCGCCGCTCTTCCATGGCGTTGATGTAGGTCATGGCGACTAGCAGGAACAGCATCAGCTCGGCATATTCGAGTAGGGTGTGGCGCACCGCCTCGCCGGCGGCATGTGGTTGGCCCTGCTGGATATAGGCATAGGCGATCAGGCACCAGATGAGCCCAGCGGCGATGATGACCGGCTTGGACTTGCGTAGATGCAGAAACTCCTCAGCCACGACCAAGAGATAGGCAATGCAAAAGATCAGCAGCGCGAGATAGCCGACGGTCTGGTCGGTCAGGTCGATGGATGGGGGGGCGGCGACCTCACCGCTGGCCAGGGCCAGGGTCGGCACCAGTAAGGCGAAGAGTCCGATGAATAGAGGTTGAACAAGGGGCATGGGCGGGCCTCGCGCGGGTGCTTGGGACGGCTCCCACACGATGGCAGAGAGCCAGGCAGGCGGGAGTGTACGTCGAAGGTCATGGCGCGTCCAGCCAGGACCACCCCCTGGTCCCGCTCAAGAGACTCGCCGCCAGCGCGAGGCTAAGTCGAGTCCCTGATGCTAGAGGAACGCTGCTTATTAACCCGGCCCTAAACAAAGATAGGCATCGCGCTTAAAAGGCGCTCTTGCTGCCATGGCGCGTGCCGAAGCGGTGGTAGGAGCGGCTTTAGCCGCGATTGGGGCTTCCACCGCCTTCTCCATGAGTCACCCCTCATTCTGGAAATCTCATGGAAAAGTCAAATTCCGTGCCAAAAAATAATGTGTGCATAGGGTAACCGCGGGCGGGGGAGGGGAGTTATTCAGCGCTCCTTTAGATGTCATTCCAAGAGTTGCGCGAAGGACCCTAGGGTTGCCGTTCTACTTCTTCGCCTCATCTTGCGGCGGTGCGCCGATTTCCATCGTGCGCCAATCCATCGAGCAGCAGCAGACACCGCATCGATCGTCCAAGGGATGCCTACGCCGTCCGCGCGCCCCGATCCGGCCCTGAAGGACGGGACTTGAGGCGCACCGGGTCATGCCGGAAGGTCGCGCGCCGCTCGGCTCTCATCGCAACTCGCACTCAAGATCGCGCAAAAACTCGAACCGCCCGTCCCTGAGGTCGCCGTTGAGTTTGATCCGATCAGGCATCGACATCTCGTTGCCTCTGTTGCACGTCAAGGACCTGGGGGTGGCCAAGGATTCTCAGGATCGGCGTTGGCCGTCAAGCGCCTTGAGGAAGGCCTCCTGATCAAAGACATAGGCCCAGTGTCCAAGGGTCTCATCGAGCGCCGGATCCTGTCCGGCGATCTGCTCCAGCAGCCTGCCGATGCGCACGAAATCGCCTATTTTTACCGCATACCGCAACGCCTCCAGCCAGGTGTCAGGATAGTGCGCCAGCCGTACCGCAACGGACTCGGGCGCAAGGCCTGCAGCGACGCCAGGCGGCGGGTCTATCATGGCCCCTTCGTCTTGGTCGGCGGCGCTGGGTCGGCGTTCGGGGCCCAGATTCGGGTCCGCGACCTTGGACGCGGGCGCGCCCTCGCAGTCCGGCACGGACTGAAACGGCACCCTGAAGCTGAAACGGCTCCCGCGTCCGGGCTTACTCTCCAGGGTCAGCTCCCCGCCCATGAGTCGAACGTATTGAGCGCTCAGGACCAGACCCAGGCCGGTACCCTGCCGTTGCCGACCGCCGCTGTCTGCTTGGATGAACGGCTGAAAGAGGCGCGCCTGCTCCTCCGGGGCGATACCGATCCCGGTATCGATGACGTTGAAGTCAAACCAACCGGCCTGGTCTGAAGCCACGTGCAGCCTCACCGAACCGGTCTCGGTGAACTTGATGGCGTTGCCGAGCAGGTTGATGAGGACCTGGCGCAGACGCACCTTGTCGCACTGGATGAGTGCCGGCAGCGCGCCGGCCTCCAGGATCAGCTCCAGGCCGCGTTCTTGGGCCAGCGGCTTAAAGAGGTCCAGGGTCTCCTCGATCAGACGGCGCGGATCGAAGATGGCGCATTCTAGATGCATGCGCCCGGCCTCGATCTTGGCCAGGTCGAGCAGATCATTGATGAGCGTCAGCAAGGACTCGCCGGCGCGACGGATGCTTGCCAATCCCTGACGCTGATTGGTGCTCAGGGCCTGGTCGTGCGTCAATACCTGGGCGAAGCCGAGGATGATGTTCAGTGGGGTACGGATCTCGTGGCTCATATTGGCCAGAAACACCGATTTGGCGCGATTGGCCGCCTCGGCCTGGTCTCTGGCCTGGATCAGCGCCTCCATCTTGGCGTGCACCCGCCTTTCGCTCGCTGCCAGCTCGTGCGTGCGCTGGTTCAGGGCCTGATTGACGCGATGGGTCTCGGCCAGGGCCAGGTCGGTGCGTCTATGACTGCGCAGGAGGGCGGCCAAGAAGAGGCACAGAACCAGCGTCAACAGCGCACCGGCCCCCATCAGGGCCTGGCTGCCTGCTTGGACTCGCGTCCCTGCCAGATAGCTCGGAAGTGCCTGGAGTCGCACGCCCCAGTCCGCATCGGCGATGCGAACCCGCCGCCAGAGATCCAGGTGGTCCAGCACTGGGCTCGGCGCCGGCGTCGAGGTATAGAGAAGGCCCTGGGGGCTGGGCGTCGGGGACTCGTAGACCCTGAGCGAGAGGCGCGACAGGAGGCCGTTTGCTTGACTCAACTGGGTCTCCACCACATCCTGGACGCGCAGCGCCGCATAGACCCAGCCGCGCAGCGCCGCGCGGCGCTGTTCGAGCGTCTCTCGCGCCTGGTTGGGGGCATAGACCGGAACGAACAGGATGACCCCGGCGCGCGGACTGGACCCCTCATCCTGTTTGAGTCTCACCTGTTTGGAGACGGTCTCCTGATCGCGCTCTGCCGCGCGCCAGGCGGCCGCGGCGCGAATGGGTTCGGTCAGACAATCGAAACCGAGCGCCTGGCGGTTGATCGCGTCAAACGGCTCGACATAGATGACCGCTGAATAGCGCTCGCGAACGCCAGGCGGTCGGATGTCGTAGTCGGTGAGACCCTGGGCGCGTTCGAGCGCGACATGGTGCTCCCTGTCGGGTCCCAGCACCAGGGTGACGTAACCGATGGCCTGGATGCCTGGATAGTGCGTACTCAGACGCAGTGTCTCTACATAGCGGTGGAACTGATCGCGCCCGACACCCTCGCTGGCCATGAAGAGCCCGGCCACCCCGCGCAGGATCTGCACATTGGCCGCCAGCCGATCCTGCAACCCGTGCGTCAGTTCGTCGGCCTGCAGCGCAAATTCAGCCGCCTCCATCGCACGCTCGCGTGCGCGCAGGTGTACCCCCAGCATCCAGCTGAGCATCAGGCCGCCGATCAGAATCAAACCGGGCCAGACCAGCCAAGCGGGCACGGCCTGTACGGATCTGAATCGAAACGCTGGGTTCAGCATGCAAGTCCTAGGGGGTTTTTGTGGAAACGCCGATCCATTCACCTACCATCGTCCCTGCGAGCCAGTAAAATCCAGTCAATTAGTAGTCTGGAGGCCGATCCGCGCAAGGAGGCTAGATCAGATCGGCCTGTTCCCCAGGGGCTGGCCCTGTCTTGGGAATCGCCTTAGAATGCCGTATACCACCCTATGCCGGGCCTGATTGACCGAAACCTTACAGAGGGTCTGCATCCATGGCTCGAGGGCCGTAGAGCGAGCATACCCCGGATCACCCTTGTCCACCCAGGTCGGCGGGATGGCATAGAGCCGGATCGAGGACCGCGATGCGACTCCTGATCGTCGATGACATCCCGGACAACATCCGGGTGTTGAGTCAGATGATGCTTTGCGATGGGCACGAGGTCTCGGTCGCCACCAGCGGCCGTCAGGCACTCAAGATTGCCGCCGCCTCGGCCCCGGATCTGATCCTGCTCGATATCATGATGCCTGGGATGGACGGCTATCAGACACTCCAGGCGCTCCGTGCCGATCCAGATCTCGCCGACATCCCGGTCATCTTCGTGACCGCACTCTCCGAGACCGAGGACGAGACGCACGGACTGGAGTTGGGGGCGGTCGATTACATCACCAAGCCGTTCAAAGAGGCCGTCGTCAGGCGGCGCGTCCAGACCCATCTCGAACTCAAGCACCAGCGCGCCCAGCTCGCCCAGCTCGCCCAGCTCGACGGGCTGACCGGGCTCCCCAATCGGCGCGCCTTCGACCGCCAATTCGACCTAGAGTGGCGGCGCGCGCTCCGTTTGGGCAATGCCTTAGCGATCGTGATGATCGATGTCGATCACTTCAAGGGCTTCAACGACACCCATGGCCATCTGAGCGGCGATGACTGTCTGCGCCGTCTGGCGCAGATCCTGGGCCGGGGGATGCGACGGGCAGGCGAGCTCGCCGCCCGCTATGGCGGGGAGGAGTTCGTGTGTCTGTTGCCTGGGATCGAGGCTGCGGGCCTGTCGCAGCTCATGGAGCAGTTGCGCGTGAGCGTCGAGTCCGAGCACCTCCCGCACGGGGCATCGAGCGCCTCGCCCTGGGTGACCATCAGTCTCGGCGCGGCGCTCTGTCGCCCGAGACCCCCGATGGTGGCGAGCGACCTGATCGCGGCCGCAGATGCCCAGCTCTACGAGGCCAAGCGCCGCGGGCGCAATCAGGCCTGTCTGACGGAGATCCTTATCTGAAGGCCGACCTCAGTCCTTCGTCTCAGAGGGCGCCTCGGGCGCCTCCGGCCCCGCCGGGGTCGGACCCTGCGGCGGCTCTTTTTGCCGCCCCTCTGGGATGGCCTCGGCCTTGCCGGCCGGCCCACGCGGTGGCTCATGCACCAGGATCAGCCCCGCCAACGGCGGCAGGGCGATCAGCAGCGAATAAGGACGCCCCATCCAGCTCACCGGCTCGGCCATCACCCCGCCCTGGTTGCCGACATTGCTGCCGCCGTACAGTTCGGCATCCGAGTTGATTGCCTCGCGGTAGAACCCGGCCTCAGGCACGCCGATGCGATAGTTGGTGCGCGGCACGGGTGTGAAGTTGAACACAGCCGCCACCAGCCCCTTTCCGGCGCGATCCTTGCGGAGATAGCTTAAGACCGACTGCGAGCTGTCGTGACAATCGATCCACTCAAACCCGGCGGCATCGAAATCAACCTCGTGCAGGGCCGGAAGTTCGGTATAGACCCGATTGAGGTCTGCGATTAGCTTGTGCACGCCCTGATGAGGGGGGCGCTCCAGCAGCTCCCAATCGAGCTGACCGGCAAAGTTCCACTCGCGCCCCTGAGCGAACTCACACCCCTGGAACAAGAGCTTCTTTCCCGGGTAGGTGAACATATATGTGTAAAGAAGGCGCAGACTGGCGAATCTCTGCCAGGCGTCGCCCGGCATCTTGTCGAGCATTGACTTCTTGCCGTGGACGACCTCGTCGTGCGAGAAGGGCAACACGAAGTTTTCGGTGAAGGCATAAAGCAGACCGAAGGTCAGCAGATCGTGATGGAAATGACGATAGATCGGATCCTTCTGCATATAGGACAGGGTGTCGTGCATCCAACCCATGTTCCACTTCATGCTAAAGCCCAACCCACCGAGATAGGTCGGACGTGACACCGCCGGCCAGGCGGTCGATTCCTCGGCGATCATGAGCGTGCCGGGGAATTGTTCGTGTGTGACCGTGTTCAGCTCGCGCAGGAAATCAACGGCCTCTAGGTTTTCGTTGCCACCGTATTTGTTGGGGATCCACTCGCCGGCGTTGCGTGAGTAGTCCAGATAGAGCATGGAGGCCACGGCATCGACACGTAGACCGTCGATGTGGAACTCCTCCAGCCAGTAGAGCGCGCTGGCGAGCAGAAAATTACGCACCTCGTTGCGCCCAAAGTTGAAGATCAGGGTGCCCCAGTCCTTGTGCTCGCCCAGACGCGGGTCGGCGTGCTCATAAAGCGCGGTGCCATCGAAACGGGCCAGGGCATAGGCGTCCTTGGGGAAATGGGCTGGGACCCAGTCGAGCAACACCCCGATGCCTTGGCGATGGAAGTGATCGACGAAATAACGGAAGTCGTCCGGGGTGCCGAAACGCGCGGTCGGGGCGAAATAACCGGTGCACTGATAGCCCCAGGAGGCATCCAGCGGATGTTCGGTGACGGGCATCAGTTCGATGTGCGTGAAACCAAGTCTCTTGACGTAGTCGGCGATCTCGTGCGCTAGGGTCCGATACTTGAGGAAGTTACCGTTCGGGTCGCGCCGCCAGGAGCCGAGATGGACTTCATAGATCGACATCGGCTGGTGCTGCCAGTTGGTCCGGGCGCGTCGTTCCATCCAGTCGGCGTCGCCCCAGTCGAAGGCGCTATCGATGGCGATCAGACCAGCGGTGTGTGGGCGTTCCTGGAACGCCTGGGCATAGGGATCGATCTTGAGATGGATATGGGTGGCGCGGTCGCGCAGCTCGTATTTGTAGAACCCGCCCCGCTCCAGACCCGGGATGAACAGCTCCCAGACCCCAGAGGTACCGCGCACCCGCATCGGGTTGGTGCGTCCGTCCCAGGCGTTGAAGTCGCCGACCACGCTCACGCGCTCGGCGTTCGGTGCCCAGACCGCGAACCGGATGCCCGGGATGCCATCGACCTCGACCGCATGCGAGCCGAGGATCCGGTAGATGTGCCAGTGCCTGCCCTCGCCGAACAGATGCAGGTCGAGATCACCCAGCAGTGGCGGAAAGCAATAGGGATCGTATTGGACATGGGCCAGGCCGTTGGCATCCCACCATACGATCTGAAAGCGCTTGGGCAAGTGCTCGGCCTCGCCTTCCCAGACGAAGAAGTCAGTGCCCTCGATCCGTTCCATCGGGGCATCGGGTTCGACCAGCCGGACCTGCTCGGCCTGGGGCAGAAAGACGCGCGCGACGGCCCGACCGTTTTCCTCATGACGTCCGAGAACCTCAAAGGGATCGTGGTGCCGTGCCTCGACGATGCGCTGCAGGGGTTCAGGGAGCTTGGGGGCAGAGCTGGTCGGATTGGCCATGTCGTTCCTGTGCCTCTGGGGATCTGGAATACGTTGAGATGTTATCATAAGAGGGCTTTTAATCCGCTTTGGGCCGTTGTCAAATCAGGAGGAGCCATGCCTCACACCAACCCCAGGTTCATCAGCCGCCTGACCCGCAACACGCTGGCGCTCATCCTGGCCGGGGGGCGGGGCTCGCGTCTCAAGCAACTGACTGCCTGGCGTTCCAAGCCGGCCGTGCCCTTCGGCGGCAAGTTCCGCATCATCGACTTTCCGCTGTCCAACTGCATCAACTCCGGCATCCGGCGCATCGGGGTGCTGACCCAATACAAGGCCCATTCACTGATCCTACACATCCAAAAGGGTTGGAGTTTTCTGCGCGGTGAGTTCGGCGAGTTCATCGAGCTCTGGCCAGCGCAGCAACGCGTGGCCGAGACCGCCTGGTATGCCGGTACCGCCGACGCCGTGTTCCAAAACCTCGACATCATCCGCGACCATAATCCCGAATATGTCTTGATCCTGGCCGGCGATCACGTCTACAAAATGGACTATGGCGCCATGATCGCCTATCACGTCGAGACTGGGGCCGACATGACGGTCGGCTGTCTGGAGGTCGAGCTGGAACGGGCACGCGAGTTTGGCGTGATGTCGGTCGACAGCGACGGACGGGTACGCCGCTTCGCCGAGAAGCCGGCCAACCCCGAGACCATCCCCGGACGGCCCGACCGCTGTCTGGCCTCGATGGGTATCTATGTCTTCAATCGCGGCTTTCTGTTCGAGCAGTTGTTCAAGGACTCGCACACGCCGGGATCGAGCCATGACTTCGGCAAGGACATCATCCCCAACGTCATCAAGCTCTATCGGGTCATGGCCTATAGCTTCCGCGATTTACGCAGCGGTGAGCAGGCCTACTGGCGCGATGTCGGCACGCTAGACGCCTTCTGGGAGGCCAATCTGGAGCTGATCGGCGTCACCCCGCCGCTGAATCTTTATGACGAGCACTGGCCGATTTGGACCTATCAGGAGCAGCTTCCGCCGGCCAAGTTCGTGTTCGACGACGACGACCGGCGCGGCATGGCGGTCGATTCCATGGTCTCGGGTGGCTGCATCATCTCGGGGGCGACGGTGCGCCACTCACTGCTGTTTTCGAACGTGCGGGTGAACTCCTACACTCAGGTGACTGACTCAGTGATCCTGCCGGACGTGGAGATCGGGCGACACTGCATCGTGCGCAAGGCCATCCTCGATCGTTATTGTAAGCTCCCGGCGGGCACCCAGATCGGGCTGGATCCCGAGGCCGACCGGCGTGCCGGTTTCTATGTGAGCGAGGGCGGCGTCACCCTGGTGACGCCTGAGATGCTCGGGCAAGAGGCCAATCAGGTGCGCTGAAATCAGCATTGGATCTTAAGGGTAGATCAGTACCATGCAAATCATTTTGAATGGATCCCCACGCGAGATTGCTGACGGCATGCGGGTGTCGGAGCTCGTCGAATATCTGGAACTCCTCGGTCAGCGCTTCGCTATCGAGATCAACGCCGAGCTGATCCCCCGCAGTCGTTTCGCCGAGCATCGGCTCGCCCCCGGCGACAAGGTCGAGATCATCCAGGCCGTCGGCGGCGGCTGAGTCCAGTGGTCGCTTTCCTACTCGGATCCAGGTGACCCGCCCCCTCCTTGCAACTCTTGATAAGTAAAGAGGTTTCATGGCTACCTCCAACCCAGCTCCCGATCCGCTCGTCATCGGCAGCAAAGCGTACCGCTCGCGCCTCTTGGTCGGCACCGGCAAGTACAAGGACATGGACGAGACCGCGCGCGCCATCGCGGCCAGTGGTGCCGAGATCGTCACCGTCGCCGTGCGCCGCACCAATATCGGCCAGAACAGCGACGAGCCGAACATCCTCGACGTGCTGCCGCCGGATCGCTACACCATCCTGCCCAACACCGCTGGCTGCTATGACGTCGACACGGCGGTTCGTACCTGCCGGCTGGCGCGCGAGCTGCTCGACGGGCACAACCTGGTCAAACTCGAGGTGCTCGGCGACGAAAAGACCCTGTTCCCCGATGTCATGGCCACGCTCAAGGCCGCCGAGATCCTGGTCAAGGAGGGCTTTGCGGTCATGGTCTATACCAACGATGACCCCATCGTCGCACGTGAACTCGAGGCGATCGGTTGTGTGGCCGTGATGCCGCTGGCGGCCCCGATCGGCTCGGGTCTCGGTATCCGTAACCCGCTCAACATTTTGACCATCGTCGAGAACGCCCGGGTGCCAATCATCGTCGATGCGGGGGTGGGCACGGCCTCGGATGCGGCCGAGGCGATGGAGCTTGGTTGTGACGGCGTGCTCATGAATACCGCGATTGCCGCGGCCAAAAATCCAGTGCTCATGGCGAGCGCCATGCGCAAGGCGGTCGAGGCCGGACGCGAGGCCTTCCTGGCCGGACGGATGCCGGCCAAGCGCTTCGCCTCGGCGTCCTCGCCGATCGAAGGCTTGTTCTTTTGAACCAGACGGGAAAAGAGGAAGTGACCGACGGACGCCCGCGCCGCGCCATCCGGAGCTTTGTGCGGCGTGAGGGGCGCCTGACGGCCGCCCAGGGACGTGCCTTCACCGAACTCTGGCCCCGTTTCGGCCTGGATTGGACGCCGGGCGCACCGTTCGATCTGGCGGCACTGTTCGGTAATGACCGTCCGGTGGTACTGGAGATCGGCTTCGGCAATGGCGAGTCGCTGGCCACGATGGCCGAGCGCGATCCCGAGCGCAACTGGCTTGGGATCGAGGTCCACCGTCCGGGCATCGGGCATCTGTTGCTGGAGATCGAGCGGCGGGGGCTCTCCAATCTGCGTCTCCTGTGTCAGGACGCCGTCGAGGTACTACGTTCTGGGATCGTGCCGGGCGCGCTCGATGCCGTATACCTGTTCTTTCCCGACCCTTGGCCGAAGAAACGCCATCATAAACGCCGGATCCTGACTCAAGAACTGGTCGAGCTCCTGGCGCGTGCCATCCGTCCGGGCGGGATCTTCCATACCGCGACCGACTGGGCACCCTATGCCGAGCAGATGCTCAGGGTGCTCGAAGGCGCCCCGCATCTGTTTGAGAACACCGCCGGACCCGGCGCCTATGCACCTCGCCCCGCCAGCCGTCCGCCGACCAAGTTCGAGCGGCGCGGCGAGCGGCTCGGACATCCGGTCGTCGATCTCGTCTACCGGCGGCGCTGACGACCGAATCGATCGGGACCTAGGGAAACGCTGATTTATTTAAGGTGGCCCATCAAGACACTCGAGCCAAAAGGCTGCAACACGCCTCGAGCGGTCCGTGAACGATAGGACGATTTCACGCCCTGGCCCTGTCGAGTTGGATCTCGGCAAAGCGGGTCGGCGGGTCTTTAGGGGCGCCTTGAGGAGTGATGATGGTGGGGGCGCCTTGAGGCGCGATCGTAGCGTCCATCCCCGCCTCAACCACCAAGATCGCGGCTAAAGCCGCTCCTTGTATCTCAAAGCACGCGCCATGGTGGCAAGGGCGCCTTTGGGTGCGATGCATCCCGCCGCCGAGCAAGGACTCAGCGCGCAGCGCCTCATCGCTCGAATGCTGTTTGGAACTTGACAGCCGATGATTTCGGTCTACCATTAGCACTCGCTAGAAGCGAGTGCTAACAGACCGATCGACGTCGGTCTCGCAGCGACTCGACCCACCCACTTTTCAACCTGTATCGAGGAGCCATCCATGAATATCCGTCCTCTGCACGACCGCGTCGTTGTCCGTCGCATGGAAGAGGAGCGCCTGAGCGCCGGCGGTATCGTGATACCGGATACTGCCGCCGAGAAGCCGATTCAAGGCGAGGTCATCGCCGTCGGCAACGGCAAGATCCTTGAGAACGGTAGCCTGCGTGCGCTCGACGTCAAGGTCGGGGACCGGGTGCTGTTCGGCAAGTACTCCGGTACTGAGGTCAAGCTCGAGGGCAAAGAATTCCTGGTGATGCGCGAGGAAGACATCATGGCGGTCATCGAGGGCTGATCAGCCTTCCGCACCAACATCTGGTCTTTCCCCACCAAGACAGAAACAGATTCATTCCGAGGAATTTAGAAGCATGAGCGCAAAAGACGTGAAGTTCGGCGGGGATGCCCGTGTCCGGATGCTGCACGGCGTCGACATCCTGGCCAATGCGGTCAAGGTCACCCTGGGCCCGAAGGGTCGCAACGTGGTGCTGGAGAAGTCCTTCGGCGCCCCAACCGTCACCAAGGACGGCGTCTCGGTCGCCAAGGAAATCGAGCTCAAGGACAAGTTCGAGAACATGGGTGCCCAGATGGTCAAGGAGGTCGCCTCCAAGACCTCTGATGTCGCCGGTGACGGCACCACCACCGCGACCGTGCTGGCCCAGGCCATGGTCCGCGAGGGTCTGAAGGCGGTTGCCGCCGGCATGAACCCGATGGACCTGAAGCGCGGTATTGACAAGGCGGTCGAGGCCGCTGTGACCGAACTCAAGGCACTCTCTAAGCCCTGTACTGAAAGCAAGGCCATTGCCCAGGTCGGCACCATCTCGGCCAACTCCGACGAATCGATCGGCAACATCATCGCCGAGGCCATGGAGAAGGTCGGCAAGGAAGGCGTCATCACGGTCGAGGAAGGTAATTCACTGCAGAACGAACTGGATGTGGTCGAGGGCATGCAGTTCGACCGTGGCTATCTGTCGCCCTACTTCATCAACAACCAGCAGAGCCAGAGCGCTGAGCTGGATCAGCCCTACATCCTGCTCCACGACAAGAAGATCTCTAACATCCGTGACCTGCTCCCGGTGCTCGAGGCCGTGGCCAAGGCCGGCAAGCCGCTCCTGATCATTGCCGAGGACGTCGAGGGTGAGGCGCTCGCGACCCTGGTGGTCAACAACCTGCGCGGCATCCTCAAGGTCTGCGCGGTCAAGGCCCCGGGCTTTGGCGATCGGCGCAAGGCGATGCTGCAAGACATCGCCATCCTGACCGGTGCGACCGTGATCTCCGAGGAGCTTGGTCTGTCGCTGGAGAAGGCCAGCCTGAACGATCTGGGTCAGGCCAAGAAGGTCCAGGTCGGCAAGGACGACACCACCATCATCGATGGTGCGGGCTCGCACGAGGCCATCAAGGCCCGTTGTGACCAGATCCGGGCCCAGATCGAGGAGACGACCTCTGATTATGACCGCGAGAAGCTCCAGGAGCGGTTGGCCAAGCTCGCCGGTGGTGTGGCGGTGATCAAGGTCGGGGCGGCGACCGAGATCGAGATGAAGGAGAAGAAGGCGCGGGTCGAGGACGCCTTGCATGCCACCCGGGCGGCGGTCGAGGAGGGCATCGTGCCCGGCGGCGGTGTGGCCCTGGTGCGCGCACTCAATGCGATCAAGGACCTCAAGGGCGCCAACCACGATCAGGACGTCGGGATCGCCATCGCCCGGCGCGCCATGGAAGAGCCGCTGCGTCAGATCGTCGCCAACGCGGGCGAGGAGCCGTCGGTCGTGCTACACAGGGTTTCTGAGGGTTCGGGCAGCTTCGGCTATAACGCTGCCACCGGCGAATACGGCGACATGGTCGAGATGGGCATCCTGGATCCGACCAAGGTCACGCGCTCGGCGCTGCAAAACGCCTGCTCGGTCGCGGGCCTGATGATCACCACCGAGGCCATGATCGCCGACGAACCAAAGGACGAGGCAGCGACCACGCCGGGCAGCGGCATGGGCGGCGATATGGGCATGATGTAAGGCGTCACCTTCAGCCGCCTGCCTCCAGCTCTCGGCCCACAGCGACGAGGTTCTAGCTTACTCATCGTCTCAAGCCGCCACTTGCAAGTTGGGGGCTTACAGCTGTAGCTGGAGGCTCAACACACCCCGCTTCGGCGGGGTTTTTTGTGGGTGTTTGGTCAGTCCGCACCCGCTACCACAAGAAGAAGCGCGAACGCTCTAGATTGATGCGCCGAGGCTTGACCAAGGTGAAATCAATCATGATCATGGCGAGACTCCGACGTTTCGAGGATGAGCCCAGCGACGACCTCGCGCCCCTCGGCCATCAGGATGTTGTAAGTGCGGCAGGCCGCACCCGTCGTCATGACCTCAACCCCGATGCCGCGTTCGAGCAAGTTCACATAGAGCACCGGATCAACGAGGACAGGTCGCTCACCGGTACCGATCAGGACCACCCGTGGCGACAGATGCGCGATGGCCTCTAGGTGCAGGGGGGTTAGGTTCGCTGCCTGGGTCGGTCCCCAGGGTAGGATGTCCGAGGGCGTCAGGATCAGGCTGCGCGTGTAGCGGCGCCCCGAGATACTGATCCAGCCAGCACTGTAGCCCTCGATTAGATAGCCGTTACCTACATCCGCCTCGGAAAATTTCATCAGTCGCTCCCCTGTCCTATGATTGAGCCTCAAGGCGGCCGCCTAACCTTGATCTCAAGGAAAGGAAAGGCCGAAAAATACCCACCTCTGGGAGAGTGCTTGATTTAAAAATGCCCTCACCCAAGCTTGCGGGGATAGAGGTATTTAATCAGTGTTTCTCGAAGGCTCACCCTGGACCAGACGGCGCCCCGTCCAGTCGCGCGCGAACTGCCAGGCAGTACGCCCGCCGCGTGCGCCTCGGCGCAGCGCCCACTGGAGCGCGGCCCGTTCGATCGGCTCCCAGTCGGCGGCAGTGCGCGGCGCCACCGTCGGCGCAAGACGTTCGACCCAGTGGCGCACCACCTGCAGATATTGCGCCTGACTGAAGGGATGGAATGAGATCCACAGTCCGAACCGGTCCGAGAGCGAGATCTTCTCCTCGACCGCCTCGCCGTGATGGAGCTCGCCATCCTGGATCCGCGTCTCGCGGTTTTCGGAGTGAAACTCGGGGAGCAGATGCCGTCGGTTGGATGTGGCATAGATGAGCAGATTCTCGGGTGTGGCCGAGATCGAACCCTCGAGCGCGGCCTTGAGCGCCTTGTAGCCTGACTCGCCGGCCTCGAACGACAGATCGTCACAAAAGAGGATGAAGCGCTCGGGCCGATCCTGGATCAGATCCAGGATGTCCGGTAGGGCGACCAGATCGTCCTTGTCGACCTCGATCAGACGCAACCCGAATTCGCAATAGGCATTGAACACGGCCTTGACCAGTGACGACTTGCCAGTGCCACGGGCGCCCCACAGCAGCACATTGTTGGCCCCGCCTCCGTCAAGGAACTGGCGCGTGTTGCGCTCGATCTCGGCGGTCTGAGGCTCCAGACAGCACAGATCGGCGAGTGCCAATCGATGCGGCGCGCGCACCGGTTGCAGCCAGCCGCGCCCGGCGGCGTCACGACGCCAGCGAAAGGCCTGAGCCGACCAATCGACCGGCGCGCTCGCCGGCGGCAGCACATGCTCAAGCCGGTCGAGGAGTCGATCCAGACGTTCGATGAAATCAGTGGAAGGGGTCATCTGCTATCGAGAAAGTGTGCAAACCTTCACAAGGTACGTTTCCTGCCCTGAGCGCCCTAGGGCTGACTCAGGTCTGACAGGCGTGCTTTCATCGAATGTATTGAGGACCATCCTTGCTGCGGCGCCGCTATGGCTGGACGGACTCGCCACAGGGAGGGCCGTTAAGGTGGCCAGCCGCCAACGTTGAAGCGTCTTGAAGGTCACGCCTAAGTGCCTCCTATAAGGACCACTATGACGATCGCGCATCAATTAGAGACGGCCTCTGTGGAATGCACTCGATATAAGAGACTGTCTGCCATAGGGTTTAGATTAAGGATACCATCCACACTCCCCGCAATCAGCCGTCTCCACGCAACGCCTTGAGCCCACTCAAACGTCTTGCCTCGCAGACCGCCATCTATGGCGTCAGCAGCGTCCTCGGGCGCTTCCTGAACTATCTGCTGGTGCCCTTCCTGACCTATGCCTTTGCCCCGGCCGAGTATGGTGTGGTGGCCGAGTTCTATGCCTACATGGGCTTTCTGGCGGTGCTCCTGGTCTTTGGGCTGGAGACCGGCTATTTCCGTTTCCGCTCTGGTGGGGAATGGCAACCCGAGACCGTCTATGGGACAGTGCTGCGGTTCCTCGTGCTGATCAACGCGCTCTGTTTCCTGGCCTTCCTGCTGGCGAGCCAGCCGCTCGCCGCCCTGCTGCGCCATGCCGAGCATCCGGAATACATCGTCTGGTGCGCCGCCATCTTGGCGTTCGACTCGATCGGGGCGCTGGCCTTCGCTCGGCTGCGTGCCGAAGAGCGGGCAGGGGTGTTTGTCGCCATCAAGCTGAGCGAGATCGGCGTCAATGTCGGTCTGACGATCCTTTTCATCTATGTCGCCCGTCAGGCGCAGGCGGTTGATCCCGAGTCGCTGCTTGGGCGGCTGTGGGATCCAACAATCGGTATCGGCTATGTCTTCATCGCCAATCTGGCCGCGAGCATGCTCAAGCTGGTGCTGCTTGCGCCCTGGTTGGCCGCCGGACTCGGCGCCTTCGATCCTGGCTTGCTCAAACGCCTCATCCGCTACTCGCTGCCGATGGTGGTCATCGGCCTGGCCGGGATCGTCAACGAGATGCTCGACCGCGCCGCGCTCAAGTATCTGCTGCCCTATGACGAGTCGACCAACCTGGCGCAGCTCGGCATCTACAGCGCCTGCTACAAGCTCTCGATCCTGATGTCGCTGTTTATCCAGGCGTTCCGCTATGCCGGCGAGCCGTTCTTCTTCAGCTATGCCAAGCGACGCGACGCTGGGCGCACCTATGCCCTGGTGCTCAATTGGTTCGTGCTCGGTTGTGTCTTCTTGTTTCTGCTGGTGACGCTCTATATCGACGTGTTCCAGTATTTCGTCGGCGCTGCCTATCGCGCTGGGCTGGACGTAGTGCCGGTGCTGTTGCTGGCCAATCTGCTGCTCGGCGTCTATGTGAATCTCTCGATCTGGTACAAGCTCAGCGATCGCACCCTCATGGGCGCGGGTGTCTCGCTGATCGGCTCGGCGATCACCATCGGACTGCTCATCTGGTGGGTGCCGGTCCAGGGTTATATGGGGGCGGCCTGGGCGCATCTGGTCTGCTATGGAACCATGGTAGGACTGTCCTACGGGCTTGGGCAGCGCTATTACCCAGTGCCCTATGACGTCGGGCGCGTGCTCGGCTATATCGCCTTCGGCGTCGGACTCTATCGGTTCAACCGCTGGCTTTTGACACAACAGGACTGGCCCGCCCTCGGAGCGGGCACGGTCTGTCTAGTGCTCTTTCTGATCCTGGTCGCCTGGGAGGCCTGGCGGCTCAAACGCGCCGCCTCGGCTTGATGCCTCAGGCCTTGTACTGACTGACCAGTTCCATCAGTCTCCCGGCGAGATCCTCCAGATGACTGGTGGCGCCCACCACGCCATCCGTGCTCTCAAGCGTCTGCATCGAGAGATGACGGATGCGCTCGATGTTGCGGTTCATCTCCTCGACCACGGCGCTCTGTTCCTCGGCGGCCGTGGCGATCTGGTCGCTCATGTTATTGATGCGCTCGACCGCCTGGGTGATGGAGTCGAGCGATTGGTCGGTCTCGTTGGCGGCCTGCACGCTCTGCTCGGCCTGTTCCTGACCGCGCTGCATCATGGCCACGGCACTGCGTGCACCCTGCTGGAGACGCGCGATCATGTCTTGGATCTCCTGGGTGGATTCCTGGGTGCGTTGAGCCAGGGCGCGGACCTCATCGGCGACTACAGCGAAGCCGCGTCCCTGTTCACCGGCGCGCGCCGCCTCGATGGCGGCATTCAGTGCCAACAGATTGGTCTGACCGGCGATGCCGCGGATGACATCGAGGATCTTGCCGATGTTTGCCGACTCGGTCTCGAGCTGGTGGATGGTTTGGGCCGCCTCGCCCACGCCAGTGGCCAGCTCGCGGATGCCATCGACGCTGTGACGCACCACCATCCGGCCCTCGCGCGCCTTGTGGCTGGCCTGGTGCGCGGCGTCGGCCGCGGCCGTGGTGTTGTTGGCCACCTCGGCCACCGTGGCCGACATCTCGTTCATGGCGGTGGCGACCATGTCGGTCTCTTGGTGCTGCTGTTCCATCAGCCGATGAGTCGCATTGCTGGACTGGATGAGTTGGGTGATGGCCGAGGCCAGGGTGTTGGACGCCTCCTGGATGCGGCCCATCACGGTAGCCAACCGGGCCTGGAGCATCTTGATCGCTTGCAGGATCTCGGCGGTCTCGTTGTTGCCCTTGACCTGGATCGCCGAGCTGAGGTCACCGGCGGCGATCTTCTTGGCTACACGCACGGCCTCGTGGATATGCTTGAAGATGGTGTAGGCGCTGATACGGGCGAGGATCACGGACAACACCAACACCCCTACACCCACCCAGGGGCTGCCGATCCAGCCGGCCAGGATCGCGCCCAGACCCACCACGACAAAGGCCGCCGTCAGCCAGGTGGTATGACTGAAGTCGAGATCGAAGCGGCGTGGCAGTTCAGTCAGATTGCGCTCCCGGATCCGGGCATAGAGGCGCTCGGCGGCAGCGATCTCGGCCCGGCTCGGTTTGACGCGCACCGATTGATAACCGATCAGCTTCTCGCCCTCATAGACCGGGGTGACATAGGCATCGACCCAGTAGTGATCGCCGTTCTTGCAGCGATTCTTGACGATGCCGCGCCAGGGTTTGCCCTTTTTGATCGTGTCCCAGAGGTCCTTGAAGGCCGCCGGCGGCATGTCGGGGTGGCGGATGATGTTGTGGTTGGCGCCCAGCAGCTCCTCTTCAGTGAAACCGCTGATCTCGATGAAGGCCTTGTTGCAATAGGTGATGATGCCCTTGGTATCGGTGGTGGAGACGATGACCCAGGAGTCCGGATAGTCGTATTCTCGTTGCGTGACCGGGAGGTTGATCTTCATGGATATTTCGAAGCGCCGCTGAACTTATGGCTGATGGAGGTTGATGGCCATCCATGCGCAACCGGCGTCCATCGCGACCAAACCACGAACCTGAACTCTAGCCCATGACGTCGAACAGGATTGCGACGATGGGTCTGGTTTGGGCCGATGGCGCGCATGTTAGCGCAACAGCGCGCGCGGCGTCAGTCGGATGTGGTCGCGGTCGATCGCAGCGCGCAATCCGCCTTAAAGACACAGGCGCGCCATCTCGCTCAGATCCACGCGCGCCCGCAACCGGCGCGACAGCATGAACGACCCCATGAACTTGCGATGCAGAAACAGCGTCTCCGGCGCAGGCGCGGTGCTAAAAACGCCGGAGTGGAAGAGTGCCCGCCCACGATGATAGAGGCGCTCGAACAGATCCGAGAGACCGAAATCATAGTACCCCGGTTGACGCAGCGGCTCGGAGGCCAGTTCAAGCAGATCCAACATCGCCTCGATGTGCTCGTCGGGATCATCGGTACCCACATAGCCGAGCGCGATCGAGGCCTCGCGCAGGCCGGTGCGATCACCCTGAACCGCCGAACGCGCCAGTCGGCGATACTGTTCGACCAGCTCGGGCGCGACCGGCTTGGTCGCCCCGAAGTCGAGCAGCAGGATGCGCTTGTTCGCGGCGTCATAGAGATAATTGCCGAAGTTCGGATCCGTCTGCACCAGACCGAACTCGAACAGTTCGCGCAAGGTCAGACGCATCAGGAGTGTTGCGGCCCGATCGCGCTCGGCGCGCCGATACTCGGGACCGGCCAGCCGATCGACCGACACGCCCTCGGCAAAATCCATCGCCAGGATGTGGCGCGTGGTCAGATCGCGGTGCACCGCTGGGATATAAAAATCCGGGTCGTCTCCAACCCAGGTGCGATAGGACTCAAGCGCCTCGGCCTCGGCCTCGTAATCGGCCTCGCGATGCAGTTGGCGTCGCGCCTCTTCCAGAAAGGGTGCGATGTCCACCCCCTTTGGCGCCATCCCGAACGAACGCCCGAGCAGGGCCAGATTGGCGATGTCGCTGTCGATGCTCTCGCGCACGCCGGGGAATTGGATCTTGAGCGCCAGCCGTCGTCCGTCGCGGGTCTCGGCACGATGCACCTGACCGATCGAGGCCGCCGCGATCGGTGTGAACTCAAAGCGTTTGAACTGCCTGTCCCAGCCCGCGCCGTACTCGCGCTCCAACACCTGGGCCAACTGACTTAGCGGCATCGGCGTGGCACGCTCGCGCAGCGTGCTCAGGATCTCGGCGGCCTCGGGTGTGAAGATGTCCGAGCCGTCCATCGACATGAGCTGACCCAGCTTCATCACCGCCCCGCGCATCCGCGCCAGCCGATCGGTGAAGCGACGGGTGTGCTCTGGGGACAGATGGAGGCGTGCAGGCTGACCGCTGGCACGGGTGCGCGCCAGATCGATCAGCCCCTGGACACCGATGCCGGCGGCCAGATCGCCGGCAGCGCGACCGAGATGCCAGAGTCGGCTCAGACGTTGCGTGGGGATGGCAAGACCGCGTGATTCGGATGCAGAAGGCTGTGACATGGAGCGAGGTTCCCTAAAGACTGAGGCCGTGCGGAAAACGGTGGAATTGAACGAAGGTGGTCGGTACAAGACACCGTCCAGACCACTCGAGGATGGCCCTCAGGTTGACGGCGATCTTGGCAGACGACTGCTGAGGCCCGGAACTCCATCAAAGAAGTCGACGATCCCGGTATCGAGCGCGTATTCGGCGCCGACCACCAGCAGTCCATCGTTCTCGATCAGCGATTCGAGGATGCGCGAGCCATGACGCAATTGGTTGGCCGAGGCGCGGACGTTGGCGCGCACGGCGGCGCAGCCTAGGGCCTCGCGATCGTGGCGCAGATCGGTGTCGAGCAGCGGCTGCACCGAGGGTTTGATCCGATCGACGATGGAGGCGATGTTGCGCGACTCGCTGCCTTCGCCCTCAAGCAGGGTTTCGAGGGTAGCGGCAATAGCGCCGCAGTGCGAGTGACCTAGGACCACGACCAGCCGGGTGTTGTAGCGCGAGACGGCAAACTCGACGCTGCCGATCTGTGAGGGCGCGACCACATTGCCGGCGACACGGATGACGAACAGGTCGCCGAGTCCCTGATCGAAGAGGATCTCGGCTGGGGCGCGCGAATCGGAGCAGCCGAGGATGATGGCGAAGGGGCTTTGGCCGGCGGTCAGCTCGGCGCGGCGCTGATAGCTCAGCATACGGTCGAGGCTGGTGAGGTTGCGCGAGAAGCGTGCGTTGCCTTCGCGCAGACGCTCAAGGGCCTCAAGGGCGGAGAGGCTGTTGGGCATGGGATGGATGTCTCGGGTTCAGCGGTGAGGATGGATGCAGGGCCAGGACTTCAGATCGATCAGCCGAATTTGGCGAAGGCCTGTTCGGGCGGGATCGGACGCGACCATAGATACCCCTGCCCCCAGTCGCAGCCGATCTCGGCAAGCAGCTCGAGCTGACGCGGGGTCTCGACGCCCTCGGCGATCACCTCCTTGCCGATGGCATGGGCCATGGCGATCATCCCCGCGACCAGATTGTAATCATTCGGCGACTCGAGTCCGCGGATGAAGTCGCGGTCGATCTTGAGGGTGGCGATCGGCAGTTCGCGCAGATAGGCCAGTGAGCTAAAACCCGTGCCGAAATCGTCGAGCGAGAGCCAGATCCCGGCGTGGCTGAGGCGGCATAGGGCCGCCTTCACGCTCGTCGTCATGCGCAGCAACAGCGACTCGGTGATCTCGATCTCGACCAGATCGGGTGGGATGTCGGCGGCATGGAGCTGTTTGAGCAGGCGCTGAGGAAAGTCGTGCGACTCGAGGTCGGCCGCCGAGACATTGATCGCCAACTGGGCCTCGCACCCCTGGATGTCGAGCCAGCGACCCAGTTGGCGGATCGCCTGGCACACCACTGCCGAGGTGACCGCCCCGATCACCCCATTGCGCTCGGCCGCGGGGATGAAGTCGTTCGGCATGAGCAACCGACCGTCCTCGGTCCGCCAGCGTGCCAAGACCTCAAAGCGCGGACGCGCCTGCGCTGCCTTGATGGGGAGCTGGGGCTGGAGCAGGATCTCGATCGCCTCCTGCGGTGCGCGACCGAGCACGGCGCGGTCGATCGATAACCGTTGCTGGGCCTGTGACTCCAGATCGGAATCGAAATGACCGACACGGTTGCGTCCAGCCTCCTTGGCGCGATAGAGGGCGAGATCGGCCCGCTTGAGGAGTTCGCCCGGTTCGAGGTCGGCCCCACCCATGACCAGACCCAGCGAGCTGGTGACGCTGAAACTATCCTCACCGATCACCAGGGGGCGGCGCAGGGCGGCGACTACCCGTTCGGCCTGGGCATAGGCGGTCTCGGGATCGGGGAGATGGCGCAGCAGGAGGGCGAACTCATCGCCGCCGAGCCGGGCGACCAGTCCGGTCGGGGGGAGCTCGGTACGGATGCGTCTAGATACGGCACACAGCAGGAGGTCGCCCTTGTCGTGTCCCAGGGTGTCGTTGATGGTCTTGAAGTGATCGATGTCCATGAGCGCGACCGCGAAGCGTTCACCGCTGTGGTTGCTGGCAGCGATCGCCTCGCACAATGCCTCGCGAAACTGGGCCCGGTTGGGCAGCCCGGTCAGGGCATCGTGGAGGGCGCGGTGGCGCATCTCCTCGCGCGAGCGGTAGAGCTGGTCGCGCTGCTGGGCCAGGGTTTTGGCAAGGCGCTCGAAATAGGCGGCATTGGCGATGATAACCTGCTGGATCAGCTGTTTGAGCGCCAGGGCGGTGGCGAGCGCAATGTCCGACCAGGGGAGCGAGTGATGGGTGCGCTCCTCCTGCCAGAGCCGAAACTCGCGCGTCGGCCAGCCCAGCCGCCAGGCCGGATCGTCGTCGGCAAAGGGCAGCGAGGCCGGATCTGCACCCCAGTCCACCGTATAGCACACCCGGCGACGCCCGAATACCAGCATGCTCTCGCGGTGTTCATCGGTGAAGATCACCAGGACCCCGGCGAGCCGGTCTGGATAGGCGGCCGCCGGCTCAAACTCAGCGGACAGACAGTCGCTATTCCAGATCGGACCCGGGCGGTTCGCCAAAAAATCGAGCAGGGCGTTGAGCGCGCCTGGGTCGAGACCGAAATCCTGCGCGGCGAATATCGGACGGCGATGGTGATAGATCTGGACCAGGTCGGCCTCCAGCAGCTGGCACAGCCTGTCCTCCTTGCCGATGAAGTTTTCGGGGAAGGGTCGCTCGACATCGAGCTCGCCGATCATGGTGTTGACTCGCAGCTGACCAAGCTGGTTGGCCTGTCTTTGTTTGCGCTCCTCGAGCAGCGCGATCCGTTCTGAAAGCAGCGCGCCAAATTGGATCAGCCAGCGGCGCACCCAGAGCGGCACCGGATGCGGGGCGCGATGATGGAAGATCACCAGACCCCACAGCCGTTGATCCTGCATCAGCGACAGCGATAGCGACCCGTTGACGCCGAAACGCTTGAGATAGTTGCGATGGATAGGCGACTGGGCGCGTAGATGGGCGATCCCGATGTCGATGTGCTCTGGGGAGAGTGAGCGACTCAGGAGCGGGATGTCGGGGTGATCGCGGCTGGGTGCATAGCGCATGGGGGTCAGGCGATAGAGTTCGCGCGCCTGGCGGGGGATGTCGGTGGCTGGGTAGCGCAGCCCCAAGATCGAAGGCCAGGTCTCTGGGGCCAGGCTCTCGGCGATCACGACCCCGGAGTCATCCGGCTCGAAACGATAGACGATGACCCGCTCGAATCCGGTCAGAGACCGCAAGACCTCCACGATGGTGCGGCAGAGCGATTCGCTGTCGTGATATTCTCGCAGACGACGCTGGTAGGAGCCGAGGTCGAAACCGCGCACCCGTTCCTCCATCTCAAGCCTGCCATAGGGCTCGAGCTCGAGTAGCCGGTATCCACCCCAGCGATGCACCTGGACGACCAAGGGCAGATCAGTGTGCGGCAGACTGAACTGAAAGAAGTTCGCATAGGGCCAGGCCCCCGTCGGATCGGCTGCCAGCGCGGCATAGAGCTCGGGGGCGCCCGCAGGTGGCAGGGCCTGGGAGAGCGGGGCATCGAGGAGTGAGGAGGCCGGGACGCCCAGATACATCTCGGTGTTGGCGCTACAAGCCAGGATCCGCTCGCCCTCTGACTCGATGACCAGCAGACAGCCGAATGGCTGGATGGCGCCACAGGTGCTGATGGGTTCGCGATCGCACTGGCTGAAATCGAACGAAAACCCCGAGAGGGTGACGAGGTGTTCGCAAAACTTGTTGGAGATCAGCTCATAGGCCAGCTTGTCGTTGCGCGCTGGGAGCAGGGCGAGCGGCTGGACGAGGATCCAGAATTCGCCCGGACGCTCCGAGGTGTGCATGGCGATTCGCACCTGCACCGGCTGCATGTCGAAGTCGAACACGAACTCAAAGGTGGTGTGGAGCTGACCGGTCAACACACCCTGCCGAAAACGGCCATAAAACTCCGGGACCACGGTGCAGGGCGCAATCTCCGAGAAGAAATTGCGCCCCAAGACCGAGTCGACCTGGCGGTTGGCAAGGTCCACTAGGGCGCGGCTGTAGAAGAGGATCCGCCCCTCGGCATCGACCCGGATGGCGCCGAACGGAAGCCGATTTAGCTCATCTGGGGTGAGGGCATCAAGACGGCGTGGCGCATGGATGTCGATGGCGTCTTCGAAATTCATTGACTCGCTTCCGGGGTCTGAAGGGTTGGCTCCCAGTCGGCAGGCTTGCCGAGCGCCGAGCTTGGAAGGCGCGAACCAAATGTGATCGAGACCGGGCGCTCTGGGGGGGTGAGTCGCTCGGCGAGCCAGGCATCCAGTCGTTGCGCCAGCCGATCCGGATCACTGCATGCCGTACTGGGGACGACAAATGCCTTCAGGCGCCGATCAGGGCCTTCTCTATCCGGACGCACCAGGGCGGCAGCGACCTCGGGATGCTGTTCGAGACAGGCGCGGACCCGGTCGGGAAAGACATTGATGCCGCCGACCTGGATCGCCCGGTCACGTCTCCCCAAAACCCGGATATGCGCGTCATCGAGCCACTCGACCTGATCCGGCAACTCAAAAAACAGTGGTTTGCCCGTGGCGTCGAAGCGGCGGATCCGTTCGGGCGCGTCTGGATCGCGCGACCAGTAGGGCAACAGCCGAAACGGCATTTCCTGTGTCTCGCGCCAACCGATACCGGCGGTTTCGGAGGAGCCATAGATCTCGATCATCCGCGTGCAACCGCAGGCGTGCAGCCGCTCCCAGAGCTCGGACGGACAGGGGCTGGTCGAGCTGAGCAGGGTCAACCCGGGGGCGAGCGCCAAGGGTCCGCGCACCGCCAGATCATAAAAGGCCGGATACCCCAGGATCAGGTCGCCCGGCTGGGCCTGGCGCAAGACGGCTGCCGGGAGGTCGCGACGGACATCGAGCACCTGGATACCGAGCCGCGCCGGCAGCATGAAGGCGAACAGAAAGCCATAGATGTGATGGCTCGGGACCACGCGCAGGATCCGCCGCGGCCCCTTCAGGAGCCCGGCAAAGAACTCGATCTCCTGTTCCAACAGCGCCAGCGCGTGGGTGCACAGCTTGGGACGGCCGGTCGAACCCGAGGTCAGGAAGCCGATCGTTCGATCCTGTCTCGAGCGGCTCTCGCGCACCAGATCCACCCACTGAGACAGCAGGCGGCACCGGGCCAGCTCTAGGTCGAGCCCCGTCTCCTGGAGCTGGAACTGGAGTGCGACCTGGGTCGCCAGATCGAGAAAGGCCAGCGAGTCTGGCACCAGGGCACTGAGATCCGGGTCCGGGACCGCCAGGAGCGCCTCCTCGGCCGCAGGACGCATCCGGACCAGATCAGACCGAAGCAGATCGAGCAACAGCCAGCGGATGCCCTCGGTTGTCCACCAGGGTTTTAGGGCCATCTGAATGATCTGTCTGCTCGCGCGCCAGCGAGGATGCTACTCGGACAACCAGCGCGCCACCTCCTTGGCGTAATAGGTCAGGATGCCATCGGCCCCGGCGCGCTTCATCGACACCATGGCCTCGAGCACCACGGCCTTTTCGTTGAGCCAGCCGTTCAGGCTCGCCGCCTTGAGCATGGCGTATTCGCCGCTGACGTGATAGACGCAGGTCGGGACCCCGAACTGGTCCTTGATGCGGCGCACGATGTCCAGATAGGGGAGACCGGGCTTGACCATCACCATGTCGGCACCTTCGGCCAGATCGAGCGCCACCTCGTGGATGGCCTCGTTGGCATTGGCCGGATCCATCTGATAGGTGTATTTGTTCCCTGAGCCCAGGTTGGCGGCCGAACCCACCGCGTCGCGGAAGGGGCCATAGTAGCTAGAGGCATACTTGGCCGAGTAGGCCAGGATGCGGGTGTGGATGTGGCCGGCGGACTCCAGTGCCGCGCGGATCGCACCGATGCGACCATCCATCATGTCCGAGGGCGCGACGATATCGGCCCCGGCCTCGGCGTGCGAGACGGCCTGACGCACCAGGACCTCGACCGTCTCGTCGTTCATCACATAGCCCGAGTCATCGATCAGACCGTCCTGACCGTGGGTGGTGAAGGGATCGAGCGCGACATCGGTCATCACACCCAGCTCGGGCACCGCGTCCTTGAGCGCGCGCACCGCCCGTTGCGCCAGACCATCCGGATTGAAGGCCTCGCGCGCGTCGAGCGACTTGGCCTCCATCGGCGTGACCGGAAAGAGCGCCATCACCGGGATGCCGAGTCGATGGGCCTCACGCGCGGCCTCGACCAGGAGATCGATACTCAGACGCTCCACACCCGGCATCGAGGGCACGGGTTCACACTGGCCCTGGCCTTCGAGCACGAACACCGGCCAGATCAGGTCATTGGGGGTCAGGGTGGTCTCGCGCATCAGCCGACGCGAGAAGTCGTCGCGGCGCATGCGGCGCATGCGGGTGCTGGGATAGGCGGAACGGGGTGTATCGAGATCGGCCATGGTATCTAAGGAGCCTCGGGTCCGGTGCGTCCGGGACCATCCCGGGCGCTGCACAGTCTGACTAAAATAGCTCAGCCGTCCGTTCGGCTCCAGTCTTGGCGTTGCGTGCCCAGTGTGACCCGGTTAAACCACGGCCATTTGAGACCCAGGGTGCCCGATCCATACCCCGTCGATTTTGAGGAAACGCTGATTCAATCCCCTCTCCCCCGCCCGCGGGGGCATGGGTATCTACACAAATCCGGCTCTGTTCGGGGGATTTCTCGCGGGGAAGATGAGGTACAAATAAGCGGTATGCGACGAATTTTGGTGACAGCGGTGAGTATGTGTTGGCGGTGGCGGACTGGTCGAGAGTGAACGATGGAGGGCACGCCTCGAAACGGGATCGCCTGCAAATGACCCATGCCACGGATGTGGGCGACGAACTGCAAAGCAGCCTCCTGGTCAGTGCCGAGGATGGCGCGCCCTTGGGGGTGCCGGTGCAGGATCTGGTGACGGCCCAGGGCGTGTGGAGCGCGTGTGCCGACACGATCAGCCCCGATGATCGCCACCCAGGCCTGTATCCTGGTGTGGCGCCTCTCTGCGCAGCAGACCGAGGAGGCACAAGCCGCCCGGCAGTTTCTCGTGCGCTTGTCCGGCAGGCAGATGAAGGCATCTCGCCTTGTTACCCCCTCCGCCTTGTTGGCTGGCGCTTTCATACTGTTCGCCATCCTCGATTCCCTTGATCACTCTTCCATCCCAGAACTCCGTGCCTTCGCCAACTCGATTCTTCTTGCTAACGGAGGGGATGGATGAAATTGTGTAGATACCTATGCCCAGAGGGGGAGGGGGAATAAATCAGCGCTTCTTTGATTTTGGGACCCATCGCCCGCGTCCTTGCGGTTACCACCCACCGCTCAGCCGGTTAGGCGGCGGCCATCATCGCCTGCACGTCCGCTTCTACCTCACCGATCGGCCGGATGTCGAAGTTCTCGATCAGCACCCTGGCCACGTTCGGCGATAGGAAGGCCGGCAGGGTCGGGCCGAGCCGGATGTGCTTGACACCCAGATGCAAGAGCGCCAGCAGGACGATGATCGCCTTCTGTTCGTACCAGGCGATGTCATAGGAGATCGGCAGCTCGTTGATGTCGTCCAGACCGAAGGCTTCCTTGAGCTTCAAGGCGATATAGGCCAGCGAATAGGAGTCGTTGCACTGCCCGGCATCGAGCAGACGCGGGATGCCATTGATCTCACCCAGATCAAGCTTGTTGTAGCGATATTTGGCGCAACCGGCGGTGAGGATCACGGCCTCCTTGGGCAGCGCCTTGGCGACATCGGTGTAATAGGAACGCTGCTTGTGACGCCCATCGCACCCCCCCATGACCACGAAGCGCTTGATGGCGCCCGACTTGACGGCCTCGATCACCTGGTCGGCCAGGGCCATCACCTGGGCATGGGCGAAGCCGCCGAGGATCTCACCCCGCTCCAGCTCGGTCGGGGGCGCACAGGTCTTGGCACGTTCGATCAGTGGCGAGAAGTCCTTGACCCCGCCCGCGGGGCGGTCGGCGATATGCATCACGCCCGGCCAGCCGGCTGGGCCCGTGGTGAAGAGGCGGTCGCGGTAGTCGTCCTTGACCGGGGTGAGACAGTTGGTGGTCATCAGGATCGGGCCGTTGAAGGCAGTGAAGTCCTTATCCTGTTCCCACCAGGCACCCCCATAGTTGCCGACGAAGTGCGGATATCTCTTGAACGCTGGATAGGAGTGTGCCGGCAGCATCTCGCTGTGGGTGTAGACATCGATGCCTGTACCCTGGGTCTGTTCCAGCAGTTCGGCAATGTCCTTGAGGTCGTGCCCTGAGACGAGGATGCCAGGATTGTGGCGAACACCGAGATTGACCCTGGTGATCTCGGGGTGACCATAGCGCGTCGTATTGGCCTCGTCGAGCAGGGCCATGGTGGTGACGCCAAACTCGCCGCATCTGAGCACCCAGCCGATCAGGGTCTGGATGTCGGATTCGGTCAGGCTGGCGGCCAGAGCCGAGATCATGAAGTCATAGATCTCAGGCCTCTCGAAGCCGAGTACGGCGGCATGATCGGCATAGGCGGCCATGCCCTTGAGACCATAGACCAGGAGTTCATGCAGCGAGCGCACGTCTTCGTTGGCCTGCGACAGCACACCGACGACCAGTCCCTTGTTCTCGTAGTGATCGGGCCCGCCCGTCCAGTTGACGGCATCCAGATCGCTGGAATGGCCGATGGCCGCCTTGAGCGCGTCGCGGCGGGCGATGACGGCCTGGATGCGTGCCTCCAGGCGCGCATCGTCGAAGTTGGCATTGGTGATGGTCATGAACAGCGACTCGGCGATGAAACGCCCCAGGCCCGGATCGGGTCGGCCCTGTCGCGCCGCCTCTTGGGCGACGACCGCCAGTCCCTTGAGCAGATAGACCAATAGATCCTGTAAATGGGCCGTCTTGGAATGCTTGCCGCAGACCCCCTTGGTGGTACAACCCAATCCCTTGGAGGCCTCTTCGCACTGGAAACAGAACATACTCATGGCAGACTCGCTCTCATTCAGGCGAACGGGATCGTTCGACGGCGTGAGCATCCCATCGCGCGCCAGCGGGCGACTTGATCTAAGTCAAGGGCGATGGACCTCAAGCGCAGTGGCCGCCTTAACCATTCAGGGTCTTGCCACCCATCCGCTCGAACAATCTTCGGCGGCTTGCCCATCCGAGGCGGGCAGGCCGGAGTGGACATCAGGACGGCAAAGCGCCAGCGACTCACAGCAACCCACGCTCGGCAAAGGAGGTCCCGTCTCCATCACCAATGATGATGTGATCCAATACCCGCACATCGATCAACGCCAGCGCCTCTTTGAGGCGCCGGGTGATGCTCAGATCGGCCTGACTGGGTTCGGCCACGCCGGAGGGGTGATTGTGGGCGAAGATGACGGCGGCCGCATTGGTCTCGATCACCCGGCGCACCACCTCTCTCGGATGGACGCTCGCCCCGTCGATAGTGCCGCGAAACAGCTCCTCGTAGAGGATGACCCGATGGCGGTTGTCGAGAAAAAGACAGGCGAAGATCTCGTGCGGCGCGCCATAGAGCCGCAGTTTGAGATAGTCGCGTGTGACCTCCGGACTGGTCAGCACGTCCTGGCCGCTGAGGCGTGTGAGCAGATAGCGGCGGCTGAGTTCGAGCGCGGCCTGGAGTTGGGCATACTTGGCCAAGCCCAGTCCCTTGCCGTCGCAGAAGCGGCGTCGATCGGCCGCAAGCAGTCCGGTCAGGCCGCCGAAGTCGGCAAGCAGCGCGCGCGCCAGATCGACCGCGCTCTTGCCGGGGATCCCGGTGCGCAGAAAGATGGCGAGTAGCTCGGCATCCGAGAGCGCACCGGCGCCTCGCTCCAGCAGTTTTTCGCGCGGTCGCTCGCCTTCTGGCCAGTCCTTGATCGACATGTGTTCCCGCTGTGCCCCCTATGAGATGGCGTCGGCCCTCGGTGCCAGACCGACGGATCGGTTACACTAAAGCCGGCATGGTCGATCAACTTACGCGATAAGCTCATGGATTTGAATCCGGGTTCACGGGTGCTGCTGGGCGTCGGCGCCGGCATCGCGGCTTACAAGGCGGTCGATCTGGTGCGCCGGCTCAAGGAACGCGGAGCCGATGTGCGGGTGGTCATGACCGAGGCGGCGACGGCCTTGGTCGCACCGCTGACCTTTCAGGCCGTGTCCGGTCATCCGGTGCGCACCAAGCTGCTCGATCCCGCCGCCGAGGCCGGCATGGGGCACATCGAACTGGCGCGCTGGGCCGATTGTCTGCTGATTGCGCCGGCCACCGCGGACCTCATGGCGCGACTGGTAGCGGGTCTGGCGAATGATCTGCTGACGACGGTGGCCCTGGCCTGTGAGGCGCCGCTCGTCATCGCGCCGGCGATGAACCAGGCCATGTGGCGCCATCCGGCCACGCAAGCGAACCTCGAGACGTTGCGCGCGCGTGGCGTGCGTGTCCTGGGGCCGGACGTGGGCGATCAGGCGTGCGGGGATCAGGGGCCAGGGCGGATGCTGGAGCCGCTGGAGATCGCCGAGGCGCTGTTCCCGCCAGTGGCGCGCCCACTAGCCGGCGTGCGCGTGTTGCTGACTGCCGGGCCGACGCGCGAGCCGCTCGATCCGGTGCGTTTTCTGGGCAATCGGAGTTCGGGGCGGATGGGATTCGCCCTGGCCGAGGCACTGGAGGCGCTGGGCGCTCGGGTCACGCTCATCGCTGGTCCCACCGCGCTGGCTGCACCGCGCGTGACCGAGCAGGTTGAGGTCGAGACGGCCTTGGAGATGTATGAGGCCGTCATGGTACGCGCCGCCGACTGCCACATCTTCGTGGCGACCGCGGCGGTCGCCGATTACCGGCCCGAAACCCCGGCTGCCACCAAGATCAAGAAGGATGCCGAGTCGCTGACGCTGCACCTGGTCCGCAACCCCGACATCCTCGCTGCGGTCGCCGCCCTATCCCAACCGCCCTTCACCGTCGGCTTTGCCGCCGAGACCGACCACGTCGAGGCGTACGCGCGCGACAAGCTCCTGCGGAAGGGACTGGACATGATCGCGGCCAATCGGGTCGGCGGTGACCAGGGTGGGTTCGAGCGCCCCGAGAATGCCCTGACCGTGCTCTGGCGCGACGGTCGGCGCGAGTTCCCGCTGATGGACAAGACCCGGCTCGCGCGCGCGCTGGCCCAGCTGATCGCCGAACGCTACCAGGGACGCCATGCGGCATCGTCTTAAAGTCAAGTTACTTGACCCGCGCCTGGGCCGCGAGGTTCCGCTCCCTAACTATGCAACCGAGGGCTCTGCCGGACTCGACCTACGCGCCATGTTGGACGCACCGCTGGATCTCGCCCCCGGCCACTGCGAGCTGATCCCAACCGGGCTGGCGGTGCATATCGCCGCGCCGGGCGTCGCCGGGATGATCCTGCCCCGCTCCGGACTCGGGCACCGTCATGGCATCGTGCTCGGCAATCTGGTGGGCCTGATCGACTCGGACTATCAGGGACCGCTCATGGTCTCGTGCTGGAACCGCAGCAATCAGCCCTTCAGGATCGAGATCGGGGAACGCATCGCCCAGCTCGTCCTAGTGCCGATCCTGCACGCCGATCTGGAGATCGTCGGGTCGTTCGAGACCTCAGCGCGCGGGGAGGGTGGATTCGGTCATACAGGTACGCACTGAGGCCATAGCAGGGAGCCATCTGAACCGCCCAGGCACACGTGGGCGAGCATCACGTCCGTTATGCCGATACACTTTACCTTTTCATCCAGGCCAGGCGCGCAGCTCGCCCCTGCCTCCCAGCATGGGGCTTGATCCTGAACACCCTGTCAATCCTTTCCAATCGCGAGTCCCGCCGTCATGTCACTGCCAACCGAACGTGCCCAGACCATCGCCCACGTCCTGATCGAGGCCCTGCCCTACATCAAGCGCTTCCAGGGCAAGACCATGGTGATCAAATACGGCGGCAACGCCATGGTCGATGCGGCGCTGAAGGAGGGCTTCGCCCGCGACATGGTGCTGATGAAGCTCGTCGGCATCAACCCGGTGATCGTGCACGGCGGTGGGCCGCAGATCGGTTCGTTGCTGAACCGGCTCGGCAAGACGAGCGAGTTCGTGCAGGGGATGCGCGTGACCGACGCCGAGACCATGGACGTGGTCGAGATGGTCCTCGGCGGCCTGGTCAACAAGGAGATCGTCAATTTCATCAACAGGCACGGCGGCGCGGCCGTGGGCCTGACCGGCAAGGACGGCGATCTGATCCGCGCGCGCAAGCTGCTCATCACGCGCGATGCCCCCGAACTCCAGGCCCCCGAGATCATCGACTTAGGCCATGTCGGCGAGGTCGAGAGCATCGATCCGGCCATCATCCATATGCTGACCAAGGGCAACTTCATCCCGGTCATTGCCCCGATCGGGGTGGGCGCCGATGGTCATTCCTACAACATCAATGCCGACCTGGTCGCCGGCAAGATAGCCGAGGTGCTGCGGGCCGAGAAGCTCTTGCTCCTGACCAACACCGCCGGTCTGCTCGATGCCCAGGGTCAGCTCATCCCCGAGCTCGATGTCGGGCGCGTCCAGGCGCTGATCGATGAGGGCGTGATCCAGGGGGGCATGCTGCCCAAGATCCGCTGTGCCATCGAGGCCGTGCAATCGGGCGTGAAGTCGGCGCACATCATCGACGGTCGGGTGGAGCACGCCGTCATGCTCGATCTCTTCACGGATACTGGCGTCGGTACCCTGATTCGAGGGCGCTGACACGGCCCCACCGCACAATGGCAGGGTTGTAGGGGCGGGTTCAGGACCCACCCTTCCCTGGGCGCAGATGCTCGATGTATTTGGGGACATCGAGCATCCTCAGTCGGGCGGCGTTCCCGGTGACGACGAGCCTCGACTCGGTCCCTTCGAACCTCAGCGCACACCGGATATGACCACGACTCTCGAATGGAATCGGGATCATGTCGCGGTAGGTGTAGACGTTCTCGTCGAGATCGCCGCCGGCGCAGACCAAGGGACCTTGCGGCGGGCGTTCGGCGACCTCGGCCCCCTCGATCACCAGGCTGCCGGCCTGCCACCAGCGCGTGCGTTCGACCGAGCCCGTCATCGTCTTGATCAGATAGGCGCGTGAAAAGCGGATCTCGACGCGATCGCCGTCATGGTCGATCGACTCGATCTCGGAGCCCTTGAGTTCGATACTGGTGCTGTCCAACGCGGTCCTCCTTATCTCTGACAACCAGGGTAGCGCTCTTACCCACCTGGCTCACTGACAACGTCTGGGGCCTCTTCCGCGTCCAGACCCAGCTCCCTGAGCTTGCGCGTCAGGGTGTTGCGTCCCCACCCCAGGAGCCGGGCGGCGTCCTGACGCCGACCGCCCGTGTGTTCGAGCGCGACCTGGATCAGGATGCGCTCGAAGGCGGGCAAGGCCGTGTCGAGTAACCCCTCGCGTCCATCCTTGAGCCGCTGCCGCGCCCAGTGGCGTAGGCCCTGTTCCCAGGGCTGATCGCGGACCCCCTCACCCGGATCGGACTGGAGCTCGGTCGGCAGGTCTTCGGCATGGATATGCTTGCCGGAGGCCATGACGGTCAGCCAGCGGGCGGTGTTTTCCAATTGTCGCACATTGCCCGGCCAGTCGAGCTGCTGGAGCCGGTCGACCGCGTCCGGCAGGAGTACCTTGGGCTCGCCGCCCAGCTCGCGCGCGGCCTGCACCAGAAAGTGACGCATCAGTAACGGGATGTCCTCACGCCGGTCGCGCAGGGCCGGGAGCTGGAGGCGGATGACGTTGAGCCGGTGGAACAGGTCCTCGCGAAAGCGCCCCTCGCGCACCAAGTGTTCGAGGTTCTGATGCGTCGCCGCGATGATGCGCACATCGACCTTGATCGGCGCCATGCCACCGACCCGATAGAACTCGCCTGTGGCCAGCACCCGCAGCAGCCGGGTCTGCAACTCGGCGGGCATGTCGCCGATCTCGTCGAGGAACAGGGTGCCGCCATCGGCCTGCTCAAACCGACCCTCGCGTCGTGCCTGGGCGCCGGTGAAGGAGCCGCGCTCGTGACCGAACAGCTCAGATTCCAGCAGATCGCGTGGGATGGCCGCCATGTTGAGCGCGATGAAGGGTCGCTCGCTCCTGGGGCTGTGACGATGCAGTGCCTGGGCGACCAGCTCCTTGCCAGTGCCCGATTCGCCCGTGATGAGCACCGTGATATTGGAACGCGCCAGGCGCCCGATGGCGCGAAAGACGTCCTGCATTGCCGGCGCCGCGCCGATGATGTCCGGTCCGCGCGTGACACTGACCTCCTCGACGCGCTCTTCCCGTCCACGCCGGCAGGCCCGGCTGACCTGGGCGACGGCCTCGTCGAGATCGAACGGCTTGGGCAGATATTCGAACGCCCCGCCCTGGAAGGCCGAGACCGCGCTGTCGAGATCCGAGTGCGCAGTCATGATGATCACGGGTAGCCCCGGATAGCGGCCCTTTACCTGACGCAGCAGTTCTAGCCCATCGATCCCCGGCATCCGGATGTCGGTGAGGATCACATCGGGCTGCTCGCGCTGGAGCGATTCGAGGATACCAACCCCATCGGAGAAGCAGGTCACCTGCATCCCGGCCTTGCGCAGGGCACGGTCGAGCACCCAGCGAATCGAGCGGTCGTCGTCGATGACCCAGACATGCGGCACCCTAGTCACAGCTCGGCTCCAAGGGTAGGTAGACATGAAAGACGGTATCGCCCGGGCGGCTCTCACACGCGATCAGGCCGCCATGCTGATGGATGAGCTCCTGGGCGATCGAGAGCCCAAGCCCGGTCCCGTCCGGGCGGCCTGAGACCATGGGATAGAAGATGCGGCTGCAGATCTCGTCGGGGATGCCCGGTCCATTGTCCCGGACCTGCACCTGGAGCACCAATTTGTGACGGCGGCTGCCGATGGTAAATTGGCGCAATACCCGCGTCTTGAATTGCAGACAGCCGTGCGGACCGGCGGCGGTGGCCGCGTTGCGCGCCAGGTTGAGCAGCGCCTGGATCAAACGATCACGATCGGCGTTGAGATCCGGGAGACTCGGGTCATAGTCGCGCTGGACCAATGGGCCTTGGGGCGACTCGGCCAGGATGAGTGTTCGCACATGTTCCAGCACGTCATGGATGTTCACCAGCGCGCGGCGCGGCGGCAGGTGATGCGGACCAATCATGCGGTCCATCAGCGCCTGGAGGCGGTCGGCCTCGTCGATGATGATGCGGGTGTATTCGCGCAAGGCGGCCTCCGGCAGTTCGCGTTCCAGGAGCTGGGCGGCGCCGCGCAGCCCACCGAGCGGGTTCTTGATCTCATGGGCCAGACCGCGCAGCAAGGCCCGAGTCGCCTGATGTTGTGACAGCAGCTGTTCCTCGCGCGTAATCCGAAGCTGACGGTCGACCTGATAGAGCTCGACCAGCAACTCCTGTTCTGCCTCCACAGGGTGTAAGGGTAGGACGGTGTAGTTCACCGTTTTGGTGCGTCCGTCGCCGATCAAGAGGTTGATCTCGCGCTCGGTGAAGGGATGACCGGAGGCTAACGCCTTGCTCAGACGCTCCTCGATGTCTGCGTCCGGACAGGGCAGCAGACGCGCGGCCGGCTCCCCCAGCAGATGACGCGCACTGACCTCAAACAGAACCTCGGCGGACGGATTGAGATAGGTAAGACGCAATTCGGCGTCGAACAGCATCACGGACGTGCTAAGATGATCGAGGATCCGGCGCTCGAGCGTCGGCTTGGTCGCATGAGTCGTCATCCATTGGATCCCGAATCGTGATTGGCCGCACCGACCACTTCTGGCGGAGCGACCGTTGTTGACGAGACAAGCAAATACGGCACCAGTCTTGGATCCAGGCGCACATGACCGTCATGAACACGGAACCCACTGATCAGGGGAGTTGACCAGGCGCCCTGGGTTCGCTGACTCGGAAGGTGGTGGGGGCGGACTGGGCGACGCTCCGATCGTCGGCCCCGCGGATCTGGAGCTGAAGCCTGTGTGTCCCGGCACCGAGCCCCGTCAGCCTGAACTGGGTCTGGGTCGCCTCGACCGGTAGAGCCTGGTCATCGACCAACAGCAACAGACGGTGGCCCTCGATCAGGGCTGGATCGAGTCGCAGGCTCAGCGGTATACCGGATTCAGACAGGGTCGTCTGCTCGCCTGGGGCGAGGATTTCAAGCGCGGTATAGGGTCCGAGATAGGGCTCGTCGGGCGAGCTTGGACCCAATTGGGCGGGCTTGGCCTCAGTGACACTGCCAGATTCCACATTGAGTCGATCGGCGTTCGATACCCGACGATCGGAATAATAGACTTTACCCTCGGTATCGAGCCAACGGTAGACCGCGGCGCTGGAAGGCGCGCAAAACAATAGCAAGACTAGGATCGGCGCGGCGTTGAGCATGGTCCGTAAAGATTAGCCCAAGCGTGCCGATCCGAACAGCCCCCCTTATTTGGAGAGATTTAGAGGCTGTAGTACATATCGAACTCGACCGGATGGGTCGTCATCCGAACGCGCGTGACCTCCTTCATCTTGAGATCGATATAGGCGTCGATCAGGTCATCGCTGAACACACCGCCCGCGGTCAGGAAGTCGCGATCCCGGTCGAGGGCCTCCAGCGCCATGTCGAGCGAGTGACAGACGGTCGGGATCGACTTGGCCTCCTCGGGCGGCAGGTCATAGAGATCCTTGTCCAGGGCATCGCCCGGATGGATCTTGTTCTGGATGCCGTCGAGACCGGCCATCATCATGGCCGAGAAGGCCAGATAGGGGTTGCCGGTCGCATCCGGGAAGCGCACCTCGATACGCCGTGCCTTGGGGCTGGAGACGTGCGGAATGCGGATCGAGGCCGAGCGGTTGCGCGCCGAGTAGGCGAGCATGACCGGCGCCTCGAAGCCAGGCACCAGACGCTTGTAAGAATTGGTCGAGGCATTGGTGATGGCGTTGAGCGCGCGCGCATGCTTGATGATGCCGCCGATGTAATAGAGCGCCAGATCGGACAGGCCGCCGTACTTGTCGCCGGCAAACAGGTTCTGGCCGTCCTTGGAGAGCGACTGATGGACGTGCATGCCGTTCCCGTTGTCGCCGACCAGCGGCTTGGGCATGAAGGTCGCGGTCTTGCCATAGGCCTGGGCGACGTTCTGCACCACGTATTTGAGGATCTGGGTCCAGTCGGCGCGCTTGACCAGGGGGGCGAACTTGGTGCCGATCTCGCACTGACCGGCGGTAGCGACCTCGTGGTGGTGGACCTCGACCGGTACGCCCATCTCTTCCAGCGTCAGACACATGGCCGCGCGGATATCGTTCAAGGAATCGACCGGGGGTACCGGGAAATAGCCGCCCTTCACGCTCGGGCGATGGCCCATGTTGCCGTCGGGGAAGACCCGCTCCGAGTTCCAGCCGGCCTCTTCGGAATCGACCTTGTAGAAGGCGCCACTCATGTCGGCACCCCAGCGGACATCGTCGAGGATGAAGAACTCAGGCTCTGGACCGAAGAAGGCCGCATCGGCGATGCCGGTCGATTTGAGATAGGCCTCGGCGCGCTTGGCCAGCGAGCGGGGATCGCGCTCGTAGCCCTGCATGGTATCGGGCTCGAGCACATCGCAGCGGAGGATCAGGGTCGCCTCGTCGGCGAAGGGGTCCATGACCGCGGTCTCGGCCTCGGGCATCAGGACCATGTCGGAGGACTCGATGCCCTTCCAGCCGGCGATCGAGGAACCATCGAACATCTTGCCGTCCTTGAGCAAATCCTCATCGACAATGTGGGCCGGCACGGAGACGTGCTGCTCCTTGCCACGAGTATCGGTGAAGCGAAAATCGACAAATTTCACTTCGTTTTCTTTGATCATCTTGATGACATCGGTCATTCGAATTGTCTCCGCTACTTAGGATATCCACGAACAGTCTGGCCAGCCAAAGCGATACGATCCTGACCTGGCGCGGGAGCCTAGCAGGTTGCGGCGCGCGTCGCACGAATTCGGTCGTTCTGAGTGAAGATGGACGGTGGAATCGATCCTCCGACCAGACGGGCCTACCCTGGCCTCGCCGCCATTATGCAAGGAACAAACCAAAAAAGTCAGTTGACCTCGGGTGCTGGTTAGATGCCCCGGGTCGCGTCATGAAGCGCTTAGGGTTCAAGGGAAAGGCTACAAGACACCCTCTGCCTCTCGAAAAGGGCCGGGTGAGTGGAATAAGCGCTTGATTTCACTCGCCCGCTCAGCCTAACCCCTTCACCCGCCCGCGAGGAGGAGGGGATCGAATCCGAGTTCCTTGGCGTTCGAGAGCGGTTTGATGGGACGCATTTGGCCGCAGCCAGGGTTGGGCTCAACCCGGTGGCCGCGCGAACCAAATGCACCCAAATAGACGGATTCAGGCATTTTTGCACCAAAAGAGTGCGGACCAGGGCCCCAACCCAGGCCTTGACATCCTCCCCGGCCAGAAGGCCGGAGATTTCTACGGCGCTCAGGCGCGGCATTGAGCCGCTCCTGAGTCGCTTCGGCGGGTTCCTGCTGCTGGCGGCCCTACTGCACCGCTCACTTCACAGGCGAACCGGGCGTGTCCCGCCCTTAGTACATTGATTGCGCCGACCACATCGGCGTTTTCTTCGAACCCGCATTCCACGCACTCGAACCGGGCTTGCGTCTGGCGGTTGTCCGCCGATACATGGCCGCAGCACGGGCAGGTGCGGCTCGTGTTCTGCGGCGGCACGACGATGAGATAGCCACCGTTCCACGCCAGCTTGTAGTCCAACTGGCGGCGGAACTCGAACCAGCCTTGGTCGAGGATGGCCTTGTTCAGGCCGGACTTGGCCCGAACGTTTCTTCCCGGCGCATCTGCTGTGCCTGCCGCCGACTTGGACATGTTCCGCACCTGCAAATCCTCGATACACACCATCGCGTGGTTTTTACTGATCGCGGTTGAGGTCTTGTGCAGGAAATCGCGGCGGGCGTTGCTGATGCGGGAGTGAATCTTCTGGACGCGGGCTTTCGCCTTCTTCCAGTTGTTGCTGAACTTCACCTTGCGGCTCATGGCCTGCTGCGCTTTACGCAGGGAAACCTCATACCGCTTGAAACTATTGAGGGGTGCGTAGAACGTGCCATCGCTGAGCGTGGCGAACCGGGCAATACCCATATCGATGCCGACCGCGCCGCCGTGCGGGATGGGCTGCTCGACCTCGCGCTCGGTCTGAATGGAAACGAACCACTTACCACAGGACTGGCTCACGGTGACATTTTTCACCGTGCCCAGCACCTCCCGGCTATTGCGATAGCGCAGCCAGCCCAGCTTGGGCAGAAAGATACGGCCATTGCCCTGATCGAGCTTGATCTGTTTCGGATCGGGGTAGCGGAAGCTGTCGCGCCGGCCTTTCTTCTTGAAGCGAGGAAAGTCGGCCCGCCTGGCGAAGAAGTTGCTGTAGGCCCGCTCCAAATCCTTGAGCGCCTGTTGCAGCGGGTGAATCGGTGCATCGGCCAGCCAAGCCGTCTCTGCGCTATTTCGCCACTCGGTGAGCAGCTTGCACAAACCCGCATAGCCGAACTTCTTCTCGCCACGCTCGTAGCGCTCCTTCTGCAACGCCAAGGCCTTGTTGAACACGAACCGGCTCGCGCCCGCGAATCGGCGCATCTGCCGCGCCTGTTGGCCGTTGGGCATCAATTCATACTTGAAGGCTTGAAGTCGTTGCATAGGCAATATTAGGGTCGCCATCTTACTTCGCCTCATCCTGCGGCGGTGCGCCGATCGCCATCGTGCGCCAGTACATCGAACAGCAGCAGACACCACACTGAAACCGAAAGGCAAGGACGGCTCCGCCGTCCGCGCTCTTTCCCCGCCCTGAACGGCGGGGCTTGTCGCGCACCGGGTCATCCGAAATATACGCGGACCCTGCCAAACGCCGGGTCTTCTTTGAGCGCTGCCGTCAATTCAGCGCCCAGTCGCTCGGGGTCAGCCCCAGCACGCCGACAGGCTAGGAGCGGAAAGAAGACCTCGACCTCGATGCGTCCGCCGAGATAATGCAACAGGACACGCTCGCGCTCATTGGCGGCCGGGATCCCTGACCAACATGAGGCAAGTCGTGCCAGGGCCTCGGCGCGCAGTGGGAGGGGTGTGACATCCCGATTGTCTGCATCGTCCTCGGGATCGATATGGACGGTCACATCGACTATGTCCGAGATCTCGCGCTTGAGGCGCTGCTCGACCAGGACGCTGATCATGTGCCCCTCGGAGACGCTGATATCCGGATCGACCAGTACATGGACGTCCGCCGAGACCTGGCCACCGAGCCGGCGCGTTCGCAACATGTGGATATCGCGCACGCCGCCGACCGAGCAGATGGTCTGCGCCACGGTCTCGATGCGCTCGGATTCCAGACCCGTGTCCACCAGCTCGTGGACCGCGCCCCAGCCCAACCCCCAGGCAATGTGGGCGATCATCAGCGCAACGATGATGGCGGCGATGGCATCCAGATAGGTCAAACCGGCCATGGTCCCGATGATGCCGATCAGGACCACGATCGATGAGATGGCGTCACTGCGATGATGCCAGGCATTGGCGCGCAACAGATCCGAGTTGACCCGCCTCGCATGGCCGAGCGTCCACCAGTAGAGCCACTCCTTGAGGCCGATCGAGAGCAGGGTGGCACCGAGCGCCAGGGCGCCGGGTTGTAACAGAGACTCCGGCTTGAACAGTCTTTGGATTGCATCCCAGCCGATGCCGACGGCGACCAGCAACAGCAAAATCCCCAGGGCCAAGGTCGCGACGGTCTCATAACGGGCATGGCCGTAGGGGTGATCCTGGTCTGGCTGCTGACTGGCATGATGCCCGGCGACATAGACCAATAGGTCCGAGAGCAGGTCCGAGAGCGAATGGATGCCATCGGCCACCAGGGCCTGTGAGTGGCCCAGGATCCCGACAAGGATCTTGACCGCCGACAGGATGAGATTGAGAACGGCGCCGACGATCGAGGTGCGCGAGATCGCTTGACGGCGTTCGAGCATGGCAGCTGAGGGGATGTTCATGAGACTAGACATCCTGATCGATGACGGTTGGCTTCGGAGGCGCAAGTATATGCCCCCGGTGTCCAATGTCCCTACAGGCGCCCTCGGCGGACGGACGCGACCGCGCGTGCCGATCGCGTCGGGCATATCGGCCAGCGACCGCCTATACTGTGCGACTTTGTAGAACTGGTCTCACAGGAGTCTATCTTTGAGTCGCGAATCCGAGGATCTCTCGACCTTCCAGGGTCTCATCTTTGCGCTCGAGCGCTACTGGTCCGATCTCGGGTGTGTCGTCGTCCAGCCCTTTGACATGGAGGTGGGCGCGGGCACCTTCCATCCGGCCACCTTTCTGCGATCGATCGGACCCGAGCCCTGGCGCAGTGCCTATGTCCAGCCCTCGCGCCGTCCGACCGACGGACGCTATGGCGAGAACCCTAACCGGCTCCAGCACTACTATCAGTTCCAGGTGGTGCTCAAGCCCTCACCGCTCGACATCCAGGAGCTGTACCTGAACTCACTGCGCCGTCTAGGAATCGACCCCCTGGTGCATGACATCCGTTTCGTCGAGGACAACTGGGAATCGCCCACGCTCGGGGCCTGGGGTCTGGGCTGGGAGGTCTGGCTCAATGGGATGGAGGTCACCCAGTTTACGTATTTTCAGCAGGTCGGCGGACTCGACTGCCGGCCTGTGACCGGCGAGATCACCTACGGGCTGGAGCGCATCGCCATGTATCTCCAGGAGGTCGAGAGCGTCTATGACCTGGTCTGGAGCTGCTCACCGGGCGGTGTGGTCACCTATGGCGATATCTATCATCAAAACGAGGTCGAGCAGTCGGCCTACAACTTCGAGCTGGCCGATACCGCCACACTCTTTGCGCAGTTCGACACCCATGAGCGCCTGAGCGCGGAGCTGATTGCGCGCGCTCTGCCGCTTCCGGCCTATGAGCAGGTGCTCAAGGCCTCGCACACCTTTAACCTGCTCGACGCACGCGGGGCGATCTCGGTCACCGAGCGTCAGCGCTTCATCCTGCGGGTGCGCACCTTGGCGCGCGCGGTTGCCCAGGCCTATTACGACAAACGGGAGGCGCTCGGCTTCCCCATGCTGCACGCTTGAGTGGGAGAGGATCTTTGGAGATGTCGACGACTGATCTGCTCATCGAGATCGGGACCGAGGAGCTCCCGCCGCTCGCCCTGCCCATCCTGTCGCACGCCTTCACCGAGGGCCTGCGCGACCAGCTCAAGACCAACGGGATCGGCTTCGAATCGATCGAACCCTTTGCCACGCCGCGCCGTCTGGCCCTGTTGATCCGGGGCATCCAGACCCGCCAGCCCGATCAGGAGAGCGTACGCCGAGGTCCGGCGGTCCAGGCCGCCTTCGACGCCGAGGGCCGTCCGACCCCGGCGCTGCTCGGCTTTGCGCGTTCCTGTGGGGTTGAGGTCGAGGGGCTCGGGCGCGAGGAGACCGATAAGGGAGGCTGGATGGTCCATCGCCGCCTCATCCCTGGTCGCGAGACAGCCGAGCTGGTGCCTGAGATGACCGAGGCCGCGCTCGCTGGTCTTCCGATCCCCAAGCGGATGCGCTGGAGCGATCGCAGCGAGGAGTTCGTGCGCCCAGTGCACTGGGTCTGTCTGCTGCTCGGCAGCGAACCCGTCGCTGGCACCGTCATGGGTCTGCCTGCCGAGACCCGTACCCGCGGCCACCGCTTCCATCACCCTGCCCCCATCGCCATCGGCCGGGCGTGCGACTATGCCATGACCCTGCGCGAACAGGGCCGGGTCGAGCCGTCCTTCGAGCGTCGGCGCGAGCGTATCCGCGCGCAGGTCACGAGTCTGGCCGCCGCCAACGGACTGCGGGCGCGGATCGACCCGGCGCTGCTCGATGAGGTCACGGCCCTGGTCGAGTGGCCCCAGGCCCTGCTGTGCCGGTTCGATGCGCGCTTCCTGGAGATCCCGCCCGAGGTGCTGATCGAGACCATGCAGAGCCATCAGAAATATTTCCCGGTCGAGGATGAGCAGGGGAGGCTTCAGGCGCACTTCATCGTCGTGGCCAATATCGAAAGCCGCAACCCGGATCAGGTCCGCGCCGGCAACGAGCGCGTCATCCGCCCACGCTTCTCGGATGCCGCCTTCTTCTGGTCGCAGGATCTCAAGCAGCCGCTAGCGTCCTTCGCACCCCGATTGGAGACCGTGGTGTTCCAGGACAGGCTCGGTACCCAGGCGGCCAAGTGCGCGCGGGTCGCTCGCTTGGGCCGAGATCTGGCCCCGAGACTTGGTGTCGATCCGGCGCTGGTCGAGCGCGCCGCCGCGCTGTCCAAATGCGACCTGATGACGGCGATGGTATTCGAGTTCCCCAGGCTCCAGGGCATCATGGGGCGTTACTATGCCGAGCGCTCGGGCGAGGACCCCTGTGTCAGCGCGGCGATCGAGGAGCAATACCGCCCGCGCTTCGCCGGCGACACCCTGCCGACCAGTCCCTGCGGCCGGGCACTGGCGCTCGCCGACCGTCTCGACACCCTGGTCGGCATCTTCGGTATCGGGCTGCGTCCGAGCGGTACCAAGGACCCCTATGCCCTGCGCCGGGCCGCGATCGCCGTGTTGCGGATCCTGATCGAGACCCCCTTGGACCTGGATCTGCGCGACCTGCTCGAACGCGCTGCCGCCGGCTTCCCGGATGGACTCCTGGCCGGGGACACGGTCGAGGCGGTCCTGAGCTACACGCTGGAGCGCCTGCGCGGCTATTACAGCGAGCGCGTAGTGGCGGTCGATACGGTCGAGTCTGTCATCCACACGGGCGTGACCAACCCCTGGGACCTAGACCGGCGTATCGCAGCCGTGACTCAGTTTCGCCGTCTGCCCGCCGCCGAGGCCCTAGCGACTGCCAACAAGCGCATCCGCAACATCTTGCTCAAGGCCGATCCGTCGGATCTGGCCGAGGCCGGCCCTAACCCGGCGTTGCTGGTCGAGGTCCCCGAACAACGGCTGGCCGAACGGATCGCCGAGCTGGAAACCCGGGTCGAGCCGCTGGCCGAGGCGCGCGATTATGTCGCCATCCTTGAGACACTGGCCGAACTGCGCGAGGAGGTGGACGCCTTTTTCGACGCGGTCATGGTGATGGCCGAAGACCCGGCCATACGGCGCAACCGGCTCCAATTGCTGCGATCGTTGTCGGCCTTGTTCCTGCGCGTGGCCGACATCGCGCGGCTCCAGTGAAGTTCAGGGTTCAGTCTTAACATGACGGCTCAACTCCTCATCCTCGATCGCGACGGCGTCATCAACCAGGACTCCGACGATTACATCAAGTCGCCGGATGAGTGGGTACCGATTCCCGGTAGTCTGGAGGCCATTGCCCGTCTGTCACATGCGGGCTTTCGGATCGCGGTCGCTACCAATCAATCCGGATTGGCGCGCGGACTGTTCGGACTTGAAACGCTCAATGCCATCCATCGGCGATTGCGCGATCGCGTTGAGTCCGAGGGCGGGCGCATCGAGATGATCGCCTTCTGTCCGCATGGGCCAAATGACGGCTGCAACTGTCGCAAGCCGCGTCCGGGTCTGCTTCTGGAGATCGCTGCGCGCTTTGATGTCGACCTGAGTGCGGTACCCTTCATCGGTGATTCGCTCGGCGACATCCAGGCCGCGCGCGCCGCCGGTGCCCGGCCCTGGCTGGTACGTACCGGTAAGGGTGAGCACACCCTGGAATGCCTGCATGAACAGGGCCAGGACGCGGCACTGTGCGACATCCTGATCTATCCCGACCTCAACGCCGCCGCCAGCGCGCTCATTGAAAATCCGGACCTGCTATGATCTTGCTGCGTTCGCTGCTGTTTCAATCGATCCTGATCGGATCGAGTCTGATCTATTCGGTGCTGATCCTGGTGTTGGGTGGATGCACACCGGACACGACTGGCGCGCGTTTCGCCCGCTCCTGGGCCAGATTCAATCTCAGGGTGTTGAAGCGACTCTGCGGCCTGGACCATCGTGTGCGCGGTCTGGAGCATCTGCCCACGGAAAACGCCATCGTGCTCTGCAAACACCAGTCCGCCTGGGAGATCCTCGCGCTTCGAGCCTTGCTGCCGCTGGAACAATCCTGGGTACTCAAGCAGGAGCTGATCCGCATCCCCATCTTCGGCCAGGCACTCAAGCGGCTGAGTCACATCGCGATCGATCGAGCCGCTGGGCGCCGTGAGATCACACGCCTCATCCGCGAGGGGAGCGCGCTGCTGGAGCATGGATACTGGGTGATCATCTTCCCCGAGGGCACGCGGGTCGCCCCCGGAACCCAGGGCAGTTACAACATCGGCGGCGCCCTGCTCGCCGAGCGCACGGGGCGACCCGTGGTCCCGATCGCGCATAATGCTGGCCTCTTCTGGGGACGCCGGAGTCTGATCAAGCGCCCCGGAACCATCGAGCTGGTGATCGGACCGACCATCCAGACCCAGGGTCGCAAGGCCACCGAGATCAATGCCGAGGTCGAGCACTGGATCGAGCAGACCATCACGGGACTCTAGTGCCGAGCTCGCTGAGACAGTTTCCGACCTTGGGAATCAAATATCGAGATTACCCACATTCAGCGCATTGCGTTCGATGAACTCGCGCCGCGGCTCGACCTGGTCGCCCATGAGGGTGGTGAAGATCTGGTCGGCGGCGACCGCGTCCTCAATGGTGACCCTTAGCAGACGCCGTGTCTCCGGATTCATGGTGGTCTCCCACAGCTGTTCCGGGTTCATCTCGCCCAACCCCTTATACCTTTGCAGGCTATAACCGCGTTGGGCCTCGGCCAGCAACCAGCGGATGCCCTCACCGAGATCACGGATCGTCTTGGTCCGCTCGCCGCGGCGCACGAAGGCACCCGGCTGGACCAGGCCGTCGAGCTTGAGGCCGAATTCACGCAGACGGGCATAATCGGCGGTGTGGAAGAAATCGAGCGGGATGTGGCGCGTCTCGGGGATACCATGGATGAGCCGGATCAATTCCAGTCTGCGCGACTGGCTGCCTTCAGTCGGTGCACTGAGGCGCAGGACATAGCGCCGTGAGACGGATTCGGCGGCATTCAACCGGGCTTCCATGATCCGACACCATTCGGCCAGGCGTTCGTCCTCGGACAGGATCGCGGCATCGACCGGCGGCATGTGGACCAGCTCATCCAGGAAGCTCGCGTCATAACGCGATGCCAAGCGGCGCACGATACTCACGGCAACCTGATACTCCTTGGCCAGGGCCTCGAAGGCCGTGCTCGCCAGCGGCGGCGCATCGGCGTTGACATGGAACTCGGCCTCTTCGAGCGCCGCTTGCAGCATCGCCGCCGTGAGCGCCGCCTCGTCGAGTAGATAATCCTCCTGCTTGCCCTTCTTGAGCTTGTAGAGCGGCGGCTGGGCGATGTAGACGTGCCCGCGTTCGATGAGCTCGGGCATCTGGCGGTAGAAGAAGGTCAGGAGCAGGGTGCGGATATGCGCTCCGTCTACGTCTGCGTCCGTATTGTGGCAGCAGAGTCCACCCAGACCGGCGATGAAGTTCTCGTCGTCCTCGACCGAGAAATCGTAGACCTGGCCGTTACTGGCCTCCACCGGGGTAATGGACTCGATCGGCAATGCGATCAGGTCGCCGTCGAGTGTCTCGAAGCGACGGTTGACCGAAGGCGCGGTACTCTGCAGGCGCTCATCCAGCGCCTCGGCGCCCGGTAGATCAGCCCAGACAGCGCGCAAACGCGCCAGATCCTCGCGCGCGCTGACCGTCAAACTCCAGCGCGGATGGCGTGTAACACAGGGTTGACCACGGATCTCGCGGACCACGCCATCCGGCTCGTAATGCGACAGCGACGCCACGACGCCGAAGGACGACAACAGGTAGGACAACCCACTCGCCAGATCGCGCGAGGAGGTCGCAAAGCCCAACCGACCGGCGGCAAGCGTGCCGTTGCCCTGAAGGTAGCCGCGTATAAAGGCCAAACGCAGCGGCTCGTCGACGCTGAACACCAGATCCGGAATAGCTTTATCGATGGCGTTGGTATTGGTGAAACCGAACAGATGGCGCCAAGCCAGCACCGCGACCCGGTTGGTCAGACGCAATTCGGTGACGCGATCCTGATTAGTGTAGACCTGGGCTTGCAGGCCGAAAGTCTGCTCCAGCACACGGCGCAGTTCAGGCAGGATTGCCTGATTACGCGCACCGATGGCGAAACGGATGCCGCCACGTTCAGAGCAGGATCCCTCGGCCAGATAGAACCCGAGCAGCCAGAGCAGATCGGCGTTCACCTTGATGAAACGTGCCATGCCTCGATCGGCGTAGGGCTTAGGTGTCAGTTCTAGATCAGTCCGCGTACCGAAGCCGCTCACGGCTTTGCCATCGAGATCACTCAGTCTGACATAGGGACGCACCTGATTGGCCGGCGCACCACGATACGGCGTCGCCCAGGTCTGTTCCAGACGGCCCGGAACGACCTTGACCTGATCCATGATCCGGTCCACATCCGCACCGACGGCCTCCAGATAGGCGACCCAGCGATCCAGTCGCGGTCTGGAGCGACCGCTTTCCCAGGCGTGGATGGTCACGGGCTGACGGATGCCGATTTGTTTGCAAAGCGAACGCACGGTCTGACCGCTGGCCCGACGCAAGGCGGCAACTTCAGCGCCAACGGCGATCGGCAGTTCGACACGCGGTGAGATGAGTTCGGCGTCGTCAGCGTACTGGGCCAGCACACGCGCCTTGTGAAAATCCTCGACCGCCGCACCGCGCACCCAAATCTGTGCAGCGGCTTCAGGGATGGCATGCAGTGCACTCAAGACATCGAGACGCTCAGGCGCCGTCACCGGGAACGATAGCGAACGGGGCGCAACGATTCGATCGCCTTCGCGCAGCTCATCGCCGCGCTTGAGCTTGATCTGCTGATCAGCGTAGACAAAGACACTGTGGCTGGCCGTCACCCGCACCGAGCGACCATAGGCCGATTTGACCTCATAGAGCGGCTCGTGGAGCGGATGACGGATCACGGCCTTGATGGGGCGGAAGCGGGTCAGCCGATCCTTCATGCCGAAGCACAGCACCTCGCCCAAGTCGGCATCGGCGCGTTTGCAATAGTCGTCGCCAGACGCTTCTTCAGGTAGGGCCGCGTCGATGAAGTCGCCGATACGGGTCATGCGCACGTGCCCGCCCGGATCGCGCACGAAGACGTGCTCCTCGGCATCGACGCTCATAATGATCACGCGGTGATAACGCAGATTGTCCGGGTTGTATTCCTCGCGCCCGATACCGCAGCCGAGCGCGGTGATCAGGGTACCGACCTCGGCCGAGGACAACATCTTGTCGAACCGGGCCTTCTCGACGTTCAGGATCTTGCCCTTGAGTGGCAGGATCGCCTGAAAGGTGCGATCGCGACCCTGCTTGGCCGAGCCGCCAGCCGAGTCGCCCTCGACCAGATAGAGCTCGGACTTGGCCGGATCCCTTTCTTGACAGTCGGCGAGCTTGCCTGGAAGCCCGGCGATGTCGAGTACGCCCTTGCGCCGGGTCATCTCGCGCGCCTTGCGCGCCGCCTCCCGCGCCCGCGCGGCCTCGAGTATCTTGCCGGCGATCGCCTTGGCCTCGGTGGGATGCTCCTCGAGGAATGTCCCTAGATGCTCGACCACCAGCGACTCGACCACGGCCTTGACCTCGGAGGAGACCAGCTTGTCCTTGGTCTGAGACGAGAACTTGGGGTCTGGCACCTTGACCGAGAGTACCGCCGTCAACCCCTCGCGCGCATCGTCTCCGATCGGGCGGATCTTCTGATTCTTATCCAAGCCTTCGCGCTCGATATAACCGTTGAGCGTGCGCGTGAGCGCCGCGCGCAGACCGGCCAGATGGGTGCCGCCGTCACGTTGCGGGATGGTATTGGTGTAGCAAAAGATGGTCTCCTGATAGCCGCTGTTCCACTGGATCGCCAGCTCGATGCCGATGTTCTGGCGTTCGGCGCTGAAATAGATGACGGTTGGGTGGAGCGGCTCCTTGTTTTGATTCAGTGACTCGACGAAGGCGCGGATGCCACCCTCATACTCGAAGACATCCTGCCGCCCGCTCTGCTCGTCGCTCAGGGTGATGCATACACCCGGATTCAAGAAAGACAGCTCGCGCAGTCGCTTGGCCAAGATGTCGTAGTGAAACTCGCGGTTGGAGAAGATCTCACCCGAGGGGAGGAAACGGATCTCGGTCCCTGTCTCCTCAGTGTCGCCAACGACGCGCAAGGGATACAGGGGTTCGCCGAGACGGTATTCCTGTTCGTGGATGTGTCCACCGCGCCGGATGCGCAGATACAGACGCTCCGAGAGCGCGTTGACCACGGACACCCCCACACCGTGCAGACCGCCCGAGACCTTGTAGGAGCTGTCGTCAAACTTGCCGCCGGCATGGAGCACCGTGAGGATGACCTCGGCGGCCGAGCGCTGCTCCTCGGCATGGATATCGACCGGGATCCCACGCCCGTTATCGATCACCGAGACCGATCCATCCGTGTGCAGGATGACCGTGATCTTGGTGCAATAGCCGGCGAGCGCCTCGTCGATCGAGTTGTCCACGACCTCGAAGACCAGGTGATGAAGACCCGTGCCATCGTCCGTATCCCCGATATACATACCCGGGCGCTTGCGCACCGCATCCAATCCGCGGAGAACCTTGATGTTCGTGGAGTCGTAGGTCATGAATCTGAGCCGTTCGTGATCTGAGGAGAAGCCGGATATCTCGTGGTGAGCGGAAGATGAGGCGGGGTCGCGCGAGACACCAACAACGGCAACGCCAGGGGCGTGCCGGCTGCTCCATTATACGGGACGGGACGGCGCGACTCGACACCGCGTTTAAAGCATCGGCTTGGTTTGTGGACAGTCTTTTCAGATCACATCAGGAATGGCGATCTCGCCAATAACCCCAATCCAGGCGCCTCCAGTCCTCGGGCATCAAGTTGCTATAGAGCAACAGACACCGGACGATCGAATGCAGGGTCTTGCGCAGCCGGCGGCGCTCGATGCGGCGATGATCGGTGGCATAGACGATGAGGTCGGGACGATAGCGGGTCGCAAATCCGGCACGCCGAATGCGCCAGACCACCTCGGAGTCCTCGTTGCAGTTGAGGCGCAGGTCGAATCCGCCCACGGCGCAGAGCGCCTGACGCGGGATCAGCAGATTGGAACCCGAGGCGGCGGGGATCCCGCAGGCCTGACACAGCGCCTGTCCCCAGGCAAAGCGGCGGTAGTAGGCACGGAAACGGTCGCGGGACAGCTTGGGGCCATAGTAGACCGCCGGCTCGTCGAGGGCGGTCAGACGTTCGAAATAGTCGGGCGCAAAGACCACATCGGCGTCCGAAAAGAGCAGCCAGTCCGAGCGCGCGACCTCGAATCCGCGCTGGCGAGCCTCGGTGACATTGCCGGGCTCACGCAGAACCAGGGTCCGGTCGGGTCTGAGCCGTTCGATCAGATCCGGTGTCTCGTCTCGACTGGCGTCCACGACCACCAATGAGAGCTCGCGCGGGATGGAGGCCAAGAAGGCCCTGATGTTATGGGCCTCGTCGCGTGTGGCCAGTACGAGCGTGATGTCCGATAGCTTCACCGGTATCTTCCTCCGCCGGATCGCCCGGACAGTGATGGCCTCGTTCGAGGCGGCATGGATGATGGATCAGGCCGGCCCAGGGCGTATTGCGAGGAGGCCACCCCAGCTATTGGATGCCAGCGGCCTGCTTGAAATAGCCCTCGAGTTCGACCCCATAGTCGATGGCACGCTGGAGCTCGGCCGTGTATTTCTCTACCGCCCCCGCCGCGGTCGCGAGCGCGGCCTGATGGGCCTTGGTATCGATCGAGCCGGCAGCCTGCTGCGTATAGGATTGCACCTGAGCCCCGGTGTTGAGCTGAAACGGCCCGGTGAGCTGACGCGGGTCGACCTGCTGGAGCACGGCCTGATGCCGATTCAGTTCGGCGATCTTGGCGATCAGCTCCTGTTTGACCTTCAGATAGCGCGAGAGGTACTCGGTGAAGGTGGCATAGGCATTGAGATTGCCGATGTTCGCCGGATCTGACAGATACTCGGGCGTCCAGCGAATGGAGAGCACGCTGTAGTAATTCTGGAAGTCGTAGAGGCTGATCTCCCGGTCCGCGCGCTCCAGGGCCTGATAGGCCTTGTCCAGCGCCTCCTTGACCCAACGCTCGCGGTCGGCCCAGTCCTTCTGATTGCCCTGCATGTCTTTGGGGTCGAATTCGCTACCGCCGAACGAAAAGGCCCCAAGCTGTTTCAGATAATCACCGAAGCTCGCCGCCCGAGCCGCCGGGGCGCTTGCAAGCAGGGCGATCAGAGCGCCCAACAGGGCGCTACGGGACAGGGATGAGTGCCACATGACAGGTCTCCTCGTCGGATCGGTCGCGGTCGCAACCGGGTTAGAGATTGGATCCTACAGGATCACCCAGCGCCTCGTAAGTCCGGATCAGGGCCAGGATGACCTCGCCGCTCTGGGCCGGGATAAGGACTTGGGAGGCCTTGATCAGGTCTGGAATCAGACCGTTTTCGGCCACGAAGTCGCCCAGTACCTCGTTCATCTCCTGATTGGAGATCTCGGTGCTCACCGGGCGGAACCCCTCTTTCTGCAATGCCAGGAGCTGGATCTCGCGCGTCAGGAGATAATCCTTGAAACGCCGTGCGGCTTCAACCTGCTCGCGCGAGTTGCCGTGGCGTAGGGTGTAATAGGGATGATCCGAGATCAGGTTGTATTTGGGGTAGCGAAAGATGGGGCGCACCCCATTGGGGTCATTGACCTTGCGGATGAAGGCCAGCTTCACGGCCAGGTTCTCATAGACATAGACCGAAGAGAGCGGCTGGCCGCCATAGCCGGCCTGCATCAGGGGCTCGGCGAGCTTGCCGGTGCTGTCCTTGGTCTGGTCGGACATGTATTTGATGAAGGCCAGATAGGCCTGAAACTGGGGATCCTTTAGATCCTCCAGCCGGATCCTGTAGCGCGCGCGATCCTTGGCAAAGAACTCATAGGCCATGGTGATGAGGGCCACGGCGCCGCTGTTGGAGGTCTGCGGACGGGTGAAGCCAAACTGAAAACTGCGGCCATTGGGGTCGATGACCTCATTGTTGAGTTCGCGCGAGAAGATCTCGGTGAGGGTATCAAAGCTCATCGATTTCTGGATGATCCGATCGATGGCCTGCTGGACCGGCTCCCAGGTGACGAAGACCATGGGGCTGCGTACCAATGAATCGTCGGTCTCAAACAGCCTGTCGCCGGTGAAGGCCTCTTCGACCAGGCTGCGGAAGATGCTAGAGGCCGGCGCCCAGACCTGATATTCGTTGCGCCCGTTGTGCATCGTCTTGCCCGCGATCAAAAGGCTCGCCGACTGGGTCGAACCGATCTTGTCGATCACCAGCCGGATCGGCTTGCCCTCCAGCCGACCGAGCGTGGGATCGGCCATGAAGCGGCGCGCCGCCTCCTCCAGCCAGTCCTTCTTCTCGGAGCCAGCCGCGATCTTGACCTCGATCACCGGTCGGTCCTCGGGGACCGGAAAGACCACTGTCTGGCGGGCCCTCTGCTCGGTCCGGACCTCGACTGGCGCCACCTTGACTGCCTGCGAGCGGATCGTCTGCTCGATTTTGGTCTCGGCATCGCGCGGAAGTACCGCCGGGGCTGGGCTCTCGGGTGTGCTCGGGAGTTGCTGGGTCGGTGACTCCTTGGGGGCGACCGCTGGCTCACCCGGCTTGGTCTGGACCCTGGAGAGATCGACGTTGAGCGTGCCGAAGTCGAACAGCTTCTCAGCCGCCGGCAACGGGGCCACCGCTCCCAGGAGCAGGAGACCGCCGAGCAGCAGCGATATCGACGGCCTCGACCAGCGGAATAGGCGGTCACCCCTTGGGGTTCGTGTCTGTCTCGTCTGCATCATGTCTTCATCTCCACGTCCGACGCGTCACAGGAGCTCACTGAAGCGTTTGAAGATCTCGCGGATGTCACCCGAATCGCCGCGGCGCGTCTCGCCGCCGGACGCCTCGGTGACGGTCTTAAGCGAGGCGTCGTCGGCCTCATTGCCGAAGGCGACCCCAAATACCGGGATCTTGCAGGCCGGATCGCCGAGATAGCCACCTCGTCCATCCTTGCGTGCGAAACCGATGCGCGCGATGAGATCGGACTCGGAGACCTTGGAGGCATTGTCGATCCCATCGGTCAGGACCACGATCAGCCGGATCGAGGTGTCCGCCGGATCGGACTTGATGGAAGCGCAGAGATCCTTCCAGGCGGTCTCGATCGCTGTGCGCATCGCGGTGCCACCCGCTGGACGTACCCTGGCGAGGGTCTCGGCCAGGCGCGTCTTGCCCGTGGCGTCCATCTGGATGGGATGGCCCTTGGGCGTCAGGTCGGAATACTCGACCCGGTAGTCATAGAGCAGGAGCGACAGCCGGTCTTGGTCCTGGAGCGAGGCGGCAAGCAGATTGGCGCTCTCGACCGCCATCTCCATGCGCGTGCGCTGCGCCCCGCGCTCGGCGTCGTAGAGCCGGGCCTCCATGCTGCCGGAGCGGTCGAGTACCAGCACCACGTGCGATCTGTTCTTGATCGCCCGGAAGGCATCGCGGATCGCCTTGACCACATCTCCACTCGGTGTAGCCAGGAAGTGATGCACGCTGTCGAAGGGCTGGACCCCATTGTCCGGATTCCAGACCAACCCATAGACCTTGGGATCGACGTCGAGCGGCACGCTGGGCCGGAAGCCATAGGGCAGGGCCTTGGCCTGGGTCTCGGGCGACATCAGATAGGCAAAGTAGCGCTTGGCGCCGTCCTCTTCGTCGGCATCGACCCAGTCGCGCGCGACAGTGGCGAAGGGATGGTTGGCGACGAAGGTGCCCTCGCGGGGGTAGATGGCTAAAAGCCTGGGGTGACCCAGTCCTTTGGTGCGGATGTAATGATTGGCCTGGATGACGTCGCTCTCGTAGATGACCACCGCATCCGCGTATCTGGGACCGCCGTCGCGCATCTTCTCGGCATAGAAGCCGGTCGAGCGGCCATAGTGGATGACGTTCTGATGGATCTTGGCCACGAAGTCACGGACCCTGGGGTCATCGACCTTGGCCTTGGACAGACGCGGCACCGGACGACCGGACTCGACCTCGGCGCCGGCATAGAACTGGGCGACCAGGGCCGAGAGCCCGCTGTTTGAGGTCTCGGGATTGGTCTGACCATAGCGGAGACGGCCTTCGCTGGCCCGTTTGAAGAGCTCGGCCCAGCCGATCTGGTCGCGCGGACCGAGCTGGTCGACCACAGGCTCCCAGGCGGCGATCACGACCGGGGACGACACCAGGAAGCCCTCGACCTTGAGCAGCTCGGATCCCTGCTCCTCCTGGGTCTCGTGGTTGATCAGATTGACATAGAGATCGGAGGCTGGGCTGGTGGCATGGACCTCGGCGGGTCCGGCCCGGCCCTGTTTGATCTCGTTGATGCTTTCACCCGAGCCCTTGGCGATGGCCTCGACACAGATCCGCTTGCCCGAGGCAGTGCGTTCGCCACGCTGGTTAAAGGTCGCAGTGACTTCCCGGATCCAGTCCTCCTTCTCCGAACCATAGGTAAAACGGACCAGGACGCTGTCTGGCCCTGGCGTACAGGGCGTCTGGGCCGCGGCCTCCAGCCCAGCCAGGGATAGCATCGGGATGCTGAGTGTGGCGATGAGACGCACGCGGGTCGAGTCTAGAATGCCTCTGCTCATGATGCCTCCGGCTCAGGTGAGCGATCCGGCTGAAATGGGATGGAATTATGGGTTTCGAGTATCTCAGAGAAAAAAAGATGGTTCCAGGGCAGATTCATGACGCCTCCGCGGGCGTCATGGCGCCATCATCCATCCCGGGCCTAATCGGCTTAAGGAAGCGCTGAATCAATCGCGTGCCTCTCAATCGCGGCTGAAGCCGCTCTCACAAAATCAATGGGTTAAGTGAGAAGGTGTTGCCACGAATGAATAAATTCGCGCCTCCCTAAGGCCAGCGCGCGACGATCGCCACCTGGTCGAATCCCCGCCCTGAACTGAACCCAGTCACTCCGCGAGAGGGCTCGACCAGTTTCGTTAATAGTTGAACTTTTTTGCGAGAATGTTGTAATATCTGCATGTCACGCAAGATGGTCATGCATTCAAGAGGCCGCCGAGTTCTTGGGGGTGTGTCCTCAGACGCTGTCGGTGCGTGAGTGGACGTGTCCGGATTGCGGAAGTATCCACGATCGCGATGCGAACGCGGCGATCAATCTGAAAAAGTGGCCGAGAGTTCGGTTGGCGGCTGCCAGCCCTTTCAGCGACAAGCTGATTGCTCGGTGACAGCCTGTGGAGAGGTGGGCTCTGGCCTTGGGCACGCTCAAGACGAAACCGGCCTCTGCGAAGCAGGAAGTCAGCTTTGTTCCTGTGTGAGCAGGAATGAGTAAGTCTGATGGAACGGCTATCCTCATGTCCCTTCACCATCCTTATCCCTTCGACCCCACCTATGGCTATGACCTGGAGTCCCTGCTCGCGGTGGCAGCACCGCCCGCGCCACCGGACTTTGCCGATTTTTGGCGCGCACGCTTAGACCGCGCCCTGGCCATCGAACCCGCTCCACGGCTGCGTGTTTCAGCACTGGCCCATCCTGGTTTTTGCGTCTACGACCTTGAATACGACTCCACCGATGGCGTCCAGATCCGGGGCTGGCTCCTGACCCCAAGGCACCAGCCGCAGCGCATCGGGCTGATCCTGGGACACGGCTACGGCGGGATCGAACGGCCACCGCTGGATCTGCCGCGCCCGGATGCCGCCTATCTCATCCCCTGCTTTCGCGGTCTGGGCTTAAGCCGCCACCCACCCATCTCGGAGGATCCGAGGTGGCATGTCCTGCACGACATCCAGGACCCGAACCGCTATGTCCTCGCTGGCTGCGTCGAGGACCTCTGGACCGGAGTCACGGCCCTGCTCGAACTGATCCCGGAACTTGCTGGACACCTCGGCTATGCCGGGATCAGCCTTGGCGGTGGACTGGGCGCCATCGCCCTGGCCTGGGACGCGCGCCTCGGGCGCGGTCATCTCAATGTGCCGACCTTCGGTCACCAGCCACTGCGACTCGAGCTGCCCTGTATCGGCAGTGGCGAGGCGGTGCGCGAGTTCGCCCGTGCTTACGGACGCCTACCCGAGGCGCTTCACTATCTCGATGCCGCGCTCGCCGCCCGTCACATCCGGCAACCGGTCCATGTGGCCGCCGCGCGCTTCGACCCTGTGGTGCCACCGCCCGGTCAGTTCGCCGTTTACAACGCGATCCCGGGCGACAGACGTCTGTTCATCCTGGAGGCCGGACATTGCGATTATCCGCGCCGGCGGGCCCAGGCGACTGAGCTGCTGAGCCAACTCTGGGCCTTCTTCGCCCCCCTGTGAGCCGGGATCTGACCTCATCCAGCCGGACGGGCGGTCACCCGATCGCAACCATGGTTCGCTAGCATTCCCCGCCGCGCTATCACTCAGGATGCCTCAGAGGGGCGGTCATGAATCGCGAGTATCACCGTTGGTATAGCCATCGGCTGGGTCGGGACATGGAACTGCTGATCTTCGGCCATGCCGGGGCCAAGGTGCTGGTCTTTCCGACCCGGGATGGGCGCTTCTATGAATACGAGGATCTGCGCCTGGTAGAATCGGTGCGCCACAAGATCGAGGCCGGCCAGCTCCAGCTCTACTGCGTCGATAGCATCGATTGGGAGTCGCTCTATTGTTTCTGGTGTCATCCCGCCGATCGCATCCGGCGCCATCAGGCCTTCGAGGAGTACGTCCTAAACGAGGTGCTGCCGTTGATGGCGCTGAAGAACCCGCACCCCTGCACCATCGCCCACGGGTGCAGCCTGGGCGCCTATCACGCCGTCAACATCGCCTTCCGTCATCCGCATCTCTTTCACAAGGTCGCCGCATTCTCGGGCCGCTATGACCTGACGCTCAACGTCGAGCACTTCCGCGATCTCTTCGATGGCTATCGCGACGATCTCATCTATTTCCACACGCCCGTGCATTATCTGCCGGGCCTTGGCTGCCCGAATCGGCTGGCGGCGCTCCGTCGGATGGATATCGTCCTGGTGATCGGACGGGAGGATCCCTTCCTCGACAACAATCGCTATCTAAGCCGGATTCTGTGGGACAAGGGGATCTGGCATGCGTTGCACGAATGGGATGGTCGCGCCCATCAGGGCTATCACTGGCGGCGGATGGCGCCGCTCTATCTTTAGGGAAACGCTGAATAGATCGCGTGCCTCTCAATCGCGGCTGAAGCCGCTCCTACGAAATCGATAAGTTGCAGGAGAGGATTTGGCCACGAATGGAATCAATCAGCGTTTCCTCAAGGCGCGCCGGCCAGGGTGTCACCATGGCCGCTCGCTGCGCCGAAACTCGCGCCACCGCTCCTCGAAGTCCTTCAGGAGATCGTAAGCCTGATGAGTACGCCAGCCGATCAGGGCACCCGCATAGCGGATGACCTCGCGGTCGGATTCCTCTGCGAGCAGATCGGCAAGTAGCTCGGATGTGACCGCCACGTCGTTGAGTGCGCCCAAGAGGTCCTGGAGCCCTTTCAGGCGATCGATGAAGTCGTCGAGCCCCGGGACGATGGGGGCGAAGAACTCGGCGGCATACCGCAGTTTCTTGCATTCGATGCGCAATAGATGCATCTGCCTCGGATCGTCGCGATCCACGCCCAGTCCTGCCTCCAACACATGGTGCATGAGCCGATCCAAGCGCTTGCGCGCATAGTGCGCGATCGAGCGCGCGAGCCTGTGACGCTCCCGCGGCGATAGCTCGGCCCGGGTCCAGGCCGCCTGTCCGAACCAGTCTGGAAAGTCCAGCTTGAAGGCCAAGTAGCGTTCGCTGTCGAGCATCGCACGTACCGACTCATAGGCCAGTGCCCGCCGTTGCCTCGCGAGCGCCTCCAACCGCTCGCCGCCGCTCAGTGGCAGCCGGTGGCGGACGGACGCCAGACCCTCGTCGATGAAGACATCCAGATCCCGCGCCGGACCGAGCTGGTTGGCGATCCAGCGCAGTTCATCGCTCCAGGGTTGGCTGACGGTCTTGGGCACCGCGGTACGGAAGGCCGACAGGGCGGCGCGCATCCGTCGCGAGCTGACCCGCATCTGATGCACGCCCTCGGTGTTGTCCCAGGTACGCGCCTGATCCTCCCAGGACAGCATGACCTGGAAATCGTGGCACAGGATCTCGGCCAGTGCCTCGCTCACCGTCAGCCCCGCATGCAGGGGGACCCAAGTCTTGGTCTTACGCTGTTGCATGGGGTCTCTCGCGATTCCAACACTGGATTCAGTTTAGCCGGAAGTAGGCCACCTGTTCGCGGAGGGCCCGGGAGAGGTCGCTGAGGCGTTCTCCCTGTCCGAATCCCAATTCAGCCGCCTGGGCATGATCCTGGGCCAGGGCCGCGATCTGATCGATGGCCACGGCGATCTCCTCGGCCATGCGGCTCTGCTCCTCGGCGGCGGCGGCGATCTGATGGGTCGTAGTGGTCAGGGCCACCACCGCCTCGGCAAAGGCATCTAGGTTTTGGACCGCCTGGCCATAGTGATCGACGCTTTGCTGGGCGCGGTCGCGATTGGTCTGGATCACCTCGACCGCGGAGCGGGAGCTCTTTCTGAGCGCCTCGATCAGGGCCTCGATCTCGGCGATCGAGCGCTGGGTACGCTGGGCGAGCTGACGCACCTCGTCGGCGACCACGGCAAAACCGCGCCCCTGCTCGCCGGCACGGGCGGCCTCGATCGAGGCGTTTAGGGCCAGCAGATTGGTCTGATCGGCGATCTCGCGGATCACCCCAAGCACCTTGCCCATGGATTGGCTCTGCTCAGCCAGACCCAGCACGGCCTCAGCCGCCTGATCGATCTCTTGAGCGAGGGCCCGACCAGCTTCGTTAATAGTTTAACTTTTTTGCGAGAATGTTGTAATATCTACATGTCCGCAAGATGGTCAGCATCCAAGAGGCCGCCGAGTTCTTGGGGGTGTGTCCTCTGTGGAGGCCGCACAGTGCTGATTGCCCACCGCATCGCGCTCGATCCGAACAACGTGCAGGCGACGTATTTCGCTCGCGCCGCTGGCACAGCCCGCTCTGCCTACAACTGGGCGCTGGCCGAGTGGAAGCGCCAGTACGAGGCATGGAAAGCCGACCCTAGCCTGCCCAAGCCTTCGCAGCAGTCATTGCGCCGCCAGTTGAACGCCATCAAGCGCGAGCAGTTCCCTTGGATGCTCGAAGTCACGAAGAATGCGCCGCAGATGGCTATCATCCAGTTAGGTCAGGCGTTCCAGAACTTCTTCGCCGGTCGTGCCCGCTATCCGCAGTTTCGCAAGAAGGGCGTGCACGACCGCTTCACGCTCACCAACGACCAGTTCGACATCGACGGCTGCCGCATTCGCATCCCCCATCTGGGCTGGGTACGCATGCGCGAGTCGTTGCGTTTTGCTGGCAAGCTCATGTCGGCCACCGTCTCCCGTGTGGCCGACCGCTGGTTCGTCAGCATCACCGTGGACACGCCCGACACCTCGCACCTGCCCAAGGCCGAAAACCAAGGCGCGGCAGGCGTCGATCTGGGCGTGTCAGCACTCGCAACGCTCTCGACGGGAGAGACCATCCCAGGTCCAAAACCCCACAAGGCGCTGCTGGACCGATTGCGCAGGCTCTCGCGCAGCCTGAGTCGCAAGCAAAAAGGCTCGGCCAACCGCAAGAAGGCTAGGGCCAGACTGGCAAAGCTGCACGCCAGGATCGCCAACATCCGCTCGGATGCGCTGCACAAGCTCACCACCAACCTCACGCGCCGGTTTCATACCATCTGCATCGAGAACCTGAACGTGCGCGGCATGATGAAGAACCGCCATCTGGCGCGATCCATCGCCGACATGGGATTCTTCGAGTTCCGTCGGCAGTTGGAATACAAGGCGGCGATGCGCGGCGGCGTCGTGGTGGTGGCCGATCGCTTCTTTGCGAGCAGCAAGACGTGCTCGGCGTGTGGGCACAAGCTCGACGATTTGCCGCTGTCGGTGCGTGAGTGGACGTGTCCGGATTGCGGAAGTATCCACGATCGCGATGCGAACGCGGCGATCAATCTGAAAAAGGTGGCCGAGAGTTCGGTTGGCGGCTGCCAGCCCTTTCAGCGACACGCTGATTGCTCGGTGACGGCCTGTGGAGAGGCGGGCTCTGGTCTTGGGCGCACGCTCAAGACGAAACCGGCCTCTGCGAAGCAGGAAGTCAGCTTCATTCCTGTGTGAGCAGGAATGAGTAAGTCTGATGGAACGGTTGCAATGATCTGAGTGGTTCGATCGAGGATGCGGCGGCTGTGTTCGATGCGCTGATGGGCATCGGTGGTCACCTCGACGGCGCGGCTGGTGTTGGCGGCGACCTGCTGGGCAGTATTGGCCAGGTACATGACCGCGTTATCGACAGTTGCGGTCTCGGCCTTTTGGCGATCGAATCGGATCTTGCTGTCCTCGGCCAGACGTACCATGTCGCTGGCCGAGGCATAGAGATCACTGCTCGCAACATGTAGATGCCCGATGATGTCGCGCAGGCGCTCAGCCATGCCCTGTAGGGCGCGCATCAATTGACCGACCTCGTCTTGGCGCGCGGTGTCGAAGGAGACGTTCAGGTCGCCCTCGGCCAGTGCAGACAGGGTGACGATCGCTGCGCCCAAAGGGCTTAGGGCATGGCGCATGTAATAGAACAGGCCCAAGGTGGCCAGGATCAGCAACAGGGCCACCCCCGCGTAGGCGAGGCGCTCGAAGCGACGCTGTTCGAGCGCTGCCTGGGTCTCATCGGCCAGGGTGACGAGATGCGCGATGGGCTGTCCGGCGACGTCAAGGAGCGGCAGGAACAGGGCCGTATAGATGGCCCCATCGCTATGCCGGCTCTGGCGATCGATCTGGCCCAAGGCGGGCCAGGCGAGGTCCAAGCGCGCCAGTAGCTCCGGGCGCGTGCCGGCAAACAGCGTCCCGTCGGCGCCGACCAGATAGATCTCGGCCCCCTGGATGGCCTTGAGGCGTTCTAGGACCGGGCTTAGTGATTTCTGGAACACGACCGCACCGACGGGGTCTTTGCGCACCTGCATCCGAAATGCCAGTAGGGCGACGGGTTCACCCTGGGCGCTTCGCCCAAGGCCGTGCTTGGGTTGATCGTCGGTGCCCAGGGCCTCGACCAGGACCTGCGCATCCCTGGAGACGCCGGACTCATCACGGCTGTACAGCCGCTCGTTCTTGAGGTCGAACACGGCGAGCCGATCGAAATACCCCTGCTCGCTTACGAGGTTGAGAAGGGCCTCGACGGCCTGACGCACGGCCTGGGCATCGCCCTCTTTGAGCGCCTGGCGCAGCGCGAAGTCGCGCTCGAAATCGACCATGCCTGTGTGCATGTGCTCGATTAGGCGTTCTAGGCTTTGGTTCCAGGCCAGGGCCCGGCCTGAGGCGGCCTCTTGGGTGAGGCGTTGCTCGAGCCGAAGATGGCTGGCCTGGGCAACCAGGATCAGGGCCGTGGCAACCATCAGGGTGACGAGGATCGCGGCAAGGGTAACGCTTTTGCGGATCGTCATGTCATAGGGAGTGCGGCGGCTCACTCCGGTGGAGCGAAATGGGCAATCGAGACGGATGAAGGACGATCACAATCGGATCGGCTCCGATCTACTCTGACACCTTATTTTTTCATATCCCTATGACCGGCTGATGACGAGCGGGGGAGGAGCGATCCGAGGTGGGTGTCATGAAACTGACTTAGGATCGTCACGCAACCCTCTGAAAGGATCCTGTATATCTTCGAGATCTTAGACAATGGATCTGATTTACCTGATCTCGAGTGCCATTATCCTCGATAGTCAAAAGGGTCGTACCCATGGATATTTCATTCGCACCTGACCCGATTGCTCTTCGATCGCCCTTTCGCTCCCGCTCGCCGGCCTCATCATCCGCCAGGGTCCTGGCCGTCGACGACAGCCCGGACGTCTTGCTCCAGATCGACACCGCCCTGCGTGCCGATTACTCGGTATATGTTGCCAACAGCGGTCCACGCGCGCTCGAGATCCTGGAACAGGTGCCCAACATCGATCTGATCCTACTCGATGTCCTGATGCCTGATCCGGATGGCTTTGCGACCTGCCGGCGCATCAAGACCCATCCCGAATGGTGCCGGATTCCGCTGATCTTTTTGACGGCCCTGGACCAACACCAGCATGAGGTCGAGGGGTTGGCGCTTGGCGCCGTCGACTATCTGTCCAAGCCGATCATCCCAGACCTGCTGCGCGCCCGGCTCGCCACCCACCTGGAATTGGCGCGCATCCGCGTCGAGCTCCAACAGCGGGTCGAAGAACTGTCCGAGGAACGCGCCCTGATCGAGGACATCCTGCTGCGTCTGCGCCGCGATCATGCCTTCGATGGGCGAGGGTTGCGCTATCTGATGCGTCCGGTCGAGCGCACGAGCGGCGACCTCTGTCTGGCGGCCTGGACCCCCGATGGCCGTCAATGGGTGCTGGTCGGCGATTTCACCGGTCACGGCCTGACGGCGGCCATGGCCGGACCCCTGGTCAGGCAGATCTTATACCAGCAATGCGCCGACAATGTCCCGCTCGCTACCCTGATTGCGACGCTCGACCGGCAGCTGCATGACCAGCTACCGACCGGGCGCTTCATGGCGGCGCACATCGTGGAAGTCACGGCGGACCGGCGCTTTCTGCATCTGGCGAATGCAAGCATGCCCGAGGCGTTGCTGGTGTCGCCTGCGGGCGACATCGAGATACTGGCATCGCGTTCGCTCGCACTTGGGATCGCGCCCGACGCCAGGTCGCACGATAGCCTCCAGACCCTGGAGGTCGAAACCGGGGCGCGGCTGCTGCTGACCAGCGACGGCCTACTGGAGGCGACCGATCCAAACGGACAGCCCTTCGGCGTAGAGCGCCTGGTGAAGGCCTACATCGCCCTGATGGAGCGACAGGGTCCGCTCGAAGATTTGCTGGAAGAGGTGTGCCATCATCGGGGCCAGAACTCGATCGACGACGATGTGCTCATCCTGGAGCTGACCCTGTAGAGGAGCCATCTCAATGAAACAGTCCATAGAGATACACCCGCCTTGGCGCAGCGCCGAACTGCGGACCCTGCTGGCGATCGACGACGACCCACTGGCCCTATCGATCATCGATAGCGCCCTGCGTGGTGAGTTTCGCGTCCTCATCGCCCAGGATGGCGAGCGCGGTCTTGAATTGGCCAGGCGCGAGCCCAGACCCGATCTGATCCTGCTCGACCTCATGTTGCCGGGTCTGGATGGTTATGCGGTCTGCCGGCTGTTACGTGAGCACCCTGCGACCCAACAGGTGCCGGTGATCTTACTGATGTCGGCAAGATCGGCATCCTGGATCGGATCCTGCTCAAACCGGGACCGCTCAACGACGATGAATTCGAGCTCGTCCGCCGGCATCCCGAGATCGGGGCCGCGATCCTTGGCGGACGACACGCGAGCGCGCTGATGGATCTGGCGCGCACCGTCGCCCTGACCCATCACGAGCGCTGGAACGGCAGCGGCTATCCCCAGGGCCTGGCCGGTGAATCCATCCCGCTCGCTGGTCGGATCGTCGCGATCGCGGACATCTTCGATGCCCTGACCTCACAGCGTCCTTACAAACAAGCCTGGCCGGTGGATCAGGCACTCGATTGGATGCGCGAGCAGCGGGGATGCCATTTCGATCCCCAACTGCTCGATCGCTTTCTCGCCATCCAGCCCAAAATCCTGGAGATCAAGCTGAAATTCGCCGATCGTCCGTCTCCGGTTTGACCGCGTCCGATGTCTCGGGCGGGTTTGCCCGCTCATGAAAGATCCGCCGCGCCTCCTCGAAACGATACTGCTCGATCAAGGTCATGAAGTGCGCATAACCCGACTCATCGCCCCCAAACCACTCGCGCAGCGAAGATCGGTTGGCGGCACAGACATCGCGCAGGCGCGTATCCCCCTGTTCCAGCAAGTCGGCGATCAGCGCCCGGTATTGGTGCGCCTGTTTGGGGTTGGGGCGGTCCGGAGCGGGTGCGTCGTCCGTTTTATCGGCCAACGGCAGGCTCTCCAAAAAGGCCTTCACGCCCGTGAGCACCCTCTGGAGCTCATCGAGCAATGGGGGCAATGCCGACTCGATCTGAGCGCGTTCTTCCAGCTCGGCGGCCTGTTCGACGCGCTCGGCTAGGTCGTGCAATAGATCCGCCCCCAGCGTCTTGGCCACACCCTTGAGGGTATGGGCCTGGAGACGCAGCGTCGCCATCTCGGCATCGGCCGCTCGCATCGACTCCCATCCCTGCTGGTGGAGGCCGACGAAGGTCTTGAGCAACCTCAGATAGAGCAGGCCGTTGCCGCCGAGACGGTTGAGCCCCTTGCGCACCTTGATCCCGGGCAGCTCGACCTGGCTCCAATCCAGATCCGCCTCGCTAGAGGATAGACCCTCTGCCGCCCACTCCTCCGCCAGGGCCGGTAGGTGCGAGCGGTAGGGGCGCGGCTGGGCGGGCCGGACCCAGTGTAGGAGGGTCTCGAGCAGGGTGCGCAGATTGATCGGTTTGGCGATGTGCGCATTCATCCCCACCTCGAGGCTGCGCTGGCGATCCTTGAGCAGTACGGCGGCAGACATGGCGATGATCGGCAGCCGATCCGGGGGATGGTGTTGGCGGATGAGCCTGGTCGCCTCCAGGCCATCCATGATCGGCATCTGGAGATCCATGAGGACCCCGTCGAACGATTCTTCTTTAAGCGCCTGGATCGCCTCGAGCCCGTTGGTCACGACCCGGGTCTCGATCCCGACCAAGGCCAGGGCCTCGACGGCGACCTGCTGGTTGACGAGGTTGTCCTCGGCCAGCAGCAGTCGCGCGCCGGACAGGCGCTCGCGTGCCCCCAGAGGCTGGATCAAGACCTCCCAGGAGGGGTCATCGGACTTGCGGGTGAGCCTCTGGGGCGGACGATCCACGGCGCCAAACAGCCCCTGGAGTGCATTGAACAGGGCCGAGAGATGGACCGGCTTGATGACATAGGCCGTATCCGCCATGGTCTCGAGCCGATCCAATTCCCCCTGATCGCGGGCAAACAGGTTGATCACATAGAGCACCAGGACGCGTCTGGGGTGATCGTTCACCTCCCCCGATCGCCGTCCCAGCTCGCTTACGAGCTGAGGACCAAGGTGGGCGAGCCAGGCATCATCGAGCACCACCAGACAGGTCTCGGTCTGGGCATCCAGGTGTCGCGCCCAGGCAAAGGCCGTATCGGCCTCGGCGGTCTGCTCGGCCTCGAACCCCAGCAGCGAGAGCAGATGGGTCGCCGTCGCCCGCACCAGGTCGTGCTCGATCCACACCAGGGTCGGACAGCGCCACTCCCTGGGCAACAACCAGGGGGCCTGCGACTGGGTATCGGCGCAACCGACCGGGATCTCGAAATAGAACCGGCTCCCCCGTCCGAGCTCACTCTCGACCCCGATCTCGCCCCCCATGGCATCGACCAGTCGCTTGCAGATGGCCAGCCCCAGACCCGTCCCCTCGGTAAAACGCCAGCCACTGGCACGCAACTGCTCGAAGGGCTGGAACAAGCGGCCCAATTGCTCGGGCGCGATCCCACAGCCGCTGTCTTGGACCGAGACACAGAGATCGAGCTGCCCATCGGGACGTTCGCGATGGCCGATGCGGACCTCGATGCTGCCGCGCTCGGTGAACTTGATGGCGTTCCCGACCAGATTGACCAGGATCTGCTGGAGTCGCCAGGGGTCGCCGATCAGCCGATCGGGCAGTTCTGGATCCTGGATGAGCACCAGCTCCAGATGCTTGGCATAGGCACGCTGACCGGTGGCGCTCACCAGGCTGGCGATGACCTCGCCGAGCGAGAACGGGATGTGCTCGAGCTGGAGACGCCCGGCCTCGATGCGCGAGAAATCGAGGATGTCGTTGATGATCGACAACAGGAGCTGACCCGAGCCGCGGATGGCCTCGACCCAATGGCGCTGGCGATCGTTGAGCCTTGATCCGCGCAGCAGCTCGATCATGCTCAGCACGCCATTGAGCGGGGTGCGGATCTCGTGGCTCATGCTGGCCAGAAAGGCACTCTTGAGCTCGCTCGCCTGTTCGGCGGCCTCCTTGGCCTGACGCAGGTCGCGCGCGACCTTCTGATCGGTGACGTCGCGGATCATCAGCATGATCTCGTTGCCGACCAGGGGGAAGACATGGCAGTCCAGCCACTGGGTATGGCCGGCGCGGACCAGGGGGAACTCGGCGAGATGGATACCGCCCTTGCCCGCGGCGACCTCCTTCACGGCGGCGTGTAGCTCGGGCGATTCATGCGTGTCGATCACCTCGTGCAACCAGACGTCCGAACGTCCGTCGAGGTCGATGATGGCCAGCTCGCGGCACTGTGGGTTGGCCTCCTCGATACGAAAGCCCTGGGGATGGGGCGACAACACCATGGCCGCGCTGATCATGTTCTCAAACAGGGCGCGGTAGCGGCTCTCGCTACGCTTGCTGTCATCGTGCGCTGGATCCGAGCTCATGGATCGATCTCCTCGTTCAGGGTCAATTCCCCTCGACTAAAGTCAGGGGCTTGTGGTTGAGCGAAGGGTCATGATCACCCACCACCCTAGGCCGATTGACAACGACCCTCTCGGCACAGGCATACCGTGCCGCGATCGTCTTGGCAGCCCTGAGGTCGGCGGCCAGACGATAACCGCACGACGGGCATTCAAAGTGGGGCCCCGCGGCGAGCGCCCTTGTCGGTCGCGCCCCAGCGCGAACAGGTGCAACTGTCCCTGAAATCACCTTATGATTTGATCCTGCTATTCCTGACAGACATAGGCCGGCCCGTGAATCGACCGAAACACCCTCAGCTCCCGAACCTACCCATGTTGGCCTCGGAACGCCGCGCCGCCGCCGGACTCGCCGCCATCTTCTCGACGCGGATGCTCGGGCTGTTCATGGTGCTGCCGGTGCTGGCGCTCTATGCCCATGACCTGCCCGGCGCCACACCCTTACTGGTCGGTCTTGCGATCGGCGCCTATGGCCTGACTCAGGCGCTGTTCCAGATCCCGCTCGGTCTGTTGTCCGACCGCATCGGACGCAAGCCGGTGATCTATGGTGGGCTGACGTTGTTTCTGATCGGCAGCCTGGTTGCGGCCCTGGCCGATAGTATCTACTGGATCATCCTCGGGCGCGCGCTCCAGGGCAGCGGGGCGATCGCAGCAGCCATCATCGCCCTGACCGCCGATCTCACCCGCGAGACGGTGCGCACCAAGGGCATGGCAGTGATCGGGATCAGTGTCGCCCTGTCTTTCGCCGCCGCCCTGGTGGTCGGGCCACCGCTGACGGGGCTGATCGGGGTCCCGGGGCTATTCTGGCTCACGGCCTTGCTCGCGCTTGCCGGGATGCTATTGTTGACCTTCGTGGTCCCGGACCCCCAACACTCGGGGGTGCATCGCGATGCCCAGCCGGTGCTGGACCAGCTCGCCGGCGTGATGCGCGATCCGACCCTGGTTCGGTTGGATCTGGCAATCTTCATGCTGCATCTGACCATGGTCAGTCTGTTCGTGGTGTTGCCGCTATCGCTGCGCGAGGCCGGTCTACCCGTGACCAAGCACTGGGTGCTCTATCTGCCAGCGGTGTTGGTAGCCATCCCGGCGATGGTGCCCTTCATCGTGCTCGCCGAGCGGCGCGACCAGGTGCGCTCGGTGCTGATCGGCTCGGTGGCGGTGCTCGGGCTCTCGACGCTGGGCTTCTATCTGTTCAACCGGTCGCTGTGGCTGATCGGGGTGCTGCTGGCTGTGGTCTTTACCATCTTCAATCTGCTGGAGGCCGTACTACCGGCGCTGGTCTCCAAGGCGGCGCCGGCCGGGACCAAGGGCACGGCCATGGGCGTTTTCTCCAGCGCCCAGTTCATCGGCGCCTTTCTCGGTGGACTGCTCGGCGGACTGGCGCATGCGCACTTCGGGGTCGAGGCGGTCTATCTGGTCGGGGGGCTGACGTCCCTGCTGTGGCTGCGGCTGGTCTGGACCCTACCGATCCCAGAGGACCTAAGCCGGCATGTGATCGCGCTCGATACCTCGGGCGCCGGGTTCGATGTCTCCAGTCTGGAACAGCAACTGCTGGAGGTCCCGGGCGTGAAGGAGGCCGTGATCGCCGTCGATGAGGGCGTGGCCTACCTCAAGGTGGACAGTCGTCACACCGATTGGACGAGATTGCAGCGGTTTTCTGCCGTCAACGTCTAGAGAAGCGCTGATTTTCAGCGCGTCCCGAGCGCGATCGGCTGGGCTCGGTTCCTTGCACAGAGAGCGATGACCGGCGTCTGCGGGCGACCGGTGGGAGGAGAGAGATGGCAACACGAGGTGTCAACAAAGTCATCCTGATCGGCAATCTCGGCGCCGATCCGGAGGTGCGCTACACGCCGAGCGGTGACGCGGTGGCGAATGTGCGCCTGGCGACCAGCGAAACCTGGAAGGATCGCGCCACGGGCGAGCTGCAGGAGCGGACCGAGTGGCACAACGTGGTCTTCTTCGGCAAGACGGCCGAGATCGTCAAGCAGTATCTGCGCAAGGGTTCCAAGATCTACGTCGAGGGTAAGCTCAGAACCCGCAAGTGGCAGACCCAGGATGGCCAGGACCGCTACACGACCGAGGTCGTGGTCGACATGGGCGGAACCATGCAGATGCTCGACAGCCGGCAGGGCAGCGCCTCCTCGGTGCCCCTGGAAGATACACCACCGCCTGCACGCAGCCGCCCAACGACACCGGATGCGGCCCGTCCGAGCCATCCGGACAGCGGCGGCTTCGGCGACGGGGCCGATTTCGACGACGACATCCCGTTCTAGACCGAGGACCGCCGCCTAAGGAAACGCCGAATAAATCGCGTGTCTCTCAATCGCGGCTGAAGCCGCTCCTAAAAAATCAATGGGTTACGCGAGAAAGTTTTGCTAGGAATGGAATAAATCAGCGTTTCCCTAGAGGTCGAAGCGTTCGAACTCCAGACTGAACTGCCCGCGTCCCTGAGTCAGACTGCGCAAGGTGTTGGCATAACCGAGCAGCGGCTCTAATGCGGCCTCGGCGCGAATGGTGGCCTGGTCATCCTGGATCTCGGTCGCTTGAATCAAGGCGTGCCGTGCCTGGAGATCGCCGAGCACGGCACCCAGGTTCGGTTCCGGGACGACCACTTCCAGACGCATGATGGGGGTCATGAGCCCAGGGTGCGCGTTCTCCAGCGCCTTGCGCAGTGCCTTACCGACGGCCGCTGCCGTGGTCGCCGGCGTCGATCCGGCGCCAAAGAGCTCAATCTCATCGACACTGACCGCCACATCCAACACCTGAGCGCCCTGGAGCGGCCCGCTGGCCAGGGCGATAGCGATCGACTCGCGGATCGCCTGGAGGTGCGTCTCTTCGAATCGAGCACCCTCAGGGAGCAAACGCGGTTGAAGTTCCACGAGATTGCCGCGCCCCCGCGCGCGTGGTCGGACGCTGACGACGGCGCGTGCCATCGGATCGGGCTGGCGCGCATCCGGTGTGGGCAGCGGGGCGAACAGTGCCTCGGCCACCGACGGTTGGGTAATGGTCTCGCGCGTGGCCACAGACGGACGTCCAGCGCGGACACCAACACCGAATTCGCGCTCCAGGCGCTCCATGACGATCTGTAAGTGCAGCTCGCCCATACCTCGGAGCAGACGCTGGCCGGTCTCGGGATCCTCCTCAACCCGCAGTGTTGGGTCTTCCTGCCGGACCTTGTCCAGGACCTCGACGAGCCTGTCCTCTTCGGTGCCGGCCGCAGGTTCGATGGCCAGACCCAGCACCGGATCCTGGGCCTGGATGCGTTCCAGGCTCAGCACCTGGCCCGGGGTACAGAGTGTATCGCCCGTGGTTGCAAAACGCAGTCCGGCCAAAAGCACGATGTCACCGGCCTCGGCCAGATCGCGTTTGGTCTTCTTGCCGGCGTCGACCTCGAACAGACGCGCGACCCGTTCGTGCCGGATCTGCCCGTCGGCGGTCAGGAACTCGATCGCATCACCCGGCGCGAGGCGTCCGCGATAGAGACGAACAAAGACATGGCGCCGCCCGTCCCAAAGCTGTACCTTGAAGGCGAGCGCGGCGAGCGGTCCGTCTGGTGTCATGGCCACCTCCTCGTGTGTCCCGTCGGGCCGCTCGGCAAGCGCCGCCGGTCGGTCGAGCGGGGACGGCAAGAAGTCGATGATGCCATCGAGCAGCGGCTGCACACCAAGGTTGCGCAATGCGCTGCCGCCGTAGCAGGGAAAGAGCGTCCCGGCCAGGGTGGCGGTGCGGATGGCGGCCCGCAGTTGCTCGGGCAAGGGCTCACTGCCGGAGAGCACCAGATCGGCCAGCGACTCCTCGACCTCGGCGGCAGCCAGTGCCAGCGCCTCATGCAGCGCGCGATGACGCTCCCAAAGCTCGGGTGGACAGGGTTCAACGACGACCTGCTCGCCCTGTTCGCCGATGAAACGAATCAGGGTTCGGTCGATCAAATGCAGCACGCCGCCGACTTCGGGCACCGGAACCGTGATCGGCACCGGCTCGACATGGAGGCGCTGCTTGACGGACGCCAAACAACGTTCAAAATCCGCGCCCGGACGATCCATCTTGTTGACGAATAGCAGCGCCGGCAGCTTGAAGCGCGCGCGCTGACGCCACACCGTCTCGGTCTGGGGCTCGACGCCCCGGACACCATCGAGCACGATGACACAGCCATCGAGCACGCGCATGGTGCGTTCGACCTCGATCGAGAAGTCGACGTGTCCAGGGGTGTCGATGAGCTGGATCAGATGCTCGCGCCACTGGGCCTGGGTGACGGCGGCGGTGATGGTGATACCGTGACGCTGTTCCTCGACCAGATAGTCCATGTGGGCCGCGCCATCGTGGACCTCGCCGATCTTGTGCGAGGTGCCGGTGTAGAAGAGGATGCGCTCGGTAAGCGTCGTCTTGCCCGCGTCTACATGAGCGGCAACCCCGATATTGCGAACGTGCGACGATCGGGAGGTTTTTTTCATCGCTTTACAACAGGAGCTAGAGAGATTTATGAGCGGTCTTGAACTTGGCGGTCGCCCTGCAACCTGGCTGGTGCCGGCGCTCTGCGCCTCACTGCTTGGCTGGGGCGTCCACCCGGGCGCCTGGGCCGAGACCTTCCGTCTGGAGAACCCAAACGATTCGGTCGTGGGCACGACCTTTTATTTCACGGCACGCGCCAAGGATACACTCTTGGACATTGCCCGCCAGAACAACCTCGGCTATGACGACATGCGCCAGGCCAACCCCAAGGTCGATACCTGGCTACCGGGCGAGGGAACCCAGGTGCTGGTGCCGGCCTCCTATGTGCTGCCGAACGTGCCGCGCCAGGGCATCGTGGTCAATCGAGCCGAGAAACGGCTCTATTACTATCCACCCAATAAACCCAACGAGGTGCGTATCTATGCCATCAGTGTGGGCAAGGAGGCCATGGCCACGCCGCTAGGCAACTTCGAAGTCATCGAGAAACGCAAGGATCCGACCTGGACGCCTGGTCCGATGGTGCGCGCCAACCATGCCGCGCGTGGCCACATCCTGCCGCCCACTGTACCGTCAGGGCCGGACAACCCACTCGGGCACTATGCCATGCGTCTAAGCAATCCGGATTATCTGATCCATGGCACCAATCAACCTTGGGGCCTGGGACTGGAGGTCAGCGGCGGCTGTATCCGGATGTATCCGGAGGCGATCGAGGAGCTCTATGGAATGGCCGACCTCAAGACGCCCGTGGCCATCATCGACCAGCCCTACAAATACGGCTGGCTGGGGGATGATCTCTATCTAGAGGTGCAGACCGGCGAGAAGAGTGTCCGCCAGCACTATCGCTCGGTGATTCCCGAGTCGGTGGCGAACGCCGAAGGGGTGGTGATCGACTGGAAGGCCGTGGAGCGGGCCGTGGCGGAAGACTCAGGTGTCCCACAGATCGTGGGACACCGACAAGGATCAGGTCAAGCGAATCACTTGCCCATGATCTTCTGATACATGCGGTCCAGACGCTCGGTGTTGGAGTTGCAGCACGCCTGGGCACTGTTGGCGGTGTCCATGGCCTTCTGGGCCATGTCGCGAGCAGTCTGGTCGGTGGTGCAGCCGCCAAGCAGCAGCAGAGCGGCAACAGAGAGTGAAGCAACCTTGACGATCTTGGTCATGATGTTTCTCCAAAAGTTGTGGGCCTTGCGGCCCAATGTTAACACATGGTGCGTAAATGCTTCGAGCCAAGCTCAAACATCCGACGCATGAGAGTGGATCGGTGTGATGAGCGAGTAGGATTTGATGTGCTCATTCTGGTTCCACATCCCCAGCCTTGGAGTGCCATCCAGGTGGCAGTGTCCAACGCAAAGCTTGGGGCAAATTGGGTGAGACATCAAGCCCACAATCATACTGATCGGCAGATTTTTTACAACGCCTGGCCGATCCTGGCCTACATTCAGGCCGGACACCATGTCGCGCATGCGCAGAACTAACGCTCAAGTCATTGTAAGAAAAGTTTTTTCTGATTGATGGAGTCACTGCATACAGCCGTCATGTCAATCGATATGTGCGAGGATCTTCCGCATCCGCCCACACGGAAACGCATCAGCCTCCCAGTATCCGTCCAGCTTGATGTCTCAAACCAACACCGTTGTATTTTGGACCTATATTGATGCATCGTTACTATGGGCGCGGCACATCCGCGCCGAGCTCTCCGCCCTTTCGCTGTGATGGTTTCGCGCGCACCGCTGAGATCGTCGACGCGACGGGTGAGCGAATCGTCCTGAGCCGGTTGCCCCCCTTTCTGCGCGCACTCCTCGTCACGGACGGCACGGTCACCAAGATCCTTGAGGCCTACTTCTGGGAACCGGTCATAGTCGAGACCCTGGAACAGCGCTTCGAGGACGCACTGGAACCCGTACCCTGGCTCGGGGTCGAGCCCGGTGATTCCTGTCTGATTCGCGACGCCCAGCTGCGCGGCGCCGACAGCGGACGCTGTTTCGCCGAGGCCTTCTCAATGATCCGCGCCCAGCTCATCCCGCCGGATTTCCGCCAACGGCTCATCGATCGCGAGATCGGCATCGGTGTACTGATCCGCGACAGCGGACTCGAGAGCTATCGCGAGGTGCTGGACGTGGGGCTGGACCGGACCGCCTCCGGTGAAACCACGGTTTTTCGCACCTATCGCATCATTATCGAGCATCGTCCCGTGATCCTGATCACCGAATATTTCCCGCTGGATCTGTATCGCTGATCCTGACCGAGGGCATTCTTGCACTAGGCCATCTTTGTCGCAAAACCCGCGTGCTATAGTACGCGCCGCGAACCAAACCACTTCGATTTAGAGTTCGAGCCTCGATGTCGACAGGCACCCAACATGGCGAGTCGTCCTTGCTGATCCAGCTCCAGCACGGACTCAGGCGCGAGCAGATTAAGCGTGCCCTGCACGATATCCGCGCCGGCTGGGACAGGCGCGAACTCTGGATGACGCTCGGACTCCAGGACGTGCGCCAGCGTTATCGGCGCTCCAAGCTGGGACCGTTCTGGATCACGCTGTCGATGGCCATTATGGTGCTGGCGCTTGGTCTGCTCTATGGTCAGATCTTCGGCCAGGATCTGCACGATTACATGCCCTTTCTGGCTGTCGGCTTCGTCATCTGGCACCTAATCGCGAGCCTCGTCAACGACGGCTGCCAGTCTTTCATCCTCGCCGAGGGCATGATCCGCCAGCTCAATGCCCCCCTCTCCATCTATGTCTATCGCGTCCTCTGGTCGACCCTGATCGCCTTTGCCCACAATATCTGGGTCTTTTTCATGGTAGCGCTCTGGTTTGGGGTCGATCTCAACTGGAATCTGCTGTGGGTGCCGGTCGCGCTCTTGGTCCTGCTCCTTAATGGGTTCTGGATCGCGCTCTTCCTGGGTGTTCTGAGCGCACGCTTCCGCGACGTCCCCCTGATCGTGGGCAGTATGGTGCAGGTGCTATTCTTCATCACGCCGGTCATCTGGAAGCCCGAGATGCTGCCAGGGCGCGCGCTCTGGCTGCATCTCAACCCCTTTTACCATCTGGTCGAGATCATGCGCGCCCCCTTGCTCGGCCAAGCGCCTGCACTCGCCAACTGGCTCCCGGTCATCGCCATCACGATCGTCGGCTGGTCGCTGGCACTCTTCTTCTATTCGGCCTACCGCTGGCGCATCGCTTATTGGGTTTGAGGGAACGTATCTTGGCCTCGATCAAGCTGGAGAACGTCTCGGTCTCCTTTCCTGTCTACAGCGCCTCGACGCGCTCGCTCAAGAACCGTCTGATCCAGAGCGCGACCGGTGGTCAGATCCGTGCCGACGCGATCTCGCAGCGCATCTCGGTGGTGCAAGCGTTGCAAGACATCAACGTCTCGCTCGAGGACGGCGATCGACTCGGGCTCATCGGACACAACGGCGCCGGTAAGACGACCTTATTGCGGGTGCTCGGCGGGATCTATGAACCGAACAGCGGTCGGGTCGAGGTCCAGGGCACGACCGTGCCCCTGTTCGACATCGCGCTCGGGATGAACCAAGAGAGCACAGGCTACGAGAACATCATCCTGCGCGGACTCTTCCTCGGGCTTCCGCGCAAGAAGATCCGCGCCATGATGGACGAGATTGCCGAATTCACCGAACTGGGCGACTTTCTCAACCTACCGATCCGCACCTATTCAGCCGGGATGCAGATGCGTCTGGCCTTTGCCGTCTCGACCTCAGTGGTGCCGGATATCCTGTTGATCGACGAGGGCATCGGCGCCGGCGACGCGGCCTTTCTGAATAAGGCGCGCGAGCGTCTGGAACGCTTCACCGAGCAGGTCTCCATCATCGTGCTCTCCTCGCATTCAGAAGACTTGTTGCGCAACATGTGCTCCAAGTCGCTCCTGATGGAGCATGGTCGGGTGGTGTTCGCCGGCCCGACCGACGAGGCGCTGGAGCATTATCGGGCGATGCGCGGCTGGTGATCTCCGGCAAGCCGTTCCATCAGACTGACTCATCGCCTACCTGTTGCATCCCGTGTGGGCAGGTGCCGCGAAGGAGCTATCCTGTGTTCCTCGCCCGCGCGGTTCGCCAGGGGCGCGTCGCGGAGTCTGAGCGCCGCCCGGCACGTCCATACTGAACCCGAGGAGGTCTCGGGAAACGCTGAATCAACCGTGTCTCCCCAAATCGCGGCCAAAACCGCCCCCACGCCCCATGGTCATCCGTCTGCACAAAGACGCCCGCTATTCGACCTGAGATCCAAGCCTCGGCGCTCCCGACTCGGGAGCGATCCGAGCGCTATGGGCCGAGCCGTCGGGCGGTATGACAGAGAACAACCGCACCCAGCTGTCATCCGACTCATTCGGCCTTTCTGGCACCTTGTTCAGACAACTCTATCTACAACAATTCGTGTCCAAAAGGATTGCGGGCGGGGTAGGTCGACAGCCTCCAGTCGCCATGCGTTCTGACACCCCGCCCCCGAGTCTCCCTACCGTAGTAAAATAGACAGCTCGACCCTCGTTTTTCACCACACTCAGATCGAGCCTGATCCATGACCCAGTTGCAAAACGACACCTTCCTGCGCGCGCTGCTGCGCGAACCCGTTGATTACACGCCGGTTTGGATGATGCGCCAGGCCGGACGCTATCTACCTGAGTACCGCGCCACGCGCGCTAAGGCCGGCAGCTTCATGGATCTGTGCAAGAATCCGGAGTTGGCCTGTGAAGTCACGCTCCAGCCGCTTGATCGCTATCTGCTCGATGCCGCCATCCTGTTCTCCGACATCCTGACCGTGCCTGATGCCATGGGTCTAGGGCTGTACTTCTCTGAGGGCGAGGGGCCGCACTTTGAGCGCCCGGTGCGCACGGCTGACGATGTCGATCGACTGCCGATCCCGGATCCGGAAGGCGAGCTCAAATACGTGATGGAGGCCGTCTCCGTCATCCGGCGCGCACTCAAGGGTCGGGTGCCGTTGATCGGCTTCTCCGGCAGCCCCTGGACCCTGGCAACCTACATGGTTGAGGGCGGTGGCGGCAAGCACTTCTCCAAGATCAAGGCAATGATGTTCGATCAGCCGGCACTGCTGCACCGCTTGCTGGAGAAGGTCGCCGATGCCGTGACCCTCTATCTCAATGCCCAGATCGCGCGCGGCGCCCAGGCGACCATGATCTTTGACACCTGGGGCGGTGTCCTGGCGCCGGCCAACTATCGCGAGTTCTCGCTGGCCTACATGCAGCGCGTGGTCGAGGGGGTGACCCGCGAGGCCGAGGGCCGCCGGGTACCGGTGATCCTGTTCACCAAGAACGGCGGTCAATGGCTGGGCGATATGGCCAAAACCGGTTGTGACGCGCTCGGCGTCGACTGGACCACGGATCTGGCCGAGGCGCGTCGGATGGTCGAGGATCGGGTTGCACTCCAGGGCAACCTGGATCCCTGCGCCCTCTATGCCTCACCCGAGCGCATCCGCGAGGAGGTGGCGCGCGTCCTGGCCAGCTATGGTCAGGGCTCGGGCCATGTCTTCAACCTTGGCCACGGCATCACCCAGGACGTCGATCCCGAGCGTCCGGCGGTCATGATCGCTGCCGTGCACGAGCTCAGCCGCGCCTATCACGTCTGATATCCCAAGCCAATGACGGCGGTCCAGGCCGCCGGTCTGCCAATTCCGGGTAGCGTCGGGGACCGGCCTGCGGACTCGACGCCTTCTCCCGTTATGGGATCCTGTCCGCCGCGCGCCGACCCAAAGCGGTCACGGGCGTATCTACGAGATTTTCCAGTACACCTTCGCCGTGTGCGCCATACTGAATCCTTGGACTGGTGAGCGTGCACCCCACCTTAGGATCCAGGTTATCGCCGTCTCGACCGAGCAGCTTTAGGACCCAAGATTCAACCCTAGAGGATTTTTCGGCATGTATGTCATCGAGATCCAGCAGACCGGTGGACCCGAGGTTTTGCGGTTGGTCGAACGTCCGCGGCCTGAACTGACCGGGCCGGACGATCTGCTTGTCCGCGTCTATGCCGCCGGTGTCAATCCAATCGATACCAAGATCCGCCAACGCGGCCCGATGCTCCCCGCAGGTCTGCCAGCCGTGCTCGGTTGCGATGGGGCCGGTGTGATCGAGGCCGTGGGCGAGGGTGTGACGCGCTTCAAGCCCGGCGACGCGGTTTGGTTCTGCCACGGCGGGCTCGGTGGCCCAGCCGGTAACTATGCCGAATATCGCGTCATCGATCAGCAGTTCGTCCAGGCCAAGCCGCGCACACTCGGCATGGTCGAGGCCGCCGCCGCCCCCCTGGTGTTGCTGACGGCCTGGGAGGCGTTGCACGATCGGGCGCGGATCGCCGCCGGCCAGCGGGTACTGATCCATGCGGGGGCCGGCGGGGTTGGCCATGTCGCCATCCAGCTCGCACGCTTGGCCGGCGCGCGTGTCTGCACCACGGTCAGCGGTCCCGAGAAGGCGGCGCTTGCGCATGAACTCGGGGCCGAGTTCTGCATCAATTATCGCGACGAGGACCTGGTCGAGGCGGTCATGGATTGGACCGAGGGGCAGGGCGTGGACATCGCCCTGGATACCGTCGGTCCCGAGGTCTTCCGGCGTACCATCCCGGCTGTGGCCCATTATGGTGATCTGGTGACCCTCCTCGATCCCGGTCCCGAGCTCAATCTCAAGGAGGCCCGGCTGCGCAATCTGCGTCTGAGCCTGGAACTGATGCTGACCCCGATGCTGCGCGATCTGCCGCGCGCGCGTTTGCATCAGGGCTGGATCCTCCAGCGCTGCGGCGATCTCATCGATCGTGGCGAACTGCGGGTGCATGTCTTTCGGACCTTTGCGTTGGCCGAGGCCGCTGAGTCGCATCGTCTGCTCGAACGAGGCGCTGTGATGGGTAAGCTGGTCTTGGACCTGGACCCGAGCCGATGAGCCGAATTGAGGTGGGCTTGCATCCCTTCTCGACCCTGAGGCGCGTGCGCGTGGCCCTGATCTCGGACACCCATGGGGCGTTCGATCCGCGCCTGCGCGAGATCGTCGAGGGTTGTGATCTAGCGTTGCACGGCGGAGACATCGGTCATGCCGCCATCCTCTCGCAGCTCCAGCCGCGTCTGGGGCGGGTGTTGGCGGTCTTCGGCAACAACGACGTGGCGCACAAATGGCCGGAGGAGGATCGGCGGCTGCTGGTGCATCTGCCTGAGTGGTTGGAACAGCCGCTGCCCGGCGGTTCGCTGGTGTTGATCCACGGTCATCAGGTTCCGGCGCGCCGCCGTCATGCCCTGTTGCGGGCGCGCTTCCCGGAGGCACGCGCCATCGTCTATGGTCACAGCCATCGCTTGGAGACGGATCTCGACGTTCAGCCCTGGGTACTCAATCCGGGCGCGGCCGGGCGCTCGCGCACCCACGGCGGGCCGTCCTGTCTGGTGCTGATCGCCGAGTCCGACGAGTGGCGCATCGAGCGCTACCGCTTTCCGCTCTCTGGTCAAAGACGCGGACTGCGCTACACTGCGCGCCATGAACAGCGTCCCATCGGTCAAACCACCCAAGTCATTGCTGCGCCAGGTCGGGCGGGCCATCGCTGATTTCCGGATGATTGGGGAAGGGGATCGGATCCTCCTTGGCGTCTCCGGCGGCAAGGATTCACTCTCCTTGCTCCAGATCTTGCTCCATCTGCGCACCTATGCCCCGGTGCGTTTCGAGCTGGCGGCCCTGACCGTCGATCCGGAGGTTCCCGGCTATGATCCGCAGCCGCTGAAGGACTATTACGACCGCTTGGGCGTGTCCTGGCATTACGAACAGCAGCCGCTGCTGGAGCAGGCCAGGACCCACATGGACGGCGACTCCTTCTGCGCCTATTGCGCGCGCATGAAGCGCGGCATCATGTACCGACTCTGCCGCGAGCACGGCTACAATGTTCTGGCCTTGGGCCAACACCTCGACGACCTGGCCGAGAGTCTGCTGATGTCGCTGTTCCACGGCGGTCAGTTGCGCACCATGAAGGCGCATTATCGCAACCAAGAGGGCGATGTGCGTATCATCCGCCCGCTGGTCTACTGCCGTGAACGCCAGATGGCCGATTTTGCCCGGCGCGCTGGACTGCCGGTGATCCCGGATTCCTGTCCGGCCTGCTTCACCCGACCGACTCGGCGCGCGCAGATGAAGGCCCTGCTGGCGCGCGAGGAGGCCGAACACGCCACACTCTTCTCCAGTATCCTCCACGCCCTCAAGCCGATCATGATCGAGGGTGAACTGCCAGAACCGGGTTGGTCGAACCGATGAGGCAGGGTCTCGTGACTCAAGCCGCCTCAAAGCCGGCCTGTTATGACGATCGTGGCCGATCGATCTGCCGGTGCGGAGGCTGGAGGTCTATCGACTCCAGGCCGATGGACACTGGCGGTTGCTCGATCCCCTTGGGCGCGCTCTGGATCGGCTGAGCCCGGGGCTTGAGGCCACGCAGGAGGGCCGATAGCCGTTTTGGGGTCTCGGGCGTCGAGCGTTCGCCGTAGCGCGCTGGGATGTAGAGCGCGAGGAAGGCGCCGATCTCCGGGGCCAGATCCGGGCGCGCCGCGGCGATGCGCCGGCCATAGTCGCTGGGGCCCTCAGAAGGTCGGCGCGGCAGCCCGATACGGGCCAGCCGCTGGCACAGACGCGCATAGAGCCGTTCGAGCGGGTCGCGCTCGGTCCGTTCGTGCATCAGGACGAGCAGGAGGCCGCCCAGCGTCAAGGACACGGCCAGCACCATCAGCACGGCCAGTCCGTATTCCTGCCAGGCGCCCAGCCCGAGCCGGTCCATGAGCCGGCGCTGGTCCTGGACCGAGAAGTCCAGCACCCAGTTCTGCCAGGTCGCCTCCAGGGTATCGCCCAGCAGACGCAGATCGCGCATCCAGCGTGCCAGCATAGTGGCCTCACCGAGATCGAAGCGCGCCGAGGTCCCAGCCCCCAGCCGCTCGATGGCCACGCGGTTGTCGATCCGCGACGCATCGACCGCTGCGGTCGGATCGACCCGCACCCAGCCGCGCCCCGCGATCAGTACCTCGACCCAGGCATGGGCGTCGGACTGGCGCACCAGGGTATAGCCGCCAAAGGCATTGGTCTCGCCGCCGAGATAGCCGAGCACGATGCGCGAGGGGATGCCGGCGATCCGCATCAGGAGCGCAAAACTGCTGGCATAGTGCTCGCAAAAGCCGCTACGGGTCTCGAACAGGAACTCGTCGGTGGGGTTGGCGCCGAGTTTGGGCGGCAGCAGGGTGTAATAGAAGTTTTCGCGGTTGAAATGAACCAGGGCCCGCTGGACCAGTGCCCAATCGTCGTTGGCTTGGGCGCGCCAGCCGTCGACGAGGGCACGCATCCGGGGCGTGACATTGTCGGGCAGCTCAAGCGCCAGACCGCGCACGCGCTCGTCCGGCTCGGCGGTGCGATAGCTCAGGACCGAGCGCACCCGATAACGTTTGAGTACCGTCACCGGCTGGTTCGACAGGAGTTGGAAATCCGGGTTGATCGCGGCACCATCCGGCGCGCTGACCGGCAGGTCGAGCGCAAACAGCCAGCGTTGCTGAGTCGGCTCCATGACGACCTCGTACTCGACCGGGTTGCTCGTCTCGATCAGGCGTGCCGGTTCCTGCCCGTCGGAGGGTGGTGCACCCGGCGTCCAGCGACGTCCATCCGTCGTCCATAGCACCGGGCCGCGCCAGTAGAGCTGATTCGACTCCGGGCGCTGACCGGCAAAGCGCACACGAAAGGCCGGTTCGCCATTGACCACCAGCTCGCTGATGTTGCCTGGCTCCATAATCTCTGACATGCCCATCAGCGCCTTGGATCTATCGACCCCTAGACTCCAGAGTGGGGCGGTCAGACGCGGAAACAGCACGAAGAGGATAAGGGTGAGCGGGATGGCCTGGAGTGCCAGTCGGAGGCCGACCCGCAGCGCCGGACGCAGACCCGTGGCCCCCAGCCCGCCGTTGAGCTCGGTCAACAGCGTGACCAGACCCAGGGCGATCAGACCCACATAGAACGTGAGCAGAAAGGAATCGTCAAACAGGAACTGCACCACACTCAGGAAGCCAAGCAGGATCAGCACCAGGCGGAGATCGCGCTTGGTGTCGAGTTCCAGCAGCTTGAGCACGAGCATGGTCGCCAGCAGCGCCGAGCCGCCGTCTTGACCGGAGATCGTGTGATAGGCCGCCAGACAGTTGCCCAGGCCGGCGAAGGCCATCAGGGCGCGGATCCAACGGTTGGGCAGGGTGGCTGGCCAGCGGAGCGCTGCCAGTCGGATGGCCAAGATCAGGGTCAGGAAGGCTACGACCTGGCCGTCCAGAGAGCGAACGAATGGGGCGCACGCCGCCGCGACCAGGAGTGTGGTCCAGAGGATCTGATGGCGCTTTGGCCGCTCGGTCTCGGGGATGAGGTCAGTCTTGGGCATGGCCGAAGAGCGCCAGTCGGGTCAGACAGCGTTCGGTATGGACCGCGCCCTGAGACAGCCCCTCGACCGCGCCGGGCAGACGCAGACCGAAGCGCGTCGAGCCGGCGCTGACGTCGAGCACCTGCCGCGTCAGCAGTCCAAGCCGAATCTCTGGATCAGGTGTGTTGAAGCGCGCCCAGTCGATCCAGACCTCTTGACCCTGCTCGCCACCGTATTGCTTGACCACAAGGCCGCGTTCGCGCGCATAGGCCTTCCAGTCGATATGGCGGATCGAATCGCCCGGACGGTAGCCGCGCGCGCCGAGATAGTCCTCGGCGCCTTCGTGACGGGTGCGATGGGGACGGGGGCTGTCTCCGGCGTCGTGGCCAGGTTCGGGCGCCTGGGGCGCGGGTTTGGGGAAGACCAGGGTCTTGGCCTCGGTGGCGACATGGGTCCAGGCGCGAAACAGCCCCATCGGATAACGTGTCTCGATCATCACATCGCTCAGCCGCTGCCAGCCACGTTTCTCGGTCGGTACAGCCAGCACGACCAACAGCTGATCCCCAGCGCCGACATGGACCGGCGGCGGCCTCTCTTCGTTTTTACGCAAACGGATATCATGACGCGGGCGTCCGCCCTCGGCGCGCACCATGACCTCGAAGCGCGCCTGCTCCCCAGCGAACACCGGCGTGCCGCCGCGTACCTGCACCGCCAACCCCAGCAGATTGAGCCAGGTGTGATGCATGGCCACCAACCCGACCGAGGCCAGGAAGAAGGTCAGCAGCAGACCCAGGTTGTTTTGATAGTTGAGCGACCCGAGCAGCATCACCAGCAGCACCGCGCCATACATGAACCCGGCGCGGGTCGGCACGATATAGATCTGACGCCCGCCGACGCGCGCCACACCGTCCGGTCCAGGCAGCACCCGGCGCAGCAGGCCGTCGAAATAGCGGTGTGCGCGCTCGCGCAGGCGGTCGGAGACCTGGGACATGGCGTCAGTGTCGTTGTGCTCAAGATTCGGTTCGGGTGTCGGTTTGACGGATGTGGCGTCCCGTTGCGTCCGATTCAAATAGGCACATTGGTGAGGATGAAACGCGCCACCTCGTCGTCTCCGATCCGCTGGCCCGGCTCGCCGCCGGTCAGGCGATGCACGGCCACTGCTGGCAGCACCGCCTGCACGTCCTCGGGGATCACATAGTCGCGCCCGGCGAGCAGGGCCCAGGATTTGGCCGCGTGCAGCAGACCCAGCCCGGCGCGCGGCGAGAGCCCATAGGCGAAACGCTCCGAGCCGCGCGTGAACTGGAGGATCGCGTGCACATAGTCGATGATCGGCGGCGCGGCGTGGATACGGACCACGGACTGCTGCAAGTCGATCAGTTCGGCATTGGTCAGGGCCGGTCGTTGGCGCGCGAGCATCTCGCGCCTGTCCTCGCCGGCGAGTAGCGCCTTTTCCTGCTCCGCGGCCGGGTAGCCGAGATGGATGCGCATCAGAAAGCGATCGAGCTGCGACTCGGGTAGCGGAAAGGTGCCGACCTGGAACAGCGGGTTCTGGGTGGCGATGACAAAGAAGGGCTCGGGCAGACGCCGAGTCTCGCCCTCGACCGTGACCTGACGCTCTTCCATGGCCTCCAGGAGCGCGCTCTGCGCCTTGGGTGTGGCGCGGTTGATCTCGTCGGCCAGGATCAATTGCGCGAAGATCGGGCCGGGATGGAAGCGGAAACTCTCGGAGGCCCGATCATAGACCGAGACACCGATGACATCGGCCGGCAAGAGATCACTGGTGAACTGGATGCGCGAATACTCCAGCCCGAGCAGGCGCGCCAGCAGATGCGCCAGCGTCGTCTTGCCGACGCCCGGCAGGTCCTCGACCAGCAGATGACCGCGCGCGAGCAGACAGGCCAGCGCCAGGCGCAGCTCGCGATCCTTGCCGAGGATGATGGCACCGGCATCGCGCAGGATGCACTCGGTAAGGTTGGATCGGGCTGGATTGGATGTCTGGTGTAGGTTCATCGGCGACTCGTCGAAATCGAGAGATTGAGGTTGGAGATACAGTCGAGGTCAACGCCCGTTTTCGACCTCTCATCCGGCGACCCGGCGCAATCGTCGCGATTGGATGTGACCATGATCAGACCAGGCCCCAAGCCGGTTCCCACCATCGATCCATCATAGACGCCGATTGGCTGACCCCGTTTTCCGAAGTCCAGCTTGCCGGCGAGCAGGAACACGAAGGCACGGAGTAACTATTCAGGTTCTCGGTCCAACCAAGGTAAGTACCGTAACCGTGGGAGCGCCTTCAGGCGCGATGACAGAACCTATTGCCGGTTTGACCGCCCGAATCGCGGCAACCGCCGCTCCCACACAGAAGCCGCTCCTTGTATCTACGACGGGGCTGACCGTTTGGGAGCAGCTGAATAGTTACGGCACGGATATTTTAAGAAACTGGCGTGGCCGTGGGCCTTCATCTCATCGCCAAACTCGACGCCTTCGCCCCGGCTTCCTCTGGGTGTTGGGATCCCTGCTGGATGGACAACCCCCAGGTCGAACAGGACCTCTGCTTCGCGCTGCCCTTGGTGAGGCAGGGGAGGCCATTTTTTTGTACTGTACTAGATTTTGTCCTGTCTTCACGGACCTACCTTTCATTCAATTAAAGATGCGTGCAAGCGATACCTATGATGTGATCGTGGTCGGCGGCGGGCATGCCGGCACCGAGGCCGCGCTGGCTGCCGCGCGCTGCGGTGTGCGCACCCTGCTCCTGACCCAGAACCTCGAGACCCTGGGCCAGATGAGCTGCAACCCGGCCATCGGCGGCATCGGCAAGGGGCATCTGGTGCGCGAGATCGACGCACTCGGCGGGCTCATGGCGCGCGCCGCCGATCGCGCCGGGATCCAGTTTCGGATCCTCAACGCCAGCAAGGGCCCAGCGGTGCGCGCCACCCGCGCCCAGGCCGACCGTCAGCTCTACAAGGCGGCCGTGCGCGCGGCGCTGGAGAACCAGCCGGGGCTTGTGCTCTTCCAGCAGTCGGTCGAGGATCTCCTGATCGAGGGCGAGCGTGTGGTCGGCGTGCGCACCCAGATGGGGCTGGAGTTTCGGGCACGCGCGGTGGTGCTGACGGTCGGCACCTTCCTCGGCGGTCGCATCCACATCGGTCTATCCAGCTATGAAGGCGGGCGGGCCGGCGATCCGCCCTCCAATGGCCTGGCGCGCCGTCTGCGTGAGCTGCCGTTTCGCATCGAGCGGCTCAAGACCGGCACCCCGCCGCGGATCGATGCGCGCAGTATCGACTACAGCCGACTCACCGAGCAGCCGGGCGACGATCCTGTTCCGGTGTTTTCCTTCATGGGGAGGCCCGAGGACCATCCGCGTCAGGTCAGCTGTCACATCACCCATACCAACGAACGCACCCACGACATCATCCGTTCGGGGCTGTCGCGTTCGCCGTTGTTCACCGGGGTGATCGAAGGGGTCGGACCGCGTTACTGTCCCTCGATCGAGGACAAGGTCGTGCGCTTCGCCGATAAAGCTTCACATCAGATCTTTCTGGAGCCTGAGGGACTCAGCACCCGTGAGGTCTATCCCAATGGGATCTCGACCAGCCTGCCCTATGACATCCAGGAGGCGCTGGTACGTTCGATCGTCGGGTTGGAACGCGCGCACCTGACCCGGCCCGGCTATGCGATCGAATACGACTTCCTGGATCCGCGCGATCTCAAGCCCTCGTTGGAGACGCGCCCGCTGTCGGGGCTGTTTCTCGCCGGCCAGATCAATGGCACCACCGGCTACGAGGAGGCCGGCGCCCAGGGGCTATTGGCCGGGGCCAATGCCGCGCTCCAGGTCCAGGGCCGCGAACCCTGGCATCCGCGCCGCGACGAGTCCTATCTCGGGGTCATGGTCGATGACCTCATCACACGCGGGACCAATGAGCCCTATCGCATGTTCACCAGCCGTGCCGAATACCGCCTGCTGCTACGCGAGGACAATGCCGATCTGCGTCTGACTGAAACCGGGCGCCGGCTCGGTCTGGTGGGCGATGCGCAATGGCGCGCCTTTGAGCGCAAGCGCGAGGCGATCGAGCGCGAGCGCCAACGTCTGCGCGACACCTGGGTGCGACCCGAGGCACTCGACCCGGTGCTGGCGACTCAGGTGTTGGGCGAGCCGCTGCGCCGCGAGGTGCGTGCCCTGGAGCTGCTGGCGCGGCCCGGCGTCGGCCATGCCGGTCTGTGTGCGCTGATCGGTGCGCCGCCCGAGCCGGTCGCGCCCACGGTCGCCGAGCAACTGGAGATCCAGACCCGCTATGCCGGCTATATCGAGCGCCAGCGCGCCGAGATCGAGCGCCAGCGGGAACAGGAACTCAAGCCGCTGCCCGATGGCTTCGACTATGCGCAGGTGCGCGGACTCTCGGCTGAGGTGCGTGAGAAGCTCACACGGGTGCGTCCGGCGACCCTCGGACAGGCGGCGCGCATTCCGGGCGTCACGCCGGCGGCGATCTCGCTGTTGCTGATTCATCTCAAGCGGCAGATTGGATCGAAAGGGATCGATTGATCCGGCCCGCGATCGACGCGGTTTCAATCTGGGCTTGCGTCGGTCTTGTTCCTGAACCGGATGTCGTGAAATCTGTCGTCAAGCGATCACGACCCGGTCGCGCCCGCCCTCCTTGGCGCGATAGAGCCCCGTGTCGGCGCGCTCGATCAGGGATTCGGCCGTCTCGCCTGGGCGGAAACGGGTCAGCCCAATCGAGACCGTGATCACACCGATGGTGTCCTGGGTGCTTTTGCGTTTGATCTGGATCGCGGCAACCTGACGCCGGATCTGCTCGGCCAGCGCCTGGGCCGCCTCCAGTTCGTCATGGACGATGATCGCGAATTCCTCTCCGCCATAACGGGCGACAAACACCCGATCGCTTTGCAGCTTGGCCAGAACCCCGCCGACGCTCTCCAGGACGCGATCGCCCATTTGGTGACCGTAGGTGTCGTTGAGCCGCTTGAAGTGATCGAGATCCATCAGTATCAGACAGGTCGGCTCGTCGTCACCGCCCAAGAGCGACTGGGCCAGTGCCTCGTCAAAACCGCGCCGATTGGGGATCTTGGTCAGGGCATCCAGACGCGCGCGTCGTTCGCTCTCCTCCAGCTCGCGTTTGAGCCGCTCGACCTGGGCGCTGGCCGATTGCAGCTCGCTCTGGAAGGACTGAGTGAGGCTCTCTAGATCGCGTGTTTCGGTAAGCAACTGATCGACCAGGGCGCGGATGCGCTCGGGATCGACCGCGGGCTCCTCGAACACCGTCATGGCCTCGCGCAAACTGGCCCCATAGTCCTGGGTACCGCGCAGATTGCGTGAGACCGCCTGCGTCAGGGTCGCGACGATCTCGGCGATCAGATCCCGCGCCTGTGGGCTGGTCGGGAGATAGTGCTTGACGAAATACTCAAAGAACAGCGCCTCGCTCTTCTCCGGGTCATAGGGGCCGTTTTCCGGAAACTCGACCAGCAACGAGCGACTCAGCTCCGGGCAGGCGTTTTGGACGTGGGCATACCAGAGGGCGTAGTTGTAGGGTGTCGGCGGGATGCGGCGGCACACCATCTGCGGCACCGCCATGCGCAGATAGTCTGAGGCCGTTTTCAGGTCGTCCCTGAAGTCCATCTGCTTGACGCTCATCTCTGTTCGACCCGCCGAGAAGAAGTTAGCAAAACCGAGCGCCATCGCCGCCCGCAACGGAGGACGATGGCTTCCAGATCGGGGTGCAATGATAGGCGAGTCGACGCCAGGTGTCGCGAAGTATCGAGAGGCGGATCCGTGCAGGTTTAGTCGGGGTCTTTCGGTGTCTCGTCGCTCGACTGGAGGTCACCGCGCGCGTTTGAAGACTGAGAATAGCGCAGTCAACCGACCAGCCCCAGGAACACCATCTGTTCCATCGCCGTCAGGGAAGAGCCATTGGTCATGATCGTTACCCCATCTACAGGTTGCATGATGGATCGCATGCCGGATGGCGCCGGGGGCGAATGATCGGGTCGGAGGCGGCGATTACGTTTTGCTTTCAATCGCGGCCCCACGACAAAATGAACCCCGCCTCGGCGGGGTTCATTGCAAGGTCAAGCGCGGCTGAGGCCGATCTAATGACCCACGGCGGCGCCTGCACCACGTGGGATGCGCACGTCCTCGACCAGATGCTGGATGTGCTCGGGCGGCGGGGCGGTGAGCGCCGACACCAGTCCGGCAACCAGGAAGTTGGCCAAGGCCCCGACTGCGCCAAAGGCCTCGGGTGTGATACCGAAGAACCAGTTGGTGCCCATCCCAAGCTCGGGCATCAGGAACTCGGTGCCCTTGATGAAGAGGATCCCCTTGTGCTGGAACACATAGAGCAGGGTCACTGTGATACCAGCGATCATGCCCGCGATCGCGCCCTGCTTGTTCATGCGCTTGGCAAAGATGCCGAGCATCAGCACTGGGAAGATCGAGGAGGCCGCCAGACCAAAGGCGATGGCCACGGTGCCTGCCGCGAATCCAGGTGGATTGAGTCCGAGATAGCCCGCCAGCAGGATGGCACCAATCATAGAAAGGCGTCCGGCCAAGAGCTCGTCCTTCTCAGTAATCTGCGGCATGAACACACCCTTGAGCAGGTCATGCGAGATCGCCGAGGAGATGGCGAGCAGCAGACCGGCGGCGGTGGAGAGTGCCGCCGCCAGACCGCCGGCGACCACCAGCGCGATCACCCAGTTCGGCAATCCCGCGATCTCGGGGTTGGCGAGCACCATGATGTCATTGTTGACCGTGACCATCTCGTTGCCTTGCCAGCCGAACTTGGCAAACTTGGTAGCGCTGTGTGCGGTTTCCGCCTTTGCAACGGCCTGTTCGGCCGTCTCTACGCCAGCGTTCTTGGCCTTGGCGTCGGCCAGTTTCATCCTGGCCTCACCAAGCCCGCCATCACTGTAATACTGGATTCGACCGTCTTGGTTCCAATCCTGGAACTTCAGAAGACCTGTGGTCTCCCAGCGCTTGAACCAGTCTGGACGCTCGTCGTAGACCAGATTTCCGGTTTCCTCTCCGACTGGACCGATCTGGATGGTGTCCATCAGGTTCAGACGCGCCATGGCACCGACCGCCGGGGCCGTGGTGTAAAGGATGGCAATGAAGACCAACGCCCAGCCGGCCGAGTAGCGCGCGTCACGCACCCTGGGCACGGTGAAGAAGCGGATGATGACATGCGGCAGACCCGCGGTGCCGATCATCAGCGACAGGGTATAGACGAACATGTTGAGGGTGCTGCCCATGACCTGGGTGGTATATTGCTTGAAGCCGAGGTCCGTGACCACCTGATCGAGGCGGTCCAGCAGCGACATTCCGCTCCCGACATGGGTACCGCCGAGTCCGAGCTGGGGGATGGGATTGCCGGTGAGGTTCAGCGAGATGAAGATCGCCGGGATGGTGTAGGCGAAGATCAAAACGACGTACTGGGCGATCTGGGTATAGGTGATGCCCTTCATGCCGCCGAGGATGGCGTAGATGGCGACGATCCCCATGCCCACAAAGATCCCAATCTCGTAGGAGACGCCGAGGAAGCGGCTAAAGGCCACACCGATACCCGTCATCTGACCGATGACATAGGTGACTGAGGCCAGGATCAGACAGATGACGGCCACCACGCGCGCCCCGTTGGCATAGTAGCGGTCGCCGATGAATTCGGGCACCGTAAACTTGCCGAACTTGCGCAGATAGGGCGCCAAAAGCAGGGCTAGCAGCACATAACCCCCGGTCCAGCCCATCAGGAACACCGAGCCGCCATAACCGCCGAAGGCAATCATACCGGCCATGGAGATAAAGGAGGCCGCCGACATCCAGTCGGCCGCGGTCGCCATGCCATTGGCAACCGGATGCACGCCGCCGCCGGCGACATAGAATTCACTGGTAGAGGCGGCGCGTGACCAGATCGCGATACCGATATAGATGGCGAAGGTCAGGCCGACGATGGAGTAACTCCAGATCTCGAGTTCGGTCATTGGATCGTTTCCTCACTCTTCGCCGACGTCGAATTGATGGTCGAGGCGATTCATCAGCGCGGCATAGATGAAGATCAGCGCAACGAAGATATAGATCGACCCCTGCTGGGCGAACCAGAAACCAAGCGGGTAGCCGCCGAGATGGATGGCGTTGAGCGGTTCGACGAGCAGGATGCCAAAGCCATAGGAAACGACGAACCAGACGATGAGTAAGACGGTGAGATAGCGAAGATTCGCTCTCCAATAGTCTGCGCGCTTGTCGGGTGTCATGTCATGTCACTCCGTTCAGGGTTTGGACTATGAACTGTGAAAGGGCGGGGTGACGGGGCGCGCGCCGCCCTGATCGTCGTGAGACGGATCAGTGCACGCAAAATATGGCAGAAGCCCCCTCGTTGGTTATGATGCATCCGGCTCGTTCTGCCGTATCGAGCGGATTGTCGGCATTGTCTGGTTGCGCTTGGCGTGCTGTCAACGTTTCAGTCGGTTGATCCGCGCCCTGAATCGGCCTCTACATGAAGATCCTTTGTCCTTAAGAAGAGAACACAATGCACTACATCAGTACCCGTGGTGGAATCGAGCCGATCGGTTTCGCACAAGCCGTGATGATGGGACTGGCGACCGACGGTGGCCTGCTGGTTCCGTCCCAGATCCCCGTCCTCGATCCCGAGCAGCTGCGTGCCTGGGCCGGCTTGCGCTTCCAGGATCTGGCGCTCGAAGTGTCGACACTTTTCATCGGCGACGAGATCCCGCGTGCGGATCTGAAGGCCCTGATCGAACGCTCCTATGCGAACTTCTCGCATCCCGAGGTCACCCCAGTGGTGACTGTGGGCAAGCGGCGCATCCTGGAACTCTTTCATGGTCCGACGGCGGCCTTCAAAGACGTGGCCTTACAGTGGCTTGGCAATCTATTCGAGTATCTGCTCGAACGCGAGGGAGGGATCCTCAACATCCTCGGCGCGACCTCGGGCGACACCGGCTCGGCGGCCATCTATGGTGTGCGCGGCAAGGGGCGCATCCGGATCTTCATCCTGCACCCCAAGGGCCGCGTCTCGCCGATCCAGGAACGGCAGATGACCACGGTGCTGGACAGCAATGTCCACAACATCGCGGTGCGCGGCACCTTCGACGACGCCCAGGCCATCGTCAAGACACTGTTCAACGATCTGGCCTTCAAGTCGGCCTATCGGCTCGGCGCCGTCAACTCGATCAACTGGGCGCGCATCCTGGCGCAGACCTTTTACTACTTTTATGCCTGGGGCCGGATTTCGGGCGGCGATGTCGGGCGTCGGGTCAGCTTCTCGGTCCCGACCGGCAACTTCGGTGATGTCTTCGCCGGCTATCTGGCACGGCGCATGGGGCTGCCCATCGAGCGCCTGGTGATTGCGACCAACCGCAACGACATCCTGAGCCGCTTCATCCACACGGGCGTCTATGCCCTGGGCGAGGAGGTCTATCACACCCTGAGCCCGGCGATGGACATCCAGATCGCCTCCAATTTCGAGCGCTATCTCTACTATTTGCACGACGGCGATCAGGCGCTGGTGTGTGCCTTGCTTGAGGATTTCAGACACACAGGTCGGCTTAGGGTGTCTGCCGAGCGGCATCAGAAGGCCCAGGCCGACTTCGAGGCGACGGCGGTGAGCGATCCCGAGACCCTCGACCAGATCCGTGCCACCTATGAGGCGACCGGCTACATCCTTTGTCCCCACACGGCGGTTGGAGTGCGGGCCGCGCGCGACCTGCCCGAGGCCATCTGTCTCGCCACCGCCCACCCCGCCAAATTCGGCGCGGCCGTGGTCCAGGCGATCGGCCAGGAGGCGCCGCTGCCGCCCGCGCTCCAGGGGCTGTTGGAGAGAAAGACGCGCTGCGTCGAATTGGAGGCCAGGGCCGCGGCGGTGAAGGGCTATCTCGAAGCGACACTCGGGACGGTATCTGCGCCATGACGGATGCGGTTCTGAAGTCCTCCAACCCGACCGATCTGGCGCAGAGATCTTCCAGACGCCGGGTCTTGATCCTGGACACCACACTCCGCGACGGGGAACAGACCCAGGGGGTGTCCTTCTCACCCGCCGAGAAGCTCAACCTTGCCAAGGTCTTGCTCGAACAGGTGCGGGTCGATCGGATCGAGGTCGCCTCGGCGCGCGTGTCCTCGGGCGAGGCCAGCGCCGTGGCCCAGATCATCGACTGGGCCGGGGAACGCGGCCTGGTTGAGCGGATCGAGGTGCTGGGGTTCGCCGATGGCGGGGCAAGCGTGGATTGGATCCGGGGCACCGGAGGCCAGGTGCTGAACCTGCTGGCCAAGGGCAGCGAGCGACACTGTCGTGGTCAGCTTGGCAAGACGCCCGAGGCGCATATCGCCGACATCCGGGCAACCCTCGATCGGGCGCACGCGCAGGGCCTGCGCGTCAACCTCTATCTGGAAGACTGGTCGAACGGCTATCGCGATAGCCCAGACTATGTCTATACCCTGGTCGCACGCCTGGCCGAGGCCGGGATCGGGCATTTCATGCTGCCCGATACCCTGGGTGTGATGACGCCGGATCAGGTCTTTGCGGCGGTCTCGGACATGGTCCGGCGTTTCCCAGGACTTAAATTCGATTTCCATCCGCACAACGACTATGGTCTAGCCACGGCCAATGTACTCGCCGCCGTCCAGGCAGGGGTTGCGGCGGTCCACTGCACGGTCAATTGTCTCGGCGAGCGGGCAGGGAATGCCTCGCTCGCCGAGGTCGCAGTCAATCTACGCGATCAGCTCGACTGCGAGCTCGGGATCGACGAGACCCATCTGGTGCGCGTCAGTGAGCTCGTCGAGTCCTTTTCGGGCAAGCGCATCGCGGACAACGCCCCGATCGTCGGCGCCGACGTCTTCACCCAGACCGCCGGTATCCATGCCGATGGCGACAGGAAAGGCAGCCTCTACCACAGCCGGCTCTCGCCAGAGCGCTTCGCGCGGCGGCGCAGCTATGCGCTCGGCAAGCTCTCCGGCAAGGCGTCGCTGGCCAAGAACCTGGAACGGCTCGAGATCGAGCTGTCTGATGAGGAGCAGCGCCGGGTCTTGCAGCGCATCGTCGAGCTGGGTGATTCCAAAAAGACCATCACCACCGAGGATCTGCCGTTCATCATCGCCGAGGTCCTGGAGAGCAAGGACTATACGCACGCCGAGCTCCTGTCTTGTACCATCTCGTCGAGTCTGGATCTGGAGTCCATGGCCGGGATCAAGCTCCGGCTCGGCGATCAGGTCTTTACGGCTACAGGGACGGGCAATGGCGGCTTCGATGCCTTTACCAATGCGCTCGGGCGGATCCTCAAACGTCAGGGGATGACGCTACCGCCGCTGATCGACTATGAGGTCCGGATCCCCAAGGGGGGGCGGACCGATGCGCTCACCGAATGCAGCATCACCTGGCAGACCGAGCGCGGTGACCTGAGGACCCGGGGTGTCCACGCCAATCAGGTATTCGCCGCCGTTGGCGCGACGATGCGGATGCTCAATATCCAGCTCCACTGGATCAAGGTGGGTTCGGATCGCCAGGGCCGCTAAACAGGTGCCAGTCCTAGGTTTCGAGCCAAAAGGTCACAGGACCATCGTTGATCAGGCTGACCTGCATGTCGGCCCCGAAGCGCCCCGTGGCGACCCTGGGATGGGCGGCGCATGCCTTTGCAACCAGGTCGTCGAAGAGCCGCTTGCCTTCATCAGGCGGTGCGGCCGAGGTAAAGCTGGCGCGCGTGCCCTTCCGGGTATCGGCGGCGAGCGTGAACTGAGGCACCAACAGGAGCCCGCCGTCGATGTCGCGCAGACTGAGGTTCATGCGATCCTGCGCATCGGGGAAGACCCGATAGCCGAGTATCCGCTCCAGGAGGCGGGCCGCGCGCGCCTCATCATCGCCACGCTGCACACCCACCAGCACCAGTAATCCACGCTCGATGGCGCCGACCGTCTCACCCGCGACCAGCACCCGCGCCGCGCTGACCCGTTGCAGCAGACCAATCATGCCAATTCACACGCAAAGCGGTCGGTGGCCGCGACCAGGGCGCGGCGAATCCCGGGCTCGAAGGCCGAGTGTCCGGCATCCGGAATGATCTGGAACTCGGCGCGCGGCCAGGCCAGATGCAGCTCCCAGGCCGAACGCATGGGACAGATCAGGTCATAGCGCCCCTGCACGATCACACCTGGGATGTCGGCCAGCCGATGGGCATCGCGCAGCAACTGGTTTGGCGCCAGAAAGGCCCCGTTGATGAAATAATGGCTCTCGATGCGCGCCAGACTCAGGGCCACATGCGGATCGGCGAAATAGGCCTGGATCTCAGGATTGGCAAGCAGGGTGGCGGTACGCCCCTCCCAGAGCGACCAGGCACGCGCCGCCTCCAGCCGCACGGCGGCGTCCTCGTCGGTGAGCCGCCTATGGTAGGCGCTGAGCAGATCGCCGCGTTCATCCTCCGGGATGGGGGCCACAAACGCCTCCCAGTAATCGGGAAACGCCCAGCTCGCCCCCTCTTGATAGAACCAGCGGATCTCCTCTGGACGACAGAGAAAGATCCCGCGTACCACGAGCGCTGCGACCCGTTCGGGATAGGTTTCGGCATAGGCCAAGGCCAGGGTTGAGCCCCAGGAGCCGCCGAACACCAGCCAGCGTTCGATCCTAAGTTGCCGACGGATCAGCTCCATGTCTGAGATCAGGTCCCAGGTGGTATTGGCCATGAGCGAGGCGTGGGGCGTCGAGCGTCCACAGCCGCGCTGATCGAACAGCACCGCCCGATAGCGCTCGGGGTCGAAAAACCCGCGCTGGGCCGGTTCGCAACCTGCGCCCGGTCCACCGTGCAGAAAAATTGCCGGGATGCCATCCGGGCGCCCACATTCCTCGACATAGAGCCGATGACCGTTGTCGACGATCAGCTCGTGGACCGCGAAGGGTTCGACGATGGGATAGAGATCCTTAATCTGGGTCTCCATGTGCGAAGCCTCCTCTCAGCCGTTCAGACCGCCTTGTAGAGCGCCGCTCCTTCTTCCCGGAACTCACGTGCCTTCTCGCGCATCCCTTCCGCGACCACTGCTTGCACCTCCTCGGCGCGCTGATTGGCCGCAGAGTCGCGCAGGTCCTGGGTGATCTTCATCGAACAGAACTGGGGGCCGCACATCGAACAGAAGTGCGCAACCTTGTGCGACTGATGGGGCAGGGTCGCGTCGTGATAGTCGCGCGCGCGCTCGGGGTCGAGCGCGAGATTGAACTGATCCTCCCAACGGAACTCGAAGCGCGCCTTCGAGAGCGCATTGTCGCGGATCTGGGCGCCCGGAAGTCCCTTGGCCAGGTCGGCGGCGTGGGCGGCGATCTTGTAGGTGATGATTCCAGCGCGCACGTCTTCCTTGTTGGGCAGACCCAGATGCTCCTTGGGCGTGACATAGCAGAGCATGGCGGTGCCGTACCAGCCGATGTTGGCCGCGCCCATACCCGAGGTGATGTGGTCGTAGGCCGGGGCGATGTCGGTGACGATCGGGCCCAGGGTGTAAAAGGGGGCCTCGAAGCAATCGGCCAGTTCCTTGGTCATGTTCTCCCGGATCATCTGCAGCGGCACATGTCCCGGACCCTCGATCATGACCTGGACATCGTGCCTCCAGGCGACCTGGGTCAGCTCGCCCAGGGTCTTGAGCTCGGCGAACTGGGCGGCGTCGTTGGCGTCGGCGAGTGATCCTGGTCGGAGCCCATCCCCGAGGCTGATCGCGACATCATAGGCCTTGAGGATCTCGCAGATCTCCTCGAAATGGGTGTAGAGGAAGTTCTCTTGATGATGCGCCAGACACCACTTGGCCAGGATCGAGCCGCCGCGCGAGACGATGCCGGTGAGCCGGTCGGCGGTCAGGGGTAGATAGCGCAGCAGGACGCCGGCATGGAGGGTGAAATAATCGACCCCCTGCTCGGCCTGTTCGATGAGTGTGTCGCGTACGAGCTCCCAGCTCAGTTCCTCGGGGCGGCCATCGACCTTCTCCAGTGCCTGATAGATGGGTACAGTGCCGATCGGCACGGGCGCGTTGCGCAGGATCCATTCGCGGGTCTCGTGGATGTGCTTGCCGGTCGAGAGGTCCATGAGCGTATCGCCGCCCCAACGCACCGACCACACCATCTTCTCGACCTCCTCGGCGATCGAAGAGCTCAGGGCCGAGTTGCCGATGTTGGTGTTGATCTTCACCCGGAAGTTGCGCCCGATGATCATGGGCTCCAGCTCGGGGTGATTGATGTTGGCGGGGATGATGGCACGACCGCGGGCGATCTCGTCGCGCACGAACTCGGGCGTGATGGTCTCGGGCAGGGCGGCGCCGAATGACTGGCCCGGATGCTGGCGCAAGAGCTTGGCGTAACGTGGGTCGGCGCGCAGCTCATCCAGACGCAGGTTTTCGCGGATGGCGACGTATTCCATCTCGGGCGTGATGATCCCCAGGCGCGCGTAGTGCATCTGGGTGACATTGCGACCAGACTTGGCGCGGCGCGGGGTGCGCAGATGCTCAAAGCGCAGATGGGCGAGTCGAGGATCGTTCTGGCGCGCGCGTCCGAAGGCGGATGTCGGCCCCTCGAGCTGTTCGGTATCTGCGCGCTCGGCGATCCAGCCCGAACGGATGTCCGGCAGACCGGCACGCAGGTCGATCTTCGCCTCTGGGTCGGTGTAGGGACCTGAGGTGTCATAGATCGGGATCGGCGGATTCTCCTCAGGCCCCTGATGGGTCTGGGTCGGTGTCAGGATCACTTCGCGCATCGGCACCCGGATGTCGGGACGCGAGCCGGTGACATAGATCTTGCGCGAGCTCGGAAAGGGCCGAGTCACCTCCTCGGAGAGCTGGGCGGTCTTGCGGATGAAGTCGTGCGGGATGGCGCTCATCGGAATTCCTCGGCGGTGGCCGGCGCGGGCGACGCGCGCAGGCGTCTGGGATTGGATCGGGATCGCCGGTGGTGTCCATGAACAAACCCGTCCCTGGAGGCTCAGGTCTGGAGGCGACAGTGAAGGCGGGTGGAGCGCGGCCGGGCGCCGAGGCGCCTGTGGTCTTGCATCGACAGGCTCGAAGCTCACGCCGGCTTTCCTGCGCCGGCATGATCCGGGTCAGGTTCAAAGGGTCTGCTCTCAGCCCATGATGGATGATGACATCACGGACACCCCCAGCGGCATTTTGGTTTGGGAAGCTAACCAAAGGAGATCGCAATTTCAATAGAGAACCAAATCTCTCTACAATTTCCAGGGTGTCGATCCATCTAAGGTGACAGCGTACTGATGACCAGCATCGGATCCAGTCGCCACGTTTATGTGCTGAGCACGCAGACCGCATTGACTGAAATCCTTGCGTACCGATTCACCGCACACCAACCATGCCCAGATGTCTGGAAATCTTGACAGTCAGGGGCAGCACGCCCGCCTGCATACGGGACGGTTGATCCTGACGCCCGCCGATCCCCATCGCGTCCCGGACATCAATCTGTTGATCGAGGGGCTGTGTGGGTTTGGACTCCTGGGCGAGCCCTTGTCGGCGCGGGAGACAGCGATAGAGCCGGGCGAGCGTGCCTTCGCCGTGGGGCCTGGGTTTCTGAGTCTGCTGACCTTTGCTGGATGCGCCGTCCAGATTCGCGACCACAGGAATCCAGGGCGCTTTTCATATATTCGTGTCCCCCAGGTCAGCCTCTACCCGAGACTGATGCTCGGACGCAACACGCGCTCGCCGCGCTGTGTCGGGTGTCGCGCGCCTTTGTCAGACTGGCGCGAGCGGGTCGAACACTGGGCCAAGCATCCACATTCCGGCGTACGATGTCCGGCCTGCGGCGAGACACGTCCGCCCTGGCTTTGGGATTGGAAGCAGCAAGGCGGATTTGGGCGCGTCTTTTTGTGTATCGAGGAGGTCTTTCCCGGCGAGGCCGTGCCGACGCCGGCCTTCCTCGAACAATTGATGCGGGTCAGTGGGATCAGCTGGAGGCACTTCTATATCCAGGATTGATCCTGATCCTCACGTGTGGAGCGAGAGCGCGGTGTCTCTGTGGCTGGCGGATTGATGGATATTCTGGCCATCTCGGTCGGTCCGTCTTAATGTGTAGCCTTTCCGTCTTTCTTAAGGATTTTGCCGTGAATAGAAGTGAAGATCTCTATGTTGTCGACAGCGACAAGGGTGTGAGCCAGTTTGTCCGTGACTTCGCGGATGTCGTGAGCCGGAACGCCTTCGTCATCAACAACGCCGATACCATGAACATGCGCGACACCTTTAGGCGTCATGGCGGCGAGGTGGCGGACGACTTCGACCTGCACATGATCCAGATCTGCAAGCCGACCAAGGCCGACAAAAGCCTGAGCTTCAATCCAGAACGTTCGGTGCTGATGCCCAAGTTCGTCATGGTGTTCTCGAAGAACGGGCGGACGCAGATTCGTTATCTGAGTTATGGCGCCGCCGATATCGCCGAGATCGTTCCGGATGACCCGGCGTTTCCCGGATCACTCGCCGAGACCTTTGCCAAGATCCGCTCGATGATCGACGAGGCGCGCTGAGGTTTGCGTCCAGCGATGCGCTAGGGGCCGTCGAGTCGCCCTCTCAACGCTGGAGGCGGATCACTGGAGGCTCTATCAACGCTCGTTTAACCACCGGCCAATCGCAGGCGTGACCTCCTTCTGCGCCTTGCCGCTGACATAGATGCCGATGTGCCCACCGGGGAAGGCCAGCTCGGTATAATCCGTGCTGCCGGTCAGTCCCTTGAGCGCCTTGGAGGCTGCCGGCGGCACCAGATGGTCCTGGAGCGCGAAGATGTTGAGCACCGGACAGGTGATGTCCTTCAGGTTCACTTCGCGTCCACCCAGCACCACGCCGCCGTTGATGAAGCCGTTGTTCTGATAGAAGTCTTTGATGAACTGGCGAAAGGTCTCTCCGGCCTGATCCGGGCTGTCAAAGATCCACTTTTCCATCCGCAGGAAGTTCTTGACCTTCTCTGGGTCGTCGAGCAGATCAACCATGTTGACGTACTTCTGACCGGTCAGGCTGAACGGCTTGAGCGACAGGAAGGTCCAGTTCAGCAGCTCGCCCGGGATATTGCCCATGGTGTCGACCGCCAGGTCGATGTCGATGTTCTGCACCCAGGCCGAGAGCAGATTGTCTGGGGTCTTGAAGTCGACCGGTGTGACCATGGTCACCAGGTTTCGCACCTTGTGCGGGTGCAAGGCAGTGTACATGAGACTGAAGGCCCCACCCTGACAGATGCCAAGCAGATTGATCTTGTCGATATCGTGGGTCTCACGTAGATGGTCGACGCAGCGGTCGATATAGCCGTTGATGTAGTCGTCGAGCGTGAGGGCGCGGTCGGCCTGATCCGGATAGCCCCAGTCGATCAGATAGACATCCTGGCCGGTCGCCATCAGCCCCTTGATGGTCGAGCGGTCTTCCTGGATGTCGGTCATGTAGGGCCGGTTGACCAGGGCATAGACGATCAAGAGCGGTACTGGCCGGGCCTCGGGCGCGTCCTCGGGCCGGTCATAGCGATAGAGGACCAGCTTGTCCTCGCGGTAAACAGCCTGCTTGGGGCTGACGCCTGTGTCGATCGACTTGGCGTTGAGCAGATTCTCCATGCCCTGACTCAGCTTGCGGCTGTAGTCGAGCAGCTCTTGGGCGAGTTTGTCCGGGCGGATGTCGATAGGGAACATGGATCTTGGTCCTCGCGGTGTGCCTCTGGTTGCGCGGCGATCAGGCGTCTGGCTTGGAGGTGCGTCGACGCGCCGGGGCCTTGGCGGCAGCCGGGGTAGGCGATCTGAGCGCGGTGGCGGGCGTGCTCGCCGGCGCCTCGCCGGCCAGGGCCGCGACGCGGCGTTCCAGGCTGTGCAGGCTGTGGCGTAGGGCCTTGTTCTCGCGCCTGGTCTCCTGGAGACGATCCTGGAGGGTGCGCAGTTCACTCCGGGTCGGCATGTTCAGTGCGCCCAGGTTCTCGTCGACCAGGATCGACAGGCGCTTCTTGAGCGCCATCTGCGCATTGACCAGCCGTCCGTGGATGCGCGCGTATTCAGGTGTGGCGACCTCGTCGGCATAGGCTGATTCGCAGCAGGCGACCCAGTTGTCATAGAGCGCGCGCGCCGAATCGATGGTCTTGCCGCTGTCGATCACGCCCTGGATGTAGTCCCCCATGCGCTTGACCGACTTCATGCCGAGCTGGGTGTAGAAATTGGCGTATTCCTGGAGCGCAGCCTGGTATTCCAGGGCGCTGCGCATCAGCTCCTGATAGTGGGTCTGCTCCTCGCGGGTATAGCCGAGACCGGGTGCGGATAGGGCGCGATCGAGGGTGTTCTTGAGCTGATCATGGGGCATGTTGCGCAGGGCATCGCCTGGTAGCGGCGACAGCGAGGACATCATGCGCTGCCAGTTGTCCAGCGGCAGCTCCCAGAACGACATCAGACGTTGCAGGGTATTGCCGTTCTCGTCGAGCGAGCCGGTGAAGCGCTTCTGTATGTCTTCAAGCGTCTTAGTCCAGAGCTCGAGCCCGTTGGCGGTATCGCCTGCGTCAGCGCGTTTGGCGAAACCCTCGGCGAGACGGAAAAAGTTCTTGCCCTGCTCCAGCATCCTGTCCATAAAGGTGCGTGAAAGATCCGGAACGGCAGGCGCCATCGCCTTCCACCATTGATCCATCGCCATTTCCCAGGGTGTGGTCGTCTTGGTCTGCGTATCCAGACCCATGGCCTGGCGGCTCAGGGTGGTCAGGTTGTCCCAGTACTGGCGTTGCAGTTCGAGCCAGTCGTCATTGAAGAACATGGTGTTGGCCATGGCCGTGCCCTCCTCGTGGCGGGTGATGAGGAATCGAACGGTAGCATGCCAATTTGTGCACTGCAACAAAAACCCGTAGAATCCGCCCGTCGCGACCCCCTATCGGGGACGCTGGTCCAGGTCTACTTCCAACCTACAAAAGAATCCAAAGGATATCCACACCATGAGCCAGAATGTCGTCATCGTCGACGCCGGTCGTAGCGCCATTGGGGGCTTCGGCGGCAGCCTGTCGTCACTCTCGGCCACCGAGATCGGCACCGCCGTGCTCAGGGGCCTGCTGGCGCGCACCGGGATCGCGCCGGACCGGATCGACGAGGTGATTCTCGGCCAGGTTCTGACCGCAGGCAGCGGTCAGAACCCCGCCCGTCAGACGGCCCTGAACGCCGGCCTGCCACATTCGGTGCCGGCCATGACCATCAACAAGGTCTGCGGCAGCGGTCTGAAGGCCGTGCATCTGGCGATGCAGGCCATCGTCTGCGGGGATGCCGACATCGTCATCGCCGGCGGTCAGGAGAGCATGAGTCAATCGGCGCACGTCCTGCCGCGTTCGCGCGAGGGTCAGCGCATGGGCGACTGGACGCTCAAGGACAGCATGATCGTCGATGGTCTCTGGGACGCCTTCAACGACTACCACATGGGCACCACGGCCGAGAACATCGCCCAGAGGTACGGTTTTAGCCGCGAGCAGCAGGACGCCTTTGCCGCCGCCTCGCAACAGAAGACCGAGGCGGCCCAGAAGTCCGGTCGCTTCCGGGACGAGATCATTCCGATCGAGATTCCGCAGCGTAAGGGCGATCCACTGGTGTTCGATCGCGATGAATTTCCGCGTCATGGCACCACGGTCGAGACCTTGAGCAAGCTACGTCCAGCCTTCTCCAAGGACGGGACCGTCACCGCTGGCAATGCCTCCGGCATCAACGATGGTGCGGCCATGGTGGTGGTGATGAGTGAGTCCAAGGCCAGGGAGCTCGGTCTGAAGCCGCTGGCGCGTGTGGTCGCCTTCGCCAGCGCTGGGGTCGATCCGGCGATCATGGGCACCGGGCCGATCCCGGCCTCGACCAAGTGTCTGGAGAAGGCCGGCTGGAGTGTGGCGGACCTGGATCTGATCGAGGCCAACGAGGCCTTCGCCGCTCAGGCACTGGCGGTCAATCGGGATATGGGCTGGGATCCATCCAAGGTCAACGTCAATGGTGGCGCCATTGCCCTTGGCCACCCGATCGGTGCCTCGGGCGCGCGCGTGCTCGTGACCCTGCTCTATGAGATGCAGAGACGCTCAGCCAACAAGGGTCTGGCGACGCTGTGCATCGGCGGCGGTCAGGGCGTGGCCTTGGCGGTCGAGCGGGTCTGAGGTGCGCTGTCCGTTGGATCCTTGACCCCAGCGGACTCAGTCCCCTGAATCATCAAGCGCCTTCAAACCGCAAATGACACAAATCACACGAAGCATTTCGGTTACTTTACAGGCAAGGTAGCACCCCCTGGGGGCTTAAGCCGGCTTGCGAGTCAAAGCTCGGTTTTCCTCGTGTCCTTTGCGCCTTTGAGGTTCAAATCGCCGAGCGAGCCAGGTGACTATGAACAGCGAGCGCATCATCAAGAAGTACCCAAACCGCCGTCTCTACGACACCGAGGTCAGCCGCTACATCACCCTCGCCGATGTGCGCGATCTGGTGATGAGCGGACAGCCCTTTCGGGTCCTTGACAGCGCCAATGACAGCGACATCACGCGCGCCATCCTGCTCCAGATCATGCTGGAAGAGGAAAGCGGGGGACAGCCGCTGTTCAGTGCCACCATGCTGGCTCAGATCATCCGCTTCTACGGCGGCACCCTGCAGGGTGCCTTCACCCGCTATCTGGAATCCTCGCTCGATCTGTTCGCCAAGCAGCAGCAAGAGATGGCCAGGGCGCTCTCCGACAATCCATTCGAGGCAGTGGCGCGCCTGGCCCAAAAGAATGTCGAGATGTGGGCTGATCTGCAGGATGAATTCATGCGTGCAGCGGGCTTTCCGGTCGCTAGGCGCAAAAAAAGAAATGATGAGGATTGTGAAAACCGCACTTGACGGCGGCGTATCGCGGCGTTATTGTGCAACGCAACATTGCTGCACTGCACAAACCTTCGGAGATCAAAGCCATGAGCGCCACCGACAGTCTCAAGACCCTCAACGACTGGACCAATAAGAACTTCGAGCGCATGACCAGTTTCGGTGAGCTGAACCTGCGTCTGTTCGAGAGGCTGGCCGCCCGTCAGATGGATGCCGTCAACCTCTACATCGATCACGGTATGCGTCTGATGAAGCTGGCCGCCGAGTCCAAGGGTTACAACGATCTCTTCAAGGGTCAGGTCGAGGCCACCAAGGAACTAAGCGAACGTATCCTGGCCGAGGGTAAGGCCACCATGCAGATCTTCGGTGATGCCCGCGACGAGTATCGCCTGTGGTTCGAAAAGAACCTAAACGAGGTCAGCGAGGATTTGCGCAAGGGCGTCATCGTCTAAGACGCCGGCGAGGACGATCCAGGGATGGATCCCAAGACTTTGGCTGTCCCGCACCCGGGTGGTGCAGCGACCTCGACGATTTCGTCCAACCTAGATAAATCACCAAAAGGCTCCCTGGAGGAACCCCATGGCTCGTATTGCACTCGTCACCGGAGGCATCGGTGGCATCGGCACCGCGATCTGTACCCGTCTGGCCAAGGATGGCTGTATCGTCGTGGCGAACTGCCATCCGTCCGAGGCCGCTACAGCCGAGGCGTGGAAGCGGGCCCGCGCGGCTGAGGGGTTTGACATCGCCGTCTTCGCCGCCGATGTGTCATCGTTTGACGACAGCGAGCGCATGGTCCGTGAAATCACCGAGCAGGTCGGTCCCATCGATATCCTGGTCAATTGTGCCGGCATCACCCGCGACAAGACCTTCAAGAAGATGGAGCTGGCGCATTGGGAGGCCGTGATCAACGTCAACCTCAACAGTGTCTTCAATGTTACCCGTCAGGTGTGGGAGGGCATGTTGGAGCGCGGCTTCGGGCGTGTCATCAACATCTCCTCGGTCAATGGTCAGCGCGGTCAGTTCGGTCAGACCAACTATTCCGCCGCCAAGGCCGGTATGCACGGCTTCACCATGGCCCTGGCTCAGGAAGGCGCCGCCAAGGGCGTGACCGTCAATACGATCTCGCCCGGCTATGTCGAGACAGCGATGACCCTGGTGATGGACGAGGGCGTGCGCAACAGCATCGTGAATGGCATCCCGATGCGCCGCATGGGTCGGCCCGAGGAGATCGCCGCCGCTGTGGCCTTTTTGGTCAGCGACGAGAATTCTTACATGACGGGTGCCAATCTGCCGGTCAACGGCGGTCTGTTCATGCACTGATTCAGATCCGGTCGGGCGCAACCCTACTGATGTCAAAGCCCGACCGTTCAGGATCTCACCGAGTCCTCCTCGTCTCTCTCATCATGAGACGTTTACAGCCCGGCGCCCGCCGGGCTTTTTTTCGGTAGAATCGAACGCGCCTCGCCTGGGATGCAGAACACATCCAGTCACACCGGAGCAATACCGATGGAAGCGTTCAAACTCAAGACCCTCGATGACCTGCTCGCCGATCAGGGAGACAGCATCGAGCTGATCGATGGCGAGATCGTCCAGCGACCGATGGCGCGGATGGAGCACGGACTCGTGCAAAGCAATGCGGTCGTTGAACTCGATAGCCTGCGACGCAAGTCCGGTCCCGGCGGCTGGTGGATCGTCACCGAGGTCAGCGTCCACTACTCCATGCACCAGTGCCCGACCCATGATCTTGCTGGCTGGCGCAAGGCGCGGCTGCCGGAGCGCCCGCGCGGAGTGGTCGAGATCATCCCGGACTGGGTGTGCGAGATCGTCTCGCCCGGCCATGAGCGCAAGGACACCTTGACACTCTTTATGCTGTTGCAGCGGCATCGCGTCCCCTATTACTGGTTGATCTGGCCCGAGGATCGTTCCCTGGTCGCCTGGCAGCTCGATGGCGACGCCTATCGGACCATTGCCGCCCTCACGGTGGCCGATGATGCACCCTTCAAACAGCGCATTTCACCCTTCGAGGAGCTGGAGATCGATCTGGGCTACATCCTGGGCGCATGAGGCCGATTGCACCGATCCGATAGTGACCACCATGACCGAAGCACAAGACCTCGTCCGTTATTGCGAAGACCTGCTCGAGGCGGCGCGCTTCGCTGACTATGCCCCGAACGGCCTGCAGGTCGAGGGAGAGCGTCCGATCCGACGTTTGATCTCCGGTGTCACGGCCAGCGCGGCGCTGATCGAGGCGGCGATCGCCGAGGGGGCCGATGCCATCCTGGTCCACCACGGCTGGTTCTGGAAGAACGAATCCCCCTGTCTGGTTGGCATCAAAGGGCGGCGCGCAAGGACATTGCTCAGGGCGGGCGCGAGTCTGATCGCCTATCATCTTCCGCTCGATGCCCATCCCGAACTCGGTAACAACGTCCAACTCGGTCAGCGGCTCGGTTTCATCGACATGGCGCCGACTGCGTTGGGCAATGGTTTGGTCTGGGTCGGTCGCCTGGCTGAGCCGCTGACCCCGGCGGCCTTCACCGAGCATGTCTCGCAGCGACTCGCGCGCCCAGCGCTGAGGGTCGGGGGCGAGACAGGTTTCATCGCGCGCCTGGCCTGGTGCACGGGCGGCGGCCAGGGTTATCTCGAGCAGGCCGCCAGCCTCGGCGTCGATGCCTTTCTGACCGGAGAACTCTCCGAGCAGACCACGCATCAGGCGCGCGAATTGGGCCTCTGCTATCTGGCCGCCGGTCATCATGCAACGGAACGCTATGGCATTCAGGCGCTTGGCGAACATCTAGCCGAACGCTTCGGTTTATGGCATCGCTTTGTCGAGATCGACAATCCAGCGTGACGCGCACCCGTTCGCGGCGTCGTTCCGTTCAGGGTAGCCGTATTTGCCCTATCCTTGACCAGTCCCGCTGAAATCACGGAGAATGCGCGTTCGATTTTGTATCGATCGTCCTATTCTCAAACGTTTTCACCTGAAGTTTCATCCAAGCTGCCTGAGGTGTCCGCCTGGTGTTGACCCTGGGCGGTGCTTGTAGCAGCCGGGGGATATTGGACTATGAGCGCGCAAGGCGTGAACAAAATGAGGCGACGAGTGCTCGTTGCCGCGACCAGCGTAGTCGGTGCCGTAGGGGCCGGCTACGCGCTTGTCCCGTTCGTCGCATCGCTGAATCCGAGTGCCCGTGCTCGGGCAGCTGGTGCGCCAGTCGAGGCAGACATCAGCAAGTTGGAGCCTGGCGCGCTGTTGCGTGTCAAGTGGCGCGGTAAGCCGGTCTGGGTGGTACATCGCACCCCCGAGATGCTAGCGGCCTTGCCGAGCAATGATCCCAAGTTGGTGGATCCCAACTCTGAGGTCCCCCAGCAACCCGATTACTGCAAAAACCCGACCCGCTCGATCAAGCCCCAATACCTGGTTGCGATCGGGATCTGCACCCATCTCGGTTGCTCGCCGACCTATCGCCCCGAGTTCGGACCCGATGACCTGGGCGCCGACTGGAAGGGTGGGTTCTTCTGTCCCTGCCACGGCTCGCGCTTCGACCTGGCGGCGCGCGTGTTCAAGAACGTCCCGGCGCCCACCAACCTGGTGATCCCGAAGCATGTTTATCTCAATGACACCACCATCCTCATTGGCGAGGATCGAGGGAGCGCCTGATGAGTGCTGAAAAGACCGAAAACCTCAGTTGGATCGACAAGCGATTCCCACTCTCGGAGACCTGGCGCGCCCATCTCTCCGAATACTATGCCCCGAAGAACCTGAACTTCTGGTCATTCTTCGGTTCGCTGGCCATCCTGACCCTGGTGATCCAGATCGTCACCGGGGTGTGGCTGGCCATGAGTTACAAGCCAGACGCCAACCTGGCCTTCGCCTCGGTCGAGTACATCATGCGCGATGTCGATTGGGGCTGGTTGATCCGTTACATGCACTCAACCGGGGCCTCGATGTTCTTCATCGTCATCTATCTGCACATGTTCCGTGGCTTGCTGTGGGGCTCCTACCGCAAACCGCGCGAGCTGCTGTGGATGATCGGGGTCGTCATCTATCTGATGATGATGGCGACCGCCTTCTTCGGCTATCTGTTGCCCTGGGGCCAGATGTCGTACTGGGGCGCGCAGGTCATCGTCAACCTATTCGCAGCGGTCCCGGTCATCGGGGACGATCTCGCCGTGTGGGTACGCGGCGACTATGTCATCTCGGACGCCACCCTCAACCGCTTCTTCGCCCTGCATTTCTTGCTGCCCTTCCTGCTCGCCGGGCTGGTGTTCCTGCACATCGTGGCCCTGCACCACGTCGGCTCCAATAACCCCGACGGCATCGAGATCAAGGAGGGCCCCAAGGGCAACCGCTGGAGCGACAAGGCCCCGGCCGACGGCATCCCCTTCCATCCCTATTACACCGTCAAGGATCTGATGGGGGCAGTCGTCTTCCTGGCGATCTTCAGCTATATCATGTTCTTTAACCCAACCATGGGCGGGCTATTCCTGGAGACGCCGAACTTCCAGCCAGCCAACCCGATGCAGACCCCCGTGCATATCGCGCCGGTCTGGTACTTCACGCCCTTCTACGCCATGCTGCGTGCCGTACCGCCGATGTATGGCTCGCAGTTCCCCGGCGTGGTGGTGATGTTCGCGTCCATCCTGATCCTATTTGCCCTCCCTTGGCTCGACCGCAGCCCGGTGAAGTCGATGCGCTATAAAGGGCCGCTGTTCAAGGGGGCGACCGCGATCTTCGTCGTCTCCTTCGTCGCCCTGGCCTGGCTGGGCATGCAGCCGGCATCCCCTCTTTACACCTTACTGGCCCAGATCTTTACTGTGCTGTATTTCGCCTACTTCCTGCTGATGCCGATCTATAGCTCCTTGGATGAGACCAAGCCCGTTCCGGAGAGGGTGACATCATGAGAAAGTTGATCCTGGCCACCCTGACCCTGTTGCTGATCGCGCCGACGGCCCTGCTGGCATCGGGCGGTGGCGAGCACCTGGAACAGGCCAACATCGATCTGCGCGACCAGGCCTCCTTGCAGCGCGGCGCCAAGTACTTCATGAACTATTGCTCTGGCTGTCATTCGCTCAAGTACATGCGCTACAACCGTCTGGCCAAAGACCTGGGCATCGATGAGATTACCCTGCGTCAGAACCTGATCTTCGGTGACGCCAAGCCAGGCGATCTCATCACCAAGTCCATGACTGACGATGATGCACTCAAGTGGTTCGGTGTGGTGCCTCCAGATCTGACGCTGGTGACGCGCTGGCGCTCGCCCGACTGGGTCTACACCTATCTCAAGGGCTTCTATGTGGATGAGACCCGACCCTATGGTGTCAACAACCTGGTCTTCCCGCTGGTCGGTATGCCCCATGTCCTGGGCGATCTCCAGGGACGCCAGGAGGCCATCCTAGAGCCGCCACACGAGCCAGGCAAAGAGCCGACCATCAAGGGCCTGAGACTGGTCGAGAAGGGCGATCTGTCGCCGAAGGAGTACGATACCCTGGTACGCGACATCACCAACTTTTTGACCTATGCGGGCGAGCCGATTCGGCTTGAACGTGAGCGTCTCGGTCGCTATGTGCTCTTGTTCCTAGGCTTTCTGTTCATCCTGGCCTACATGCTAAAGAAAGAGTACTGGAAGGACGTCCACTGAGCGGATGTTCCGGCGGCGGCCTAGGATTAGGCCGCCGTTTTTGTTCTTGCTTGGTCAATCGGTACTGCAATGATCCTCTATTCCGATCCTACCTGTCCCTATTGTCATCGGGTCAGAATGGTCCTGGCCGAGAAGGGGATCGCGGTCGACGTGGTCGATGTCGATGCCAAGGCCCTCCCCGACGAGGTGATGGACTTCAACCCTTACGGAACTGTCCCGACCTTCGTCGATCGAGACCTGCGTCTCTATGAGTCGCGGATCATCATGGAGTATCTCGATGAGCGCTTTCCTCATCCGCCGTTGCTGCCGGTCGATCCGGTCTCGCGTGCCAACGCGCGGCTGTTCATGTACCGCATCGACCGCGACTGGTATTCACTCATGGGCCGCATCCTGCACGGCGAGGGCGACGAGGTTGAGCAGGCACGCAAGGAACTGCACGAAAGTCTAACCGCGACCGCGCCTGTGTTTGCGGCACATACCTTCTTCATGAGCGAGGAGTTCTCGCTGGTCGATTGCTGTCTTGCGCCCTTGTTGTGGCGTCTGCCGGTGCTCGGTATCGAGCTGCCCAAACAGGCCGATCCGATCCGGGTCTATATGAAGCGGATCTTCACCTGGGAGTCTTTCCGTCTGAGCCTGACCGAGGCCGAGAGAGAGATGATCGCGGATCTGCGCCGATGAACGACACCATGACATCCAGCAAGCCCTATCTGATTCGGGCCATCTACGAGTGGATACTCGACAACCGCATGACGCCGCACCTGGTGGTGGACGCGGGCTTTCCAGACACGCGCGTGCCGAGGGAGTTTGTCGCCGACGGACGCATCGTGTTCAATATCGCGCCTGGAGCGGTGCGCGGATTGGTCATCGGCAACGAATGGATCGAGTTCGGGGCGCGTTTCAACGGGGTGGCGCGCGAGGTGCTGGTACCGACCGAGTCGGTCGTCGGTATCTTCACCCGTGAAAACGGGCAGGGCATGGTCTTTCCCGATCCGACCTATCCCAAGCCCGTCCCATCCGTCGACACGCCCGCCGCTGGCCCCAGGCTGGCGCCGCTGTCCGGAGACGGTAAGCCAGGTGACTCTGGCGGCAGACCCTCACCTGATCACCCCAAGGGCAGGAAGGGCGCTCCGACGCTCAAGGTCGTCAAGTAGGCCGCCCTCCGACGTCAATTGGGCGGGCCCCGGCGTCAGGCGTCCGTCTCCACCTGATCGGGGAGTCCGAAGTTCAGTTCCTCGAGCTTTAGACCATGCATCACGATATAGCCCTGGCGGCGTTCCGTACCTTCCTGGCTGAAGTCGAAGCGATAGATTCGCCTTAGTCGCACGCCATCGGCGCGCCAAGTCAGTCCGATCCGGCGTAAGGCGACGGTTTGATCCAGCCATTGCAGCTTACGCTGTCGGCAGGCGGTCTTACAGATGCCGATCGCGATCTCACGCGTGCGCAGGCTGTTAAGCCAGAACCATCCAAGCAGCAATAACAGGGTGAGGATGAATAGATGACTCATCGCTTAAAGGCGGGCAGGCCGGACTCGAGCCACCAGGTCTTCTCCTTGGCGTCATAGCGCCAGAGCTGGCGATCCTTGATCTGCTTGACGACTTGCCGATCCTCGTAGAGATAGTCGATGGCGACGAGCTGGGTTGCGGTTCCCGACTCGGTATTTATCGTCGGCGGTTGGATCACGTCATAGCCCGTCAGGCGCAACCCCTCCAGTGCCTCGGGCGAGATCGCCTCAACGCGCCGGTCGGGGTGGATGTAGTTATAGGCGTTCTCGAAATACCCCCAGCGCAGTGCTTTTTGATAGCCATTGGTCGCATTCTGGAGTGTGTCCGTCATTCGGTCCTGTTTGATCGGATTACAGCCGGTCAGGATCAAGGTTAACAGTAGGCCGGCGATCATGGATGTCAAACGAGACTCGACGCGCGGCGTGAGGACCGAGACGATCCGGAAGGATCCAAGGGCTGTGATGTGCATGGTGGCTCGGCGTCCGGTTGAGGAGGCTGAAATGGTATCCCCTAAGGCGAGGGTCGGGCGCGATGATAGGGTATCGACGCGATCTGCTCCAAGACCTGACGAGGCCGCCGATCCGGATCGTCCAGCTTGGGAAACCGCCCCGAGTCTCGGTATGATGGCGCCCTTTATCCAACACAGGTCACGAGCAACCATGGTCGATTCGATGGAACCAAGGCGCGATCTGGTGATCGATGGGGTCGAGCTGACAGTGCTCGGCACGGCCCATATCTCGCGTGCCAGCGCCGATCAGGTGCGCAAGCTGCTCCAGTCCGGCGGCTACGACAGTGTGGCCGTCGAACTGTGCCGCAGCCGTTTCAATGCCCTGATGGATCCACGCACTCTGGCGCAGATGGATCTGTTCTCGGTCATCCGCCAGAACCGCGTTCATATGGTTGTCGCCAACCTGGTGCTTGCCGCCTATCAGCAGCGGCTCGCCGATCAGCTCGGCATCGAGCCAGGCGCCGAGCAGCGCATTGCCATTCGGTTGGCCAAGGATCAAGGCCTGAACCTGCTGCTCATTGATCGCGAGATCGGGATCACACTCAGGCGCCTCTCGGCCAATCTCGGCTGGTGGAAGCGCTATGAACTGTTCGCCGGTCTGCTAATGGCCATGCTCAGCTCCAAGTCTCTGACCGAGGAAGAAGTCGAGCGGCTCAAGGAGGGCGATGTGCTCGAAACCGCCTTCGCCGAGTTCGCCGCCGAACGTCAGGATCTCTATGTCCCCCTGATCGAGGAACGTGACCGCTACATGGCCGCCAAGCTCCGACGTGAATTAGCACGCCTGGGGGCCAGGCGCGTCCTGGTTGTGATCGGTGCCGGTCACCTCAAGGGCGTGACCAAGGCGCTGGAGACGGATCGCGCCGATCCGGGCGAGGTGTTGAGCGAGCTTGAGCGGGTGCCGCCGCCGAGTCGCTGGTCCGCTGTGTTCGGCTGGTCGCTGTTGGTGTTGGTCCTGGCGGGCTTCGGTTATGGATTCGCCGTCAGCCCCGAACTCGGACTAGACCTTTTGATCGGCTGGGCACTGATCACGGGTGGACTCTCAGCGCTTGGAACCCTGCTGGCCGCCGGGCATCCGCTCACGATCCTCTCGGCCTTCCTCGCCGCGCCCCTGACCACGCTCAATCCGGCCATCGGTGCCGGCATGATCACAGGCGCCGTCGAGCTCTATCTGCGCAAACCCAGTGTCGGGGACTTCAGTCGTCTGCGCGCCGATGTGGCCAGCTGGAGCGGCTGGTGGCGCAACAGGGTCTCGCGGGTGTTGGTCGTCTTCGTCCTGAGTAGCCTGGGCGCCGGGATCGGAACCTATGTGGCTGGTCTGCATGTCGCCGAGCGCCTGATCCACGCGGGCGGCTGATGCGACCGTCGTCGACCTTGGGTTCAGGTGTGACAGACCAGATATGGCTCGATGTAGGTGCGCCTGAACTGCTGACAGCGATCGATGTATTCGCGGGTGCTCTTCGGCATGGGTACGCGCGCACGCACGATGAAGCTGATCAGGTCGGTGCCGTCGCGCAACAGACGTGCGCCCTCGACCGCCTCGCGCACATCGACGGCGTCGTGAGCGGTCGGTATCACCGGATCAAGGTTGCGTACCCGGTCGCTGGCGACGACGAATTTTGGCCAGACGTCGAAGACCTCCGGGTCGGTGCGCAGGATCTCGCATTTGCGCTTGGCTGTGGTGTTGAGCTCGTCGAGCCGTGACTCCAGACCCTGGATCTGGCGGCTGCCGGCGAAGGTCGCCTTCATGGCCCCCGTGATGCGGTCGATGTCGTGCATGGTCATGGCGATCTTCAGATAACGGCTCGCATAAAAGGCCTCGATCGGCATCGAGAACGCCTTGAACGGCTCGCCCCAGAGCTCGTCGATGCCCTCGTCGCCGCCGCGGTGGCGCACCATCTTGCCCAGCTCGAGCGCCTCGATCAGACAGTGTCCGCATTCGCGCATCAGGGCGTGATCAGGGGGGATCTCGACCCCGGCCGTCTGCAGATCGACTAGGCTATGGAAGATGTCGGCAGCGCGATTGAAGAGCGCACCGGCCAGCATGGCCCCATTGACACGCTTGCGCTCGGTATCGGTCTCGGCTTCGTAGGCGGCGCGCGCCTCCTTGAGCCGCGAGCCAGGGATGTTGATGCCGGGCTCGACATGGTTGAACAGACGGCGTGTGAGCGCTTGGATGAGCTGGCGCCGGACCTCGAGACTGTCGGGTGGCGGCTCATAATATTTGATCCAATAGCCGTCATAATAAACGCGCATGACGCCATCGATCTTGCGTTTACTGCCGTTGAGTGGGGACTGATACATGCCGTGCATCAATGTCCGGAATCATGGAAGTGGCTAGTGTAGGTCATGACAAGCGGTGATACTCGCCTGGATTGCATCGCGCGCATCCAGGCGCATTGTCCGCTCGGATCCGGAGTGCAAGTTCTGTAGCCTTGGAAGGCTGTTCAAAACTGCTGGGTATTCAATCATGCCATCCAAGGACCGTCTCACCGCGATCGTGCTGGTGCTCATCGTCTGGGGGTTCGCCGGGGCGCTGTTCGGTGCGCTCTTCTCCGGTCTGCATCGAATCCTCCTGGTCATGGGGCTGACGGGAGGCTGGGCGCTGATCTTGGCCGCCGCCGCCGCGTCGATGACGACCACGGCCTTTTATAGCGCGATGCCGGTCGCGCTGATAGGCTCCATGGCCGGTGTCCTGGCCTCGATCGGTTATCTGATCGTGATTGGGCATGACATCGACCTCCTGAGGATCTCGGGTCTGGCGGCCGGGGCGGGTGTTTTGGCGGGTGGATTCTATTCCTGGATGGTGGCCGGCAGCAGCCGTCCATTGGCCGAGACACTCATCGGACTGTTCACCGGGCTTTTGGCGGCGATACTGCTGAGTCTGGTGCTGTGGTTTTTGGGCGAGCCGGTCGGGGTGTTCGCGCTAGCTGCCGGTCTCGTCGCGTTAGTCGGAGCCCTGTTCGAGCTCAGCGAACGCTGGCTGGTTCGGCTCGGCATTGCCTGGTTGCCGGGCGTTGTCTCCGCGCCCTTGGTCGCTGGTCTGTTGGCCAACGTCGTGGCTGGGAGCATCTGGATCATCGGCAATACCACAGTGACGGCGCTGGACGCGCACACCCAGCAGGCGATCGAGCAGGTGTTGCAGGATATACCGCCGGGCCTGCTGGGTGGGATGCTTGGCGGCTCCATGACCGGTCTCCTGCTTGAGATCCTCGGCTTTCGTCTCGAAGACGAGATCTGAGTGCCATGTCTCCCAACTTGAAAAATACCGCTTTCCTTATCATTAAGCGGCCGGTTCACCGCCAATTGAGTGAGGATACATGCATGGTTCAGATATTGATCGGGATCGCGATCGGTATTGTGATCGGCTGGAATTGGCCTCAGCCGGCCTGGGCGCGTGCGCTCCAGGCCCGCTTCCTGAAGCTGGTACACCTCCCCGAAAGGCATGATTGAGGCTCTATCGAGCCCGCCGTGTGCGAAAATGCCCGCCCATGGGACTCGATTTCGCCTGGAAGCGCGTCCATGGGCTGTTTTTTATGTCTCGGTTTCGACTTCCAATCATTTAGGGCCTCGATGAATACAGCCAATCGCACACCCCTACCTGGCACAGATCTGGACTATTTCGACGCCCGCGCGGCCATCGAGGCGCTCGCGCCCGGCGCCTATGACGAACTGCCCTATACCGCACGGGTGCTGGCCGAGAATCTAGTCCGGCGCTGTGATCCAGCGCTCCTGACCGATTCGCTGCGTCAGATCGTCGAGTGCCGGCGTGAGCGCGATTTCCCTTGGTTTCCGGCACGCGTGGTCGGTCATGACATCCTGGGACTGACGGCGCTGGTCGATCTGGCTGGCCTGCGCGACGCCATCGCCGACCGGGGCGGTGATCCGGCCAAGGTCAATCCAGTGGTGCCTGTGCAGCTCGTCGTCGATCATTCGCTGGCCGTCGAGTATGGCGGCGATGATCCCGAGGCCTTCGCCAAGAACCGCGCGATCGAGGATCAGCGCAACGCCGATCGCTTCCATTTCATCGACTGGGCCAGGCGCGCGTTCGACAATGTCGATGTGATCCCAGCCGGCAACGGTATCATGCATCAGATCAATCTGGAGTGGATGAGCCCGGTGATCCAGGTGCGCGACGGTGTGGCCTTCCCCGATACCCTGGTGGGTACTGACAGCCATACTCCGCACGTCTCTGCCTTGGGTGTGCTCGCCATCGGCGTCGGTGGGCTGGAGGCCGAGAGTCTGATGCTGGGGCGGGCGTCCTGGATGCGCCTGCCCGAGATCGTCGGTGTCGAGCTGATCGGACGCCCGGGACCGGGTATCACAGCGACCGACGTGGTGCTGGCCCTGACCGAATTCCTGCGCCAGGAAAAGGTCGTCGGGGCCTATCTCGAATTCCACGGTGAGGGGGCGGCGGCCCTGACCATCGGTGATCGTGCCAGCCTCTCCAACATGTGCCCGGAGTATGGGGCCACCGCCGCACTGTTCCCTATCGACGGGCAGACCCTCGACTATCTGCGAATGACCGGGCGCGACGAGGCCCAGGTCAAGCGGGTCGAGCTCTATGCCAAACAGACCGGACTCTGGGCCGACGCGCTGAAGAAGGCTCGATACGAGCGCACCCTGACCTTTGACCTGTCGCGCGTGGTCCGCAGCCTCGCCGGTCCGTCTAAACCGCATGCGCGTGTGGCGACCGCCGATCTCGCCGCCAAGGGCATCACCGGCCACTGGGACGCAGTTGCGGGCCGGATGCCGGAGGGCGCCGTCATCATCGCCGCTATCACCAGCTGCACCAACACCAGCAATCCGCGCAACCTCATCACCGCTGGACTCCTGGCGCGCAATGCCAATCGGTTAGGGCTTATGCGCAAACCCTGGGTCAAGAGTTCGTTTGCGCCCGGGTCCCGGGTCGTCGAGTCCTATCTGCAGGAGGCCGGATTATTGACTGAGCTCGAACGGCTCGGTTTTGGCATCGTCGGTTTCGCCTGCACCACCTGTAACGGCATGTCCGGTCCGCTCGCTCCCGAGATCCAACAGGAGATCAATGAGCGCAATCTCGATACGACCGCCGTACTCTCGGGTAATCGTAATTTCGACGGACGCATCCACCCCTTGGTCAGACAGGCGTTCCTGGCCTCGCCGCCGCTGGTCGTCGCCTATGCCATGGCTGGCACCATCCGCTTCGATATCGAGAAGGACGTATTGGGCGTGGTGGATGGTAAGGAGATCCGGCTGAAAGACATCTGGCCGCCAGATGAAGAGATCGACGCCATCGTCGCCGAATGCGTCAAGCCGGAGCAGTTCCGGCAGGTCTACGAGCCGATGTTTGCCCTCCAGATCGAGGCTGGCGAGAGGGTGAGACCGCTCTACGACTGGCGTCCGCACAGCACCTACATTCGCCGTCCCCCCTACTGGGAAGGGGCGCTGGCCGGTGAGCGAACCCTCCAGGGGCTGCGTCCGCTGGCCTTGTTGGGCGACAATATCACCACCGACCATCTTTCGCCCTCCAATGCCATCCAACCTGACAGCGCGGCGGGTGAGTATCTGGCGCGCATGGGGCTGTCTGAGGAGGACTTCAACTCCTACGCCACCCATCGCGGCGACCATCTGACCGCCCAGCGCGCGACCCTCGCCAATCCCCGGCTCATCAACGAGATGGCCGTGGTCGACGGACAGATCAAGCCGGGCTCGCTGACGCGGGTCGAGCCGGACGGCACGGTCATGCGGATGTGGGAGGCGATCGAGACCTACATGAACCGCAACCAGCCGCTCATCATCATCGCTGGCGCCGACTACGGCCAGGGTTCCTCGCGCGACTGGGCGGCCAAGGGTGTGCGTCTAGCCGGGGTCGAGGCCATCGTCGCCGAGGGCTTCGAGCGTATCCACCGCACCAACCTGATCGGCATGGGCGTGCTACCCCTGGAGTTCAAGCCAGGCGTCAACCGCAAGACGCTCGGCCTCGACGGCAGCGAGCTCTACGACGTCCTGGGTGAGCGCCGACCTGGTACCGATCTGACCCTGGTCATCCACCGTCGGAATGGTGAGCGTGTCGAGGTGCCCGTGACCTGCCGGCTCGACACCGCCGAGGAGGTCGCGATCTACGAGGCCGGTGGTGTGCTGCAACGCTTCGCCCAGGACTTTCTGGAATCGACCAAGGGGGCCTAATCCAACATGACTCACGCCCCACAGATCAAGATCCCCGCCACCTACATGCGCGGCGGCACCAGCAAGGGCGTCTTCTTTCGGCTGCAAGACCTACCCGAGCCCTGTCAGGTACCGGGCGCGGCGCGCGACGCCCTGTTGCTGCGCGTCCTCGGTAGTCCCGACCCCTACGGCAAGCAGATCGACGGCCTGGGTGGAGCGACCTCCAGCACCAGCAAAGCGGTCATCTTGTCACAGAGTCAGCGCCCCGATCACGATGTCGAGTATCTGTTCGGACAGGTCGCCATCGATCGACCCATGGTCGACTGGAGTGGGAACTGTGGCAACCTCGCGGCCGCCGTCGGACCCTTTGCCATCAGCCGGAGACTGGTTGCGCCCGAGCGCATCCCCGACAACGGCCTCTGCGCGGTGCGCATCTGGCAGGCCAACATCGGCAAGACCATCGTCGCCCATGTCCCCATCGCGAACGGCGTCGTGCAGGAGACGGGGGATTTTGAGCTCGATGGCGTGATCTTCCCCGCCGCCGAAGTGCGGCTCGAATTCCTCGAACCGGTCAACGAGGACGATGGCCCCATGTTCCCGACCGGCAACCTCGTCGATGACCTCGAGGTGCCCGGCATCGGCACGCTCAAGGCAACCCTGATCAATGCCGGCATCCCGACCATCTTCGTTGAGGCCAGGGCCCTCGGCTATACCGGCACCGAGTCGCAGGAGGCCATCAACGGCGATCCCAAGGCCCTGGCCATGTTCGAGACCATCCGCGCCCAGGGTGCGCTGCGCATGGGGTTGATCCAGGACCTCCACGAGGCTGCAACCCGTCAGCACACACCCAAGATCGCCTTCGTCGCCCCGCCGACCGATTATGTGGCCTCCAGCGGCAAACCGGTTGCGGCGAGTGAGATCGATCTGTGCGTGCGCGCGCTCTCGATGGGCAAGCTCCATCACGCCATGATGGGCACGGCCGCCGTGGCCATCGGCACGGCGGCGGCCATCCCCGGGACCCTGGTCAATCGCGCCGCCGGCGGTGGTGAGCGCACGGCAGTGCGGTTTGGTCATCCTTCGGGGACGTTGCGCGTCGGCGCCGAGCCCCGAGTGATCAATGGCCGCTGGACCCTGACCAAGGCGACCCTAAGCCGCAGCGCCCGGGTGATCATGGAAGGCTGGGTGTGCGTGCCTTGGGCCTCAGCGCCCCCGGCATGAGCGGCTGAGACGCCGTCCTCATACATCCGAATTCGGTCGAGAGATCCAGTGCCTGATGACTGCCAGCAACTGTCCGGCTCGACCGGCTTGGTGAGGAAATCGTCATAGGGCGGCTGATGCGAGGTGCGTAGCACGCGATGCGGCCTAGGCGGATGCGCATGCCCCGATAGTCCGCCAGTTTCTCAAGGAAGCGCTGAATAAATCGCGTTCCTCTCCATCGCGGCTGAAGCCGCTCCTAAAAAATCAATTGGTTACGTGAGAAGGTGTTGCCACGAATGGAATAAATCGGCGTTTCCCTAGCCCAATGCTATAACCGGATCCTGTGGTGGGTAGGTTTGTAGCCGTGTTCGCGGTAGGCGCGGAAACGCGCCCGCCCAGCCTGAAGCACCGCCGGATCATTGTCGACCAGATCGCACAGTCGCTCGAACCGTTCCCATCGGCTCGGAAGGTCGCGCCCGAGATTCAACAAGACCTGCTGCTCTGTCTCGGGCGAGCCGTCGAGGCTGATCAAGATGGGCGTCAGCTTAGCGTCCACGCTCCCAACCAGACCGTGCGGCAGGAAGCTCTCCTGCCGAAAGGTCCAGAGCAGCCGATCGAGATGGTGCGCCTCCTCGCGCTCTGGACAGAGGATGAGCACGCGCAGATCCTGGGCGTGGATGCGCTCGACCAGCCGACAGGCCAGGATGAAGCGATCAGCGCGGCTGTCGGGTTCGAGGCTGTAGAAGTCGATCCGCGTCATGAGGCGGTTCAGAAACTGTCGGTCGAGTTGAAGAGTCCGACGCGCAGATCCTTGGCGGTATAGATGGTGCGCCCGTCGACCTGAACCATGCCATCGCCGATGCCGAGCACCAGCTTGCGGTTGATGACGCGCTTCATGTCGATGTGATAGGTGACTTTGGTCGCGGTCGGTAGGACCTGGCCAGTGAACCTGACCTCGCCGACGCCCAGCGCTCGGCCATGCCCGGGATTGCCAGTCCAGCCCAGATAGAAGCCGACCATCTGCCAGAGCGCGTCGAGCCCAAGACAGCCGGGCATCACTGGGTCGCCGGGGAAGTGACACTCGAAGAACCAGAGGTCGGGACGGATGTCGAGCTCGGCCAGGATCTCGCCTTTCCCGTAGGCACCACCGAAATTGGCGATGCGCACGATGCGATCCATCATCAGCATATTGGGTGTCGGCAACTGGGCGTTGCCGGGTCCGAACAGCTCGCCGCGCCCACAGGCGAGGAGCTCATCGCGGGTGAAAGAGGCTTCTTTTTTGTCCACGGTCGATCCTAGAATGAGGCCCACAGAGAGCGTGAGGGCGTAACTGGTTAGGGTCAGGTGCGCAGACGCGCGCGTACGAATTCGACGACGGTGTCGAGGGGGATGAGCTGCATCTCGGCGTCGGTGCGGGCCTTGTACTCGACCTGGCCATTGTCGAGTCCCTGGTCACCGACGACGATGCGATGCGGGATGCCGATGAGATCCATGTCGGCGAACATGAAACCGGGACGCACGTCGCGGTCGTCGAGCAGGACGTCGAGCCCGGCGGCCTGGAGTTCGGCATAGAGCCGCTCGGTCGCCTCACGGACCCGATAGGACTTGCCGAGCTTCATCGGCAGCAACGCGACCTCGAAGGGCGCAATCGGTGCCGGCCAGCAGATGCCGCGCTCATCGTGATGCTGCTCGATGGCTGCGGCGACCACGCGCGACACACCGATGCCGTAGCAGCCCATGGTCATGATGATGGCCTTGCCGTCTTCGCCGAGCACCTTGGCTTGCATGGCGGCGCTGTACTTGCGCCCGAGCTTGAAGATGTGTCCGACCTCGATGCCACGCGCGATGGTCAGCGTGCCCCGACCGTCCGGACTTGGGTCGCCCTCGACCACGTTGCGCAGATCTGCGACCTCGGGCAGCGGCAGGTCGCGGCCCCAGTTCAGACCGAACCAGTGTTTGCCGTCGATGTTGGCCCCGGCGCTGAAGTCGGCGGTGACGGCCACGGTGCGATCGACGATACAGGGGATCGGCAGATCCTTCGGCCCAAGCGATCCAGGGCCGGCGCCGATGGCGGCACGGATCTCGGCCTCGGTGGCCAGGCGCAGCGGCGAGGCGACCTGCGGCAGCTTCTGTGCCTTGACGGCATTGAGCTCGTGATCGCCGCGCACCAGGAGCGCGACCAGGCCGCCGCCGGCCTCCTCGGAGGCCGCGACCACCAGGGTCTTGACCGTGCGCTCGATCGGTTGAGCAAACTGCTCGACCAGCTCGGCGATGGTGCGCGCATTGGGTGTGTCGACCAGACGCGCCGGCTCGCTGGGCGCAGGGGCATGCTCGCGCGGGGCGAGCGCCTCGGCCAGTTCCACATTGGCGGCATAGTCGCTGGCGGTCGAAAAGGCGATGGCGTCTTCACCCGAGGCGGCCAGGACGTGAAACTCGTGCGAGGCGCTGCCGCCGATGCTACCTGTGTCGGCACGCACGGCGCGAAACTCCAGTCCACAGCGCCTGAAGATACGGCAATAGGTCTCGTACATACGCTGGTAGGTCTCGTCCAATGAGGCCTCGTCCAGGTGGAAGGAATAGGCGTCCTTCATCAGGAACTCGCGCGCGCGCATCACGCCGAAGCGCGGGCGGATCTCGTCGCGAAACTTGGTCTGGATCTGGTAGAAATTGACGGGGAGCTGCTTGTAGCTCTTGAGTTCGTTACGCGCCAGATCGGTGATGATCTCTTCGTGGGTGGGTCCAAAGCAGAACTCGCGCTGGTGGCGGTCCTTGAAACGCAACAACTCAGGACCGTATTGTTCCCAACGCCCGGACTCCTGCCAGAGTTCGGCCGGCTGCACGGCTGGCATGGAGACTTCCAACGCCCCGGCGCGATCCATCTCCTCGCGCACGATGCGCTCGACTCGGCGCAGTACACGCAGTCCCAGCGGCAACCAGGTGTAGAGCCCGGCGGCGAGCTTGCGGATGAGACCGGCGCGCAACATCAATCGGTGGCTGACGACCTCGGCGTCGGCCGGCGTCTCTTTGATGGTCTGGAGTGGGAACTCAGAGGTACGCATCGGACGAAAATCTCGACAGGTAAAGCATTGAAGTCTATTGGTCCGGCGACGTCGAAACAATACCTTCCACACAACCCATCAGGCGCCTTCCAGGGTCGTCCCCGAAAACGGCGCGTCGATGATGTTAGAGTAATTGAGATTCGTCCAAGGATCTTTCGTCCGTTCCATCCGTGAATAGTTCTCATGTGGCAGACTCAAACATGACTCAATCGGGATCCGGTTCGATGGCCATGGAACGACGCACCCAGCTACGTATCGACCTGAGGATTCCGGTCGAGCTGACCTACCCGGGTCGGGACGCGCCCGTGCAGGCCGTTACGCGCGACCTCTCCTGGGGGGGCGCACTCTTGCATCTCACGGACCCCCTGCCCAGGGATCTCAAGACCCTGATCATCAGCCTGCCATGGCGGCGCGGCAAATCCATCCACGCCCAGGCCAAGCTGCTGCGCGTGCGTCCAGACGCTGCAGGTGGTTATCTGGCGGCTGTGCGCTTTACCAGCCTATCGCCGCGCAGTCAGAGCCGTTTGGAGCGCCTGCTCAAGATGCTCTATTCCGCGGATACCAAGGGAGACGCAGCTGGTAAGAATGCCTTGTTTCGCGAGTTGGAGGTCACGGTCAGCGATGCCGAGGAATTGCGCCAGACGCTACTCCAGATCCTGGAGGGGCGTTACACCGTGACCGTCTTCGAGCCCTATGAGGTCGGACAGAGCATCAGTCTGTCGATCACTGGGACCTTCGATCTCCCAGACATCCGCTTGCGGGCGCAGATCTCGGGGGTACAAAAGTCCAGGGTCGAGGGATTCAACTGGGCCGACCTCTATACCCTGTCGCTCGAATTCGAGCACCCGGGTGACGCGATTCGCGCCTTAATCGCGCAGATCCTGAGTCGTCTGTCTGACTCTGAGGATCAAAGCTCCATCTTTATTTCTCTGGAGGGCGCGCCGGACTGGTTGCGTTCGGTGGCCACGGCGGTACGCTTCAGTATGAGTAACCGGAAGGCCGATGTCGGCGTCCGGGATGAGGTGCGTTCCTGTTTGGAGTCCGAGCGTCCCGAGGCCGTGGAGCGGCTCATTGCCGGCTGGGGTAATGTCAACGATTTCGACGTGGTCTTCCAAGATTTGGTCCTAAGCCGCGACGAACAGCCGCCTGCCTGGTCGCAGGAGGCCTGGGATGAGCTCAAACTGTTACAGAGTGTCCATGATGAGGTCTATGGCGCTCCACCTCATCGAAACACCTGGCTCAGGGGTGGGCGGCTGTGAGACGCATCCCGGACAGCGATCGCCTGCCCCATGCGCTCTACCGTGCCGAACAGGTACGCCGGCTCGACCGTCTGGCCATCGAGCGCTTCGGTGTGTCTGGGATCGAGCTGATGGAACGCGCCGGTGCGGTTGCCTATCGGCTGCTGCGCGTGCGCTGGCCGAATGCGCGTCGCCTCACCGTCCTGGCCGGGATGGGCAACAATGGTGGTGACGGCTATGTAGTGGCGCGGTTGGCGCGCGCCGCTGGTCTGGACACGCGGGTTTTGCAACTCGGCAAGGCGGATCAGGTGCGTGGTGAGGCGGCCCTGAGTCTGGCCGCCTATCGCGACGCCGGCGGGGTCATTGAGGATTATCTTGGCCTGCCACGCAAGACCGATCTCTATGTCGACGCCCTCTTTGGCACCGGGCTGGTGCGTCCGGTGACGGGCCCCTGGGCCGAGGCCATCACGGCGCTCAATGCCCAGCGCGCGCCTGTGCTGGCGCTCGACCTCCCCTCTGGACTGCACGCCGACACCGGCTGTGTCCTGGGCGTGGCGGTGCGGGCGAGTGTGACTGTCTCCTTTATCGGGCTCAAACTCGGACTCTTTGTCGGTGCCGGCGCCGAGTATCGGGGGGAGGTCCACTTCAGCGCGCTCGAAGTCCCAGCCCAGGTCTATGCCGGGGAGATCCTGGCGGCGGTGCGGATCGACTGGGCGCGCGAATCGCGTCTCCTCACGCCCCGCTCGCGGATCGCGCACAAGGGCGACTGCGGTCATGTCCTGGTCGTCGGCGGCGCACCCGGGATGTCGGGCGCGGCGCGTCTGGCCGGTGAGGCGGCCCTGCGCGCGGGCGCCGGGCTGGTGACGATCGCGACCCATCCGCGTCACGCCGACTGGCTCAATCTCGACCGGCCTGAACTGATGGTCGCCGCCGTCGAGCGTCCGGAAGACCTGGATACGCTGATCGAGCGGGCCGATGTAGTCGCGATCGGCCCAGGGCTGGGTCGGGGTGACTGGGGACGCAGACTCTGGGAGCGGGTCCGCGGCTTGTCGCATCCGCTGGTGGTGGATGCCGACGCGCTCAACCTCCTGGCCGAGTCCCCAGGCGCCGGTCCAGACTGGATCCTGACCCCGCATCCAGGCGAGGCCGCGCGTCTGCTCGGCAGCGCGACCGCCGAGATCCAGTCCGATCGCCTCGCTGGCGCGCGGCAGATCCAGGCGCGTTTCGGCGGGGTGGTGGTACTCAAGGGGGCCGGCACCATTGTGCATGGCCCAGCACCGCGCGTCCCGGCCGTCTGTAGCGACGGCAACCCCGGCATGGCGACCGCGGGCGCGGGCGATGTCCTGACCGGTGTGATTGCCGCCCTACGCGCCCAGGGTCTGGAAACCGAAGCGGCCGCCCGCGCTGGTGTCTGTCTGCACGCCGCGGCCGGGGATCTGGCCGCGCGTGCCGGCGAGCGTGGGCTGATCGCCACGGATATCATCGCCGCCCTGCGCACACTCTCCAATGGTCTCGCCAAGGTGGATCGCTGAGATGCCCGCGACCCTGGAACTCACACTCGACACACCCGAGTCACAGATGGACTTTGGGGCGCATCTGGCGCGGGCCCTTAAACCGCCCTGCGTGATCTTTCTCGAGGGCGACCTGGGCACGGGCAAGACCACCCTGACCCGTGGTATCCTGCGCGGTCTCGGGCACTCCGGGGTGGTACGCAGTCCAACCTATACCCTCGTTGAGCCCTATGCACTAAACGACCTTGAACTCTACCATTTCGATCTCTATCGCCTGGGTGATCCGGAAGAACTGGACTATCTCGGGCCGCGCGATCTGCTTGGGAAGGCGGCGGTTTGGGTCATAGAATGGCCCGAGCGTGGCGCCGGCTTCCTGCCCAAGCCCGATCTGCGCATCCAGCTCGTCCACCTCGATGTCGGTCGGCGCTTGACCCTAAATGCCCTGAGTCCATCGGGCCAGACGCTGCTCGCTGATGTAATTTCTGTCTCTGATGTCTCTGCGCAACATCTTCGAGCCGATACTTGAGGAAGTTCCTCTAATCATCGGAGCTGACTTGGAAAGATCGGCGATAAGCTGCTATCTTTTAAGCGATGCTCGTACCCAAGTCAGGCCTCGAGGCGGCATCGTGAACAGGCTCATCGTGCTCTTTATGCTACTGATCGCCCTGCCCGCGGCGAGTGTCGCGGTGGAGGTCGACTGCCAATGGAATCCGCCGAGTTCGAGCAAGACCCGGCTGCTCTTCAACCTTACGGCGCCCGCCGCCCACCGCATCTTTACCCTCGACCAACCTGATCGAGTCGTGATTGACATTGCTGGGGCGCAGATGCGCAGCGACCTGCCAGCGGCGCGCACCGACGACCCCCTGCTGATCGGCGTGCGCGCCGGTGTGCGTCCCAATGGCGACCTGCGCGTCGTGCTCGATCTCAAGCAACAGGTGCGCGTCAAGAGTTTTACCGACAGGACCGGCGCTGACAGATACCAACTGATCGTCGAGCTCCTGCCCAAGTCCTTGGGAGGTGGCAAACTCCAGCCGGTCTCCAATCAGGCGCCAGTTCAGCCGCTCTGGTTGAGTCGCGGACGCACGGCCATTGTCGCCATCGACGCTGGACACGGCGGCGAGGATCCAGGGGCGATCGGGCCAAACGGCACGCGCGAGAAGGACGTCACCCTGGCCATCGCCCACAGGCTAAAGCGACTGATCGAACGTGAATCCGGGATCCGAGCCATAATGATCCGTGATGACGACCGTTATGTCGGACTGCGCGAACGCACCCTGATCGCGCGCGAGCACAAGGCCGATCTCTTTGTGTCCATCCATGCCGATGCCTACGAGAACCCAGACGCACAGGGCTCATCGGTCTATATCCTCTCGCACGGTGCGGCCAGCAGCGAGGCGGCTGGTTGGCTGGCCGATCGTGAGAACAAGGCTGATCGCATCGGCGGTGCGGATCCGACGACGAGCGAAGACATGCTGGCCGCTGTGCTGCTCGACATGACGCGCAACACCACCCTGGAGCACAGTGCCGAGGCGGCTACCTCGGTGCTACGCGCTCTCAAGCGTGTCGGTGTGGTCCACAAGGCTGATGTCCAGCGTGCCGGCTTCGTGGTGCTCAAGTCGCCCGACATTCCATCGGTGCTGGTCGAAACGGCCTTCATCAGCAACGCCCAAGAGGAGCAGCGACTCCGCGATAACCTCTATCTGCAGCGGATGGCCGAGGCGATCCTGGCCGGGATCAAGGGTTATTTCGCCAAGTATCCACCGCGTGGCCTGTTGGCGGCCGATACGGGCCAAGGCGTCGAGCATCGCGGTACGGATGCGGTACAGGGTCTGAAATCCGCCTCCAGGACACGCGCGGGCAGTCTGCGCGAATATGTGATCACCCAGGGCGATACCCTGTCCGGAATCGCCAAGCGTTATCGTGTGAGCCTCAGTTCGCTGCGCGCCGAGAATGGTCTCAGTGAGACCGATATCATCCAGGTCGGGCAGGTCATCGCCATTCCGTCCGATTCCTGATCCGACCTCGGCTGGAGCCGCGCCGGCTCGCCCGAGTCGGTGTGGCGTGCATCCTTACGTCCACCCATGCCCAATCCGATTCGAATACTCTCCGATCACCTCATCAACCAGATCGCCGCCGGCGAGGTCGTCGAGCGTCCGGCCTCGGTGGTCAAGGAGCTGATCGAGAACAGTCTGGATGCCGACTGCGCCCGGCTGGAGATCGACGTGGAACGGGGTGGGATCAAGCGGCTGCGGGTGCGTGACGACGGGCGCGGCATCCCGCGCGATCAGCTCGCCCTGGCGTTGGCGCGGCATGCGACCAGCAAGCTGGTGGATCTGGCCGATCTGGAGGCGGTCCAAACCCTTGGTTTTCGCGGTGAGGCGCTGCCAAGCATCGCCGCTGTGAGTCGGTTGACCCTGACCTCGCGGGCGCGTTCGGACCTGGACGCGGCGGACGATTCGGCCTGGGAGATCGCGGTCACCCCTGATGGACGTCTGGACGGGCCGCGACCGGCGGCGCATCCGCCTGGAACCAGTGTCGAGGTGCGGGATCTGTTCTTCAATACGCCGGCGCGGCGCAAGTTCCTGCGCACCGAGCAGACCGAGTTCGAACATATCGATCAGGTGGTACGGCGTCTGGCCCTGGCGCGCCCGGATGTCGCCTTTGAGCTGCGTCACAATGGGCGGCTCGTCCATCAGCTGCCGGCGACCGACGGGCGGCCCGGATCCAGGCGCGCCCGCCTGGACCGACTGCTCGGAGCGGGGTTCGCCGAGCAGTCGCTGGAGATCGATGTCTCAGCCCTAGACCTGCGTCTGCATGGCTGGGTACGGCGTCCGGCCTTCGCGCGCAGTCAGCCCGATCAGCAGTTTTTTTATGTCAATGGGCGCCTGATCCGTGATCGGCTGATCACGCACGCCATCCGGCAGGCATTCAGCGATTTTCTGCATCAGGCGCGTCATCCGGGCTATGTGCTGTTTCTGGAACTGCCGCCGCACCTCGTCGACGTCAACGTCCATCCATCCAAGCACGAGGTGCGGTTTCGCGAGTCGCGTCAGGTCCATGACTTCATCAGGCATGCCCTGAAGCGGCGTCTAGCGCAAGGGATCTTGGGCGGGGGTCCGTTGGACAGGCCAATGCCGGCGACGTTGGGCATGACGGCAGAGGCATTCAGAGGTTATCCAAGCGCGCCGACTGTCTCACCCGTGGAGACGGGCGACAGCCTTGACCAACACCAGTCGGCGCCGCCGCGAGCGACAGGTTTCAGTGCGCACTCCTTGGGCGTCAAGGATGGACGGCAGGCCTATCAGGCGTCGTTGGTGCTCCAGCGTCCGGCGGCGGATCCGCCAAGCGCCCCAGTGGTCGGCGACGAGGCCGGATCGTCCCTGGCCATCAGGGGCGCTCTACCGCCGCTCGGTCTCGCCCTGGCCCAGCTCAACGGTGTCTATCTGCTCGCCGCGTCGGACGATGGGCTGATCCTGGTCGACATCCATGCCGCCCACGAGCGCATCGGCTACGAGCGGCTCAAGGCGGCCTGGAACGCCGGACGGGTGACGAGTCAGCCGCTATTGGTACCGCACAGTCTCCAGGTCGATCCGCGCGAGGCCGATCGTCTGGAGGAACAGCGCGAGCCACTGGCCCGGCTCGGTCTGGTGCTGGATCGTCTCGGCGTCGATCGGGTGGTGGTGCGCGAAGTGCCGGCGCTGCTGCGGCAGGCCGATATGGACGCCCTCGTCCGCGATCTGCTCGCCGATCTCGCGGCGCAGGGCGAGAGCACTCGGCTTGAAGAGGCCATCGACAAGATTCTGGCGACCCTGGCCTGTCACAGTGCGATCCGCGCCAACCGGCGCCTGACGCTCGACGAGATGAACGCCTTGCTGCGCGACATGGAGCGCACCGAATGCATCGATCAGTGCAATCATGGCCGTCCGACCTGGGTCAGGCTCTCCCAGACCGAGCTTGACCGACTCTTTCTGCGCGGGCGCTAGACCTTGACCAAACCCGCATCCGATCCCCGCCCCTGGGCGATCCTGCTCATGGGTCCGACCGCCTCGGGCAAGACCGATCTGGCCTTGCAACTGGTCGAGCGTCTGCCGTGCGAGATCATCAGCGTCGATTCGGCTATGATCTATCGGGGCCTGGATATCGGCACTGCCAAGCCCGGGCCCGAGATCCTGGCACGCACCCCGCATCGCCTGATCGACATCCTGGATCCGACCGAGTCCTACTCAGCCGCGCGCTTTCGTGAGGACGCCCTGGCCGCCATGCATGAGATCAGCACCCGCGGACGCATTCCGCTCCTGATCGGTGGCACCATGCTCTATTTCCGCGCCCTGCAGCAGGGTCTGGCACGGCTGCCGAGCGCCGATGCCGAGGTGCGTGCCGCACTCGACGCCGAGGCCAAACGTCTCGGCTGGGCCGCGATGCACGCACGCCTGGCTAAACTCGACCCGGACGCCGCTGCACGCATCCATCCCAATGACCCCCAGCGTATCCAGCGCGCACTCGAAGTCCAGGCACTCAGCGGACGGGCGATGAGCGACCTGATCCGCAACGCCAGGCACGAGGCCCTACCGTTTCGGCTACTGAAACTCGCGCGCGCGCCGAGCGATCGCGCCATCCTCAACGCCCGGATCGAGCGCCGTTTTCGCGGCATGCTGGAACTTGGGCTGGTCGATGAGGTCTCTCAGCTTTGGGCACGCGGCGATCTGACGCCCGATCTCCCGTCGATGCGGTGCGTCGGCTACCGCCAGGTCTTAAACTATCTGCGTGGCGAAAGTACTTGGGACGACATGGTGCAGCGCGGCATCATCGCCACCCGTCAGCTCGCCAAGCGGCAGCTGACCTGGCTGCGCGCCGAGCCGGATTGCCACTGGATTGACGACGAACCCGATCCCTTGGCGGCTGTGCTCGAACTCATTGCGTTCAAGCTCAAGGACGAACATCCCGGGTCAGGTGCGGCGGCGGGCAGTCGCTGGAACGGCACCTGATGCATTCATTTGGTGGAGCGTTTTGTGCGAAGCTGTGGTTCGTCCCAGCAGCCACTCCTCCGCATTCGGCCCGACCCCGTTACCCGCGGTCGCGGCGGTTTTCAGCTGGGCACCTGCGTCATCGACAACAACAAGGAGCCAATCCCATGTCCAAGGGACAAAGCCTTCAAGATCCCTTTCTCAACGCCCTACGGAAGGAGCATGTTCCAGTCTCCATCTTCCTGGTCAATGGCATCAAGCTCCAGGGCCAGATCGAGTCGTTCGACCAGTTCGTGGTGCTGCTCAAGAACAACGTCAGTCAGATGATCTACAAACACGCCATCTCGACCGTGGTGCCGGCGCGCAACGTCCGGTTGCCGACAAACGACACCGAAGGTTCCGAGCCAGAGTCCCCTTGAGCAAGTCATCCGCGGCGGTTCCGGCCATTGCGGTCCGGCCCATCGCACGAGGCCACTCACTCGTCTTCGAGCGTCCCAAGGCCGGCGAGCGGGCGGTGCTGGTCGATCTCGACATCGGGCACGGATCGGCGCGCGAGGCCGACGAACGCGAGGAGTTTGTCCTGCTCGCCCAGGCGGCCGGCGCCGAGGTGTTGGGATGCCTCGGCGGCGCACGTGCCACGCCCGATGCGCGTCTCTTCATCGGCTCGGGCAAGGCCGAGGAACTCAAGGCCCTGGTCAGGGCCACCGAGGCCGAGCTGGTCATCTTCAACCATCCACTCAGTCCGGCCCAGGAGCGCAACCTGGAGCGTCTGCTGCAATGCCGGGTGATCGACCGTTCCGGGTTGATCCTCGACATCTTCGCCCAGCGCGCGCGCTCCTTCGAGGGCAAGCTCCAGGTCGAGCTGGCCCAGCTTAAGCATCTCTCGACCCGATTGGTGCGCGGCTGGACCCACCTGGAACGTCAGAAGGGCGGCATCGGTCTGCGCGGTCCGGGTGAGACGCAGCTGGAGACCGACCGCCGGTTGTTGGCCGCACGCGTGGCCATGTTGGAGCGCCGGCTCCAGCGCCTCGAGGCCCGGCGCGCCCAGGGGCGCAAGGCGCGCGCCAAGGCCGAACTGCCGGTGGTCTCGCTGGTCGGCTATACCAATGCCGGCAAGTCGACCCTCTTCAATTGCCTGACTGAAGCAGGCGTACTGGAGGCCGATCAATTGTTCGCGACCCTGGACCCGACCCTGCGCCGTCTGGATCTGCCCGGCGGTGTTAATGTCGTATTGGCCGATACCGTGGGCTTCGTCAGCCGGTTGCCGCACGAGCTGGTCGCCGCCTTTCGCTCGACGTTGGAAGAGACACGCGGCGCCAGCCTACTCCTGCATGTGATCGACGCAGCGGCGGCCAATCGATCGCGTCTGATGGCTGAGGTCGAGAGGGTGCTCGCCGAGATCGGCAGTTACGAGCGCCCCCGATTGGAGGTCTTCAATAAGATCGACCGACTGGACGGCGAGATGCCCCGTCTGGAACGCGACGCCGAGGGGCGCCCGGTGCGGGTCTGGGTCTCGGCGCGTACAGGCGCGGGTCTGGATCTGCTGCGCCAGGCGCTGATCGAATTGACCGGCGGCGAGCGCGCGATCAAAACCTTTATCCTGGGCCCTTCTGAGGGCAAGCGGCGCGCCTGGTTCTATCGTCATGCCCATGTGATTGAGGATCGCCCACTCGACTCGGGCGGTTGGGAGCTGCGCTGCGCGATCACGCCGGCAGACCTGGAGCGTCTACAGGCGCGTTTGCCGTGATCGGATCGTCTCCCGTACAATCTCGGTCATCGATCGATGAAACTTCTGAATAGAAAGACGGAGAAGCTATGGCCTGGAATGAACCAGGTGGCAGTCAAAAAGACCCCTGGAGCGGCAAGGGCGGTGGTGATCAGGGTCCGCCGGATCTTGACGAGGTGGTGCGCAAGCTCCAGGAGCGGCTCGGTGGTCTGTTCGGCGGCGATGGAAGTCCCACGGGCAGACGTCCGGGAGGCGGCGGCGCTCGGCTCAGCACCAAGGTCATCGGCGTCATCTTTGGTATCCTGGCCGTCATCTGGTTGGCGAGTGGTATTTATATCGTCGAGCCGGCTGAACGCGGGGTGGTGATGCGGTTTGGAGGCTATGTCGATACCACAGGGCCGGGTCCGCACTGGCATATCCCGCTGCCGATCGAGTCCGTGGTCAAGGTCAATGTCGATGAGGTCTCGACCCTGAGTTACAAGGCCGCCATGCTCACCCGGGACGAGAACATCGTCGAGGTCGAGCTGACGGTCCAGTCGCGCATCCAGGATGCCGCCGACTATCTGTTCCAGGATCAGGATCCCGAGCGTACCCTCAATGACGCCACCGCCACTGTGGCGCGCGTGGTCATCGGCCAAAGCAAGCTCGATTTTGTCATGACCGAGGGACGCGGCGCGGTGTCCGTGACCATCAAGGATCGCATCCAGGCGTTGATAGACCGCTACAAGACCGGCCTGCTCGTCACCTCGGTCAATATGCAGCCGGCCAAGCCGCCTGAGCAGGTCAAGGCCGCCTTCGACGACGCCATCAAGGCGCGTGAGGATAAAGAACGGCTGGAGAATCAGGCCGAGGCCTATGCCAACGAGGTGCTGCCCAACGCCCGTGGTGCGGCTGCGCGCCTCATCGCCGATGCCAAGGCCTATCGGGATCGGATGATCGCTTCGTCCGAGGGTGAGGCCGCGCGTTTCTCCGCTCTACTGGCCGAGTACAAAAAGGCGCCTGAAGTCACCCGTCGGCGTCTCTATCTGGAGACGATGGAAGAGGTGATGACCAAAAATGCCAAGGTGGTGCTTGACGTGACCAGTGGTGCCAACAGTCTCATGTATCTCCCCATCGATCAGATCATGCGGCAGTCACAGTCCCAGATGCCTCAGCCCGATCCGCCCGCTCAGTCGGTCGGCAATGGCCTCCAGGCACTGCCCGAACGGGTGGTCGATTCGCCGCTGCGGGCGGTCGATCGTGAGCGGAGGACGCGCTGATGACTCAGTCCAACCGGATCAAGACCTGGCTACCGATCAGTCTGGCGGTGCTGGTGGTCTTCTTCTCCAGCTTCACCTTCGTGGTGCGCGAGTACGAGGTGGCGCTCAAGCTGCGTCTGGGTGAGATCGTCTCCGATACCTATGCGCCTGGGCTTCACTTCAAGATCCCGCTCCTCAACCAGATCCGCAAGTTCGACCGGCGTTTGCAGACGCTCGACTCGCAACCCGAGCGATTCCTGACGATCGAGAAGAAGGACTTGATCGTCGATTCCTACGCCAAGTGGCGCATCGCGCGTCCGGCGCAGTTCCTGCGCTCGACCGGCGGCAACAATGCACGCACCAGCCGCCTGCTCTCCGAGCGCATCAACACCAGTCTGCGCGACGAGTTCGGCAAGCGCACCATCCAAGAGGTGGTCTCGGACGACCGGCTGGCGCTGATGGAGTCCCTGACCAGGGACGTCAATGCCAATGCCGCCGATCTGGGGATCGAGGTCATCGATGTGCGGGTCAAGAAGATCGACCTGCCACCCGAGGTCAGTGATTCGGTCTATCAGCGGATGCGCGCCGAGCGTGAGCGCGTGGCACGCGATCTGCGCGCCAAGGGGGCCGAGGCCGCCGAGCGTATCCGCGCCGATGCCGACCGCCAGCGCACCGTGATCATTGCCGAGGCCTACAAGGAGTCTGAAGAGATTCGCGGTGAGGGCGATGCCCGTTCGGCCGAGATCTATGCCCGGGCCTTCAACGCCGCCCCTGAGTTCTACGCCTTCTATCGTAGCCTTTCCGCCTATCGTCAGAGCTTCGGTCAGGGCGGTAGCCTCATGGTGCTGGAACCAGACTCAGACTTCCTCCGCTTCTTCCGCGAGTCGAGCGGTCAGCCCTGATCCCAATGGCTGAAGACCCGGCCCGGTCGGGGTCTCCAGCCATTGGACAAATCCGTGCACCTCTGAGAGGATATCGGCCCTTGGCGTGCCCGGCGTGCGGTGCGGTCCGGGCGATTCTCGATCACTCTCGCGGGATCCTTTTATCATCGTGCATGACATCCTGGTTGCCCTCTCGCTCGTGTTCATCATCGAGGGCATCTGGCCCTTCCTCGGTCCGTCCAGTTTTAGGCGTCTGCTGGCGATGGTCTCGCTCGAAAGCGATCGCTCGCTGCGCCTGGCTGGATTCGTCAGCATGATCTCGGGTCTCGGACTGCTGTATCTGGTCAACTGAACCCGAAACCCTGTCTCTCTAACCGTCATCATGTTACCCCTGAACGAGGAACGCTGGCTGCTGCCCGCCGGTATCGAGGAAGTTCTGCCGCCCCAGGCACGGATCATTGAGGGACTGCGCCGCGAACTGCTGGACCTCTATGCGAGCTGGGGCTATGAGCTGGTCATTCCGCCCTTTATCGATTATCTCGATTCGCTCCTGACCGGTACCGGGCAGGATCTCGATCTCCAGACCTTCAAGCTCACCGACCAGCTCACCGGACGTCTGCTGGGCGTGCGTGCCGACATGACGCCCCAGGTGGCACGCATGGATGCCCATCATCTGCGTCGCGAGGCGCCGACCCGGCTGTGTTACCTTGGTACCGTGCTCCATACGCGCCCGGACGGCTTCGCCGGCACCCGTAGTCCGTTACAGCTCGGTGCTGAGATCTATGGTCACGCCGGCATCGAGAGCGATACCGAGATCCTGCGTCTGGTGCTTTTGACATTGCGCACGGCCGGGATCGGCGAGATCTATCTGGATCTGGGACACGTCGGCATCTATCGCGGCCTGGCGCGTCAGGCCGGACTCGATGCGCTGCAGGAACATAGGCTGTTCGACGCGCTTCAGCGCAAGGCGATTCCCGAGATTGAGTCCTTGATCGACGATTTTGGGCTGACTGGGGCCGCAGCCGGGATGCTGCTGGCCCTGGCTGAATTGAACGGTGACGACGCCCTGGAGCGTGCGGCTCAGGTACTGGCGGCGGCGGATCCTCCGGTCCGCGCGGCGCTCGACTATCTGCGCCGGTTGGTCGAGGAGCTCCATCACTGGCTGCCCGAGGTCTCGATCCATTACGATCTGGCCGAACTGCGCGGCTATCGCTACAAGACCGGTGTGGTCTTTGCCGCCTTTGTGCCGGGCTGGGGGCTGGAGGTCGCGCGCGGCGGGCGTTACGACGACATCGGACGGGTCTTTGGGCGCGCGCGACCGGCGGTCGGCTTTAGTACCGATCTCAAGGGGCTGCTCCAGCATGGCCGTGGGTTAGAAGAACGTTATCGTCAGCCCGGAGCCATCCTGGCGCCCTGGTCGAACGACCCGACTTTGCGCGAGATCGTTGAGACCCTGCGTGCCTCCGGGCGGCGCGTGATCCAAGCGTTGCCTGGACTCGACCTGGATCCGCGCGAGCTCGGCTGTGAGGCGCGTCTGGAGTCGCGTGACGGGCGCTGGGAGGTGCGTCCGTTGCCTTAAGACGGCTCGATCCTCAACTTTCTCTTCATACATTTTGGAAGCGTGATCGATGGGCAATAACGTCGTTGTGATTGGCACCCAATGGGGCGATGAGGGCAAGGGTAAGGTCGTGGATCTTTTGACCGACCGCGCAGCGGCCGTGGTCCGCTTTCAGGGGGGTCACAATGCCGGCCATACCCTGGTCATCGATGGGGTCAAGACCGTGCTGCATCTGGTCCCCTCGGGCGTCCTGCGCGACAACGTGCAGTGTCTGATTGGCAATGGCGTGGTGCTCTCGCCCTCGGCGCTGTTCGGGGAACTGGACATGCTGGAGCGCGCTGGGGTGCCTGCGACCGAGCGTCTGGGTATCAGTGCCGCTTGTCCGCTGATCCTGCCCTACCACATCGCGCTCGACCGGGCGCGCGAGCTCAAGCGCGGTGCCAAGGCCATTGGCACCACGGGGCGTGGTATCGGCCCGGCCTACGAGGACAAGACCTCGCGCCGTGGGATCCGCCTGGGCGAACTGTTCGACGCACGGCACTTCGAGGAGCGCCTACGCGAGGTGATGGAGTATCACAACTTCGCGCTCGTCCATTACTACCAGACCGAGGCCGTGGACATCCAGACCGTGCTCGACGAGACCCTGGGATACGCCGAGCGTCTGCGTCCGCTGGTGGTTGATGTCCCGGGCGTGCTCCATGGTCTGCGTGCCCAGGGTCGGGATGTGCTGTTTGAGGGCGCGCAGGGTGCATTGCTCGACATCGACCACGGCACCTATCCCTATGTCACCTCGTCCACCACCACGGCGGGTGGTGCGGCGAGCGGCAGCGGCGTGGGCCCGTGCGATCTCGATTATGTGCTCGGGATCGTCAAGGCCTATACCACGCGTGTCGGTTCCGGTCCCTTCCCGACCGAGCTGCGCGACGACCTGGGCGAGCACCTGGGCCAGCGTGGCAACGAATTCGGTGCGACCACTGGGCGTAAGCGTCGCTGCGGCTGGCTCGACATGGTGGCGCTCAAGCGCTCGTTCGCCATCAACAGCGTCACTGGGATCTGCATCACCAAGCTCGACGTGCTCGATGGCCTGGAGACAGTCAAAATCTGCACGCGTTACCACCTCGACGGCCAGGACATCGAGACCCCACCCGTTGGTGCAGACGCCTTCGAGCGCTGCGAGCCGCGCTACATCGAGTGCCCCGGCTGGAGCGAGTCGACGGTCGGCGTCAAGCGTCTGGATGATCTGCCCGTCAACGCACGCCGTTATCTGGAGACGATCGAACAGCTCAGCGGTCTGCCGATCGATCTGATCTCGACCGGTCCGGAGCGGATGGAGACCCTGATCCGGCGTCATCCGTTCGATGTCTGAACGCGATTCGCGTCGGTGTTCACGGTGGTCTAGGACAGGGGGCGATCGCCTAAGCTCTGGCTCGTGAATTGAGCCCTCGTCTGTGGGATCATGGGTGTTCCGGGCCGCGCCCGCACGAGTGGTCGCGGCATTTCGCTGCCGACAACGACAAGCACAGGCCATGGATCCACGACATCCCAAAGACGACACGAGCCGTACCCAGGGCGCGCCCGTCAAGGTCGCGGACTGGACCGCCGCCGATCTCATCGATCTGGAGTATTACCTGGATGCCGATGAACGCAGGTTGCGCGACCGACCCTCGTGGCGCAAGACGCTCGCCGAACGCGATCGCACCATCTATCTGGAGCGTATCGAGCCCGCACTCGGTGGCGCTGTACCCCATAGTCCCCGCCATCGTCGTCTCAGTCTGCGGCTGTGGCTGAAGGCCCGACGGGCCGATGAGGATCCGAGTCTCAAACCGCTCCTGCCCGGTATTGTCTTTGCGCACGCTCAGCGGTTGGCGCTCTGGATCCTGGGGCTCCTGGGCTTCGTAGGCGGGATCAGTCTGACCTCGACCCTGCTTGATTATGATGGGCATCTGCCGGTCAGCGTGCCCTGGTTCGTCTTTTTGCTGGTGGTGGTCCAGTTTGTCCTCTCAGTCGGCGTGATCTGGACCTGGGCGCACCGCGCGTTGCGCCGAGGTCGAGCCGAGGTCGAGGAATCTTGGATCCTGAGCCATCTAATCCTGCCGGCGCTGGAGTGGGTCGCGCACTGGCTTCAGGAACAATATCTAGCCCACTCGCCCCAGGAGATCCGTGAACGTGCGCGGGCCACCAAGGGTCTGGTGCGTTCTCACTTCAGCGTCTATGGCCCGCTCTCGATCCTGACCCTGCTGATCCCGTTGCAAGTGTTCGGTGTCGCCTTCAACCTGGGCGTTATCCTGGCCACCATCGCGCTCGAATGGTTCACCGATATCGCCTTCGGCTGGGGCACTTCGCTGGCGGCCCATCCGCAGACCATCTATGACCTGGTGCGTCTGATCGCCGTGCCTTGGAGCTGGCTGTTCGGCGAGGGGCTAGGTTATCCGACCCTGGAGCAGATCGAGGGGTCGCGCATCTATCTGGAGCAATGGACTGTGGTCGGCACAGGTTTCCAGCCCAACCCAGAGCATCTGCGTTCCTGGCGCTGGTTCCTGGTGCTTGCGGTCTTCACCTATGGATTGCTGCCGCGTTTGTTGTTGCTGATCGCCTCGATCATCGCTCAGCAGCTCACACTGAAACGTCTGACCTTCACCCAGGGTCGGTTGCAGGCGCTCTATGCGCGGATGCTTACGCCGCGTCTGGAGACCCATGTCGGCGAAGCTGGGCAGGGCTCGGAGATGCACATCCCGGCAGAGATCATGCCGGGATCGATCAAGCCGCGTATCGGACTCCAGCTCAAGAAGACCGGCGATCTGTCTGTGAGCCGTCGGCCTTGGCGCGATGAGCTGCCGAAGCGTGGTGAGACGGCCCCAACCGAGGCGAGATCCGCCAAAACCGAGCCGATGGCCTTGGACCATCCGCCTGTGTTCGATAAGGCGGCGGTCGCCTCTGAACCTGCACAGATACCGGCATCCGAGCCTGAAGCCGAGGTCATTCCAGTCGCTGAGACACGCGAGGTTTCCGAGGCTGAATCCGCCGCCACTGTCGAAGCGGAGATTCCTGCTGTCCAGACCGTGGAGCCGCAAGCGGACTCAGAACCCGTATCCGCGCCCGAACCTGAGCCTGCAGCCGAGTCGGAACCAGAATCCAACCCCGAGCCAACGCCTGAGCTTCAGGATGTCGCCCTGGCGCAGGAGGCGTCATCCCGGCCCGAGACAGAAGGCGCACCTGCTCAGTCAAGACCCGAACCCGAATTACTGCTGGAACCGGAACCCGAGCCTCGCCCCGAGACGCCTGTCGAGCCACACTCTTTGCCTGAGCCTGAGCCTGAGCCTGAGCCTGAGCCTGAGCCTGAGCCTGAGCCTGGGCCTGAGCCTGAGCCTGAGCCTGAGCCTGGGCCTGAGCCTGAGCCTGAGCCTGGGCCCGAGCCGACACCAGTCCGGCATGCAGACGGCTTAAGCTACGCACCGGACGCCTGTCTGCTGCTCCTTCATGTCGATGTCGATGATGTGCTCGAACCCGAGGATCGACCCCGCTTGGAGCAATTGCTTCACGATCTCAGCGGCTGGCGCGTGGGTGCCCAGTCGATCTTCGGCGCTGGAAGCCAGATGATGGCGCGCGCACGCTCCCTCATCGAGAACGGCGACTGGCAGGCCCCGCCACCCCGAATTGCCGTGATCCAGGACGGCTCGCAGCCGCCGCTCACCGAGGATCTGCTCTTCCTGCGTGAGCTGCGCGCTGCCGCCGGTACTCGGGCTCAGATGCTCCTGGCCTTGATCGGCGATCCGGACGACGACGATCGATTGCCGCCGCTGCGCGCCCTCGACTATCGTGACTGGCAGTCCAAGATCGAACAGATGGCAGATCCCTATCTGCGTCTGGAGATGTTGAATCCACCCGCCGAGGATGGAGAAGACTGATGACGGAAGAGATTCCCCGCCTGGCGATCATGGGTAACCCAAACGCGGGCAAGTCCTCTGTGGTCGCAACCCTGACCGAGAACGACCGCATCGCGATCGACAAGCGCTCTGGGACCACGACCAAGTCCGATGTCTATCCCGTGGTGATCGATGGACGGACGGTCATCGAGTTCATCGATACGCCCGGGTTCCAGAATCCCAACGCCATCCTGGAGTGGTTTCAGGCCCATGAGGACACCCCGAATCTGGCACGCGCCTTCGTCGAGGCGCATCGCGGCGATCCGATCTATGCCCATGACGTAGAACTGATGGAGCCGGTCGCCCAGGGCGCCGGGATCATCCTGGTGGTCGATGGCTCCAAGCGCATCAAAGAGAAGGATCGAGTCGAGATCGAGCTGTTGCGACTCATCGGGCGTCCGCGGATGGCGATCCTCAACAATCTGACCCGTCAGGATCGCTACATCAACCAGTGGCGCGACGTCTTGAGTAAGGCCTTCAACTCGGTGCGCGAGTTCAATGCCCATCGCGCCACCTACGACGAGCGCATGCGTTTGCTCAATGCGCTCAAGAGTATCGATCAACGCTGGGAGCCGATGCTCGAGCGGGCGATTGATGCCTTCGCCCATGACTGGGAGCGGCGCATCGATCAGGCCGTGAGCACCATCCTCGACCTGCTCAAGCAGGCGCTGAGCTATAGGGTGTCGAAGACAGTCAAGAGCAGCAAGGTCATCTTCCAGAGTGGTCGCGACCGGGTCAAGGCCGAGATCACGGCCGAGTTCGAGGACGGTCTGCGTCGGCTGGAGCTCGAGGCCCGGGAGCACATCCGCGCCAATTTCAGGCACAATGTCTGGGATATCCCGCCTGATTCACTCCTGAGTCAGGATCTGCTCTCCGAGGAGGTCAGCGAGGCGCTTGGACTCTCGCGTCGTCAGCTGGCGATGGCCGGCGTGGCGGCTGGTGCGGCCTCGGGTGTGACCCTAGACCTGGCGCTCGCCGGCCATTCGCTCGGCGCAGGCGCCTTCTTAGGCGGGGTGGTCGGCGGCGTGCTGGGCGTAGTCGGCGGCAAGGCGCTGGCCAAGCTGAACATCGAGCGCGCGCCCAATACCCAGGTCTATACCATCGGGCCGGTCTCCAATCCGCGCTTTCCCTTTGTACTGCTCGATCGCATCATCCTGTATAGTGCGCGCGCCATGAACTGGGCCCATGGACGCCAGGCCGCCGACGAGGACGATCCCAACCGGGTACCGGATCGCGAGATCCGTCCTAAGGGCTTCACCGAGGAGCTGAGCGCCCAGGATCAGCGTGAGCTGGTGCGCTTCTTCAATGACGCCAGACGCGGTCGCCAATCCAGTCACGAGGCCGCTTGTGGCGACATCCTAAAGGGTCTGCTACGCGGCGTGTCCCTGAGCGAGATCGACAGTCGTAGCGACCTGTGATGACCCAAGACGAGCTCCTCGCCATCGACCGGGCCCACGCCTGGCATCCCTATACCTCGATGCTCGATCCGGATCCGGTCTATGCGGTGCGCGCGGCGCACGGCTGCGAGATCGAGCTCATGGACGGGCGTATCCTGATCGACGGCATGGCCTCCTGGTGGTGCGCCATCCATGGCTACAACCACCCGGTGCTCAATCAGGCGGTGCGCGATCAGCTCGAACGCATGGCCCATGTGATGTTCGGCGGTCTGACCCACGAGCCGGCGATCCGTCTGGTGCGTTCATTGGTCGAACTGACCCCAGGGTCACTCCAGCACGTCTTTCTGTGCGATTCCGGATCGGTCGCGGTCGAGGTCGCGATCAAGATGGCGCTCCAGTACTGGATCGCCGCTGGGCGGCCCGAACGTCATCGACTCCTGACCATCCGCTCCGGCTATCACGGCGACACCTGGCATGCCATGTCGGTATGCGATCCAGTCACGGGTATGCACCACCTGTTCAAGCGGGCGCTGCCCCAGCAGCTCTTTGCCCCGGCACCGAGCTGTGGCTTCGGCGACCCCTGCACCGATGACGACATCGCGCCTTTCGCCACCCTGATCGAACACCACCGGGATGAGCTGGCCGCCGTGATCCTGGAACCCATTGTCCAGGGGGCCGGGGGGATGCGGTTTTATAGCGCCGAGTATCTACGCCGGGTCCGCGAACTCTGCGACCAGTTCGATGTACTCCTGATCGCCGATGAGATCGCCACCGGTTTTGGACGTACGGGGCGGCTGTTTGCCTGCGAACACGCTGGGATCGCCCCGGACATCCTGACCCTGGGCAAGGCCCTCACCGGCGGCTATCTGACCCTGGCCGCCACACTCGCAAGCCGCAGGGTTGCCGAGGGGATCTCCTCCGGCAAGCCTGGGGTCTTCATGCACGGCCCAACCTTCATGGCCAATCCGCTCGCCTGTGCCGTGGCCAATGCCAGCATCGAACTCTTGCTGTCCCAGGACTGGTCGGCCACCATTCGGCGCCTCGAACGCGGTCTTGCGGCGGGGCTTGCGCCCTGTCGCGGGCTTCCAGGTGTGGCCGAGGTCCGGGTGCTCGGCGGGATCGGCGTGGTCGAGCTCGAACATCCGGTGGCGATGCCCGAGATCCAACGCCGTCTGGTCGAGGCCGGGGTCTGGGTGCGTCCCTTCGGGCGTCTGGTCTATCTGATGCCGCCCTATGTGATCTCGGACGCCCAGTTGGCGCAGCTCTGTGCCGCTGTGGTCGCGGTCGTCGACGCGCGGTCGGGATTTTGAACGTCCTGGTCTGTATCATGGGGCGCTTTCGACAGCTTGGCCTCTTTTGCATGAGATTCGCTTCGCGTGCTCGCACGTTTCAGATGGCGCGATGGCCGCTCACTGTGCTGTTGGCGCTGATCCTCATCGGATGCGCCGCAACCTCGTCCCTGGTGCCGACGACATTCCATTCCGAGGCGACACTCGCGCGGCCCGACTCGATCGTGGAGAAGGCGACGGTTCCGCGATATGAGCGCGATGAGGCTCGGCCACCCGCCTCGACACTGGGAATGGATGTCGACTCGGATGCAGCCAGTTATGGGATGCTCTATGTCCCATCGGCGGGGCGGGGTGTCCAGCTCGTGACCGATCTGGCGCTCAACCAGCTCTTCGAGGACGCCCTGCCGGGCTATGGCCTCTATACCTTCGTGTTGCTCGGGGCCGGCTTTGAGCACTCAAGCGGCAACGCTCGGGCACGTCACAGTGAGCTCTTCAGGATGATCGAGACCTATGTCGTTACGCCCGATGCAACCGAGGGACCGAGCACCGCGGCACATGTCTTCCTCGTCCCGATCCGTGCCGGTCGCTCGCCGATGGCGCCGCTTGTGAAGCTGGTCGCCGTCGATCTCTCGAATTTGATGCGTCTTCAGGTCAGCGAATTCCTGCGGCAACGCGGACAGGCACGTCTGGCCGCGCGGATCGAGCGCGGCGCTGGTCCCTTTCTGGTGACCGGGCTGGAGCCGAGCCTGTTGCCCCTGGACCGCGCGGCCCCGCGACTGATCGCGGATCTGTCCGGTCTCGGGCCCGAGCATCTCTACACCCTCATCGATGCCTATGACCGCGACATTCCGCCCGAGCTGAGCGGTCGTCCCGAAAGCCTCTCGGCCCTGCGCCGGCGTCTGCTCGAGTTGGCGCACCAGCTGCAGCTTGCAGACGGGCGAGGCTGGATCTTTTCGCTCTGAGTCGGTCGGTTGCGCCAGTATATTTTCAATACTTTCAATGGTTTGTAACCATGAATCTCATTCCCTCTGGTCTCGGTAGCTTCATCCGCTTTCTGATCGGGATCCTGCTGTTGCAAGGGTTCACGGTCCTTTTGATCTACACCGCGCTCCAGACGAACTGGATGACGACCTGGCCGCTATTCGCGCTCCTTGGCACAGTGATCGCGGTGATGGCGGCGCTCTGGTTCAATACTATCGTCGTGGCCGATCGGCACCGCACGGTCTCGCGCGTCAGCGAGCGTCATTCCAAGGAGCGCGAAAAGATCCGGCTGCGTGCCGAGCAGGTGCGCGTCAAGGCCACGCGCGAGGCCGCCGATCTGGTGGCCAGGGCGCGGAGGCGTGCCGCGGCGGGCCTGAGCCTCAAGACCGGCGTGGTGGTCGGCGGGGCGGTCGGTGTTGGGGTTGCCATGATGCTGGCCCAGTTCATGACGCTGGGATTGGCGACTGTGGCGGCGGCGGGGGGTGCGGCGCTCGGCTATACGGTGCGGGCGCGTCAGGAGAAGACGATCGCCGCCAAGCGGCTTGCCGCCGAGGAGCGCGCCCTCCAGGTGATCGCGGTCGCCGAGGAGACGCCGGCCCTGCCGCGGCGCAAGGACAGGCGGCCGGGTCCTGCGGCTGATTCGCTCGATTAACCCGATGAATGCGGAGAGGCTGAAAGACGCCCTCCATGGCTTGATTGCGCCTCTCCCTAGAGCCCCGGAATGGCAATGGCTGACCGCTGGTTTCTTGCGATCTGGCCGGATGCCCAGGCACGTACCGCACTCGAGCGCCAAGTGTCTAGGCTCGGGCCGCTACCGGGCCGGGCGACCCATCCGCTCGACTGGCACCTGACCCTGGTCTTTTTGGGCGAACTCGCGCCCGAGCGGCTGGCGTGCGTTGAGACCGTCCCCATCGCCATCGCGGCCCATACCGCCCCCTTTGAGGTCAGCCTCACGCAGATCGATCGCTTCCCTCACGCGCAGGTGTTGTGGTGCGGTCCAGACCATACCCCTGAACCCCTGGCACACCTGGTCGCCGACCTCCAGTCGGCTTTGGCGGCCTGCGGGATCGTCCCCGAGTCTAGGCCCTATCGCCCCCATCTGACCTTGGCGCGCCGGGTACGCGCCGCGCCCGCGCGGCGATTCCAGTCCCCCATCACCTGGACGGTGCGCGAACTGGTCCTGGCCTTTGGCATCGCTGGTGCAAGACCAGGCTATCGCATCCAGCGCCGCTATCCTTGCGGTGCGCCTTGACCTGGATCGGCTGAACTCGGTTAGGTTTCATGTCATAGACCCTCCGCAAGGAAACCCGCGACTTGAGTCGCGGGAGGAATGGCGGGTGCGCGAAGCGCACCATGTGGTGTATAATACAGTGTGGTCTCCGGGCGCACGCCGACTGCAACGCCAGTCGAAACCTGGCCCGGATTGGCAGCGGCGCCCCGCTGCCAAGGGCGGCTGTAAACACGCCCAATGTTGGGGATGTGGTCAACCATGTTTGCTGCGTCTCACAATAAAGCCTTCGACTTCAGTCGAGGGTTGTTTACAGGTCGCACCACACCCCTAAGCTGTGTCGCCTTTGCGACCCCGGGTTTGGGCTGTCTTGATTCAAGCGATTGATTTAAAAGCAATTAGATTTCTGGCATTTCTATTGCTTTTGATCTCGTCAGCATGAGACAGTTCGCAAAGAGCCAATCGGCCATGATCATCAATGACACGACCCTGCGCGATGGCGAGCAGTCGGCAGGTGTGGCCTTTACGCGCGCCGAGAAGCTCGCCCTTGCCTGTGAGCTCGATGCGCTCGGCGTCCCCGAGATGGAGGTCGGCATCCCGGCGATGGGCGAGATGGAGCGTGATGACATCCGCGCCCTGGTCGACCAGAGGTTAAGGCCGCGCCTGATGGTCTGGAGCCGCCTACAGGCGCGCGACATCGCCGCCTGCGCCGGACTCGGCGTGCCTCTGATCAACATCTCGGTACCGGTCTCGGATCAACACCTGCGTCATAAGCTTGGGCGCGACCGTGTTTGGTTACTGGATCAGATCCCGCGTCGCATCGACCAAGGGCTCGAGCTGGGATTTGAGGTCTGCATCGGGGGTGAGGACGCCTCACGCGCCGATCCTCAATTCCTGCTCCAGGTCATCGAGGTGATAGAGCGTGCCGGTGCCCGTCGCTTCCGCTTTGCCGATACCCTGGGCATCCTTGAACCCTTCGGGGTCTATGCGCGCATCGCCGAGCTGCGGCGTCACACCGACCTAGAGCTCGAGATGCACGCCCATGACGACCTCGGTCTGGCCACCGCGAATACACTCGCCGCTGCCAAGGCAGGTGCGACCCATCTCAATACGACCCTGATCGGACTCGGTGAAAGGGCGGGCAATGCCCCGCTCGAAGAGGTCGTGCTGGCGCTCGAGTGTTGTTATGGGATCGTCACCGGGATCGATCTGCGCCGTCTCCCAGAGGCCGCCCAACGGGCCGCTACAGCGGCAGGGCGCCCGATCCCTTGGCACAAGAGCGTCGTTGGCGATGGGGCTTTTACCCACGAATCCGGCATCCATGTCGATGGCCTGCTCAAACACCCCTCCAACTATCAAGGCTTTGATCCGTCACTCGTCGGGCGTAGCCATCGCTTTGTGTTGGGTAAGCATTCGGGGACCCATGCGGTCCAGGCCGTGATGGGTCGCTTAGGGATCCAGATGGGCCCACAGGAGGCCGTGCGTTTGCTTGCCAGGATTCGGGTTCAGGTCGCCAAGACCAAACGTCCGCCGACCGACGCTGAGCTCATGGCCCACTGGCGTTGTCTTACGGAATCCCAGGAGCGACAGCATGCCGATCCCTAAACGGATCCTCCCTGGCCTGGTCTCGGCCGAAGACTTTCTCGAATACTTTGGGGTCGATTACGACCCTGAGGTCGTGAGAGTGGCGCGGATCCAGATCCTCAAACGGTTTCATGATCATCTCGAGGCGTACCGGACAGGCGAGGGCGAACCCGGACCCGATGACTACCAACGCTTACTGACCCGTGCTTATGAGGAGTGTCTGCACCGGCCTGCCGGTAGCGGACGGGCGCTGGGCGTACCACGGCGCATCATCGCTGAGGTCCCTGTGGCAGATCTCATGGCGGATCTAGCGGCTAGGAACCCTCGCCCTGGACGAGCGGAGGGCTAGCGCAGCTCCTGAATGACTTGCCCATTCTTTCGTACTCTTGCGTCTTTGCCTGCATTCAACCCGTCTCTCGCATGATCACACCGAAGGACCCATGATCCTCGCCCACAAGATCGCGCTTGACCCGAACGACCGACAGGCGACCGACTTCAAAAAAGCCGCCGACGTGGCGCGCTTCGCCTCCAACTGGGTCTTGGCTGAATGGAAGCGTCAGTACGAGGCCTGGAAGCAGGATAACAGCCTGCCCAAGCCCTCGGAAGGGGTGCTGGGTCGCCAATTGAACGCCATCGAGCGCGAGCAGTTCCCCTGGATGCTGGAGGTGACCCAGTGCGCCCCGCAACGGGCGATCCTTAGGTGAGGCGGGTCTTTAGGGGCGCCTTGAGGCGCGATCGCGGCGCCCATCCCCGCATCGACCACCAAGATCACGGCTAAAGCCGCTCCTACGGGAGGCGTGGGTGGGGTAGGAGCGCCTTCAGGCGCGATCCTCCCACTGCCTGAGCAGAAATGAGTCAGTCTGATGGAACGGAGGATAGGCGATGCTCGATGCCAAGTGGCAGATTGGGGACGAGGTGCGGCTGATCCGCACCCTGCGCAACGACGGGACCTATCCGGGGGTAGCCCGAGGCGAGATCCTGGTCCGACCTGGTCAGTGTGGTCAGGTGGTCGATCTCGGTCGTTTCCTGCAGGACCAGATCGTCTACGCCGTGCATTTTCTGGAGTCGGGGCGGACCGTCGGCTGTCGTGAGTACGAATTGATCGCTGCCGATGACCCCTGGGTCGCGAGCCGGTTCGAGGCCCGAGAGCAGGTGCGCGCGGCGCGGTCCTTGGTCATCCAGGGCGAGGTCGTGGTGCCAATGGCGGCTGAGGGTCAGGTCCTCAAGGTGATCCGGACCTCCCAGCCACCGCTCTACCATGTCCATTTCGGGTGTCAGCCTGGGCGGGTCTTTGCCGTCCCCGAATCGGCGCTGGACGGCACAGGTAGTTCGGCCTCGGACCCTGAGGCCCTTTAATCTAGGCCTCTTCTCCCAGACCCTCTCGGCGTGGGACGCTTTGGGGGTCGCAGAGGATCGGGCGGTAGATCTCGACCCGATCGCCTGGACGCAGGGGGGTGTCGAGCGGGATGATCTTGCCGAAGACACCCACCTTCTGAGTCTCGAGATCGATCCAGGGGAACTGGTTTAAGATCCCGGAGCACTCGATGGCCTCGCGTGCCGTGCTTCCCTCTGGCACCTCGAGCGCCAACCAGATCTGATCGACCGGTTCGGCATAGACGACACTGATCTGCATCGCAGTCCTCTTCAGTTCGACGCCGCCTGTTTGAGTTCCCAAGCGCGCCGGGCGGCCAGCAGCAACCCGACGACCAAGAAGCCACCCGGCGGCAGGATCATCAACAACACGCCTTCGAAGTCGGGCCAGACCCTGGTCTCGAGCACGGCAAACCCCTGGCCTAGGAGCAGACTGGCCTGAGCAAACAGGGTCCCGCTCCCGAGAAGCTCGCGGATGAGACCGATCAGGGTCAGGGCCCAGGTGAACCCCAGACCCATCGCCAGACCATCGAGCGCCGCGGCCCCCAGCGACGACTTGGAGGCGAACGACTCGGCGCGTCCCAGGATGGCACAATTGGCAACGATCAAGGCGATGAAGAGCCCGAGCACCTGGTAGAGATCATGCAGCCAGGCATTGAGGGCGAGATCCATGAGCGTGACCAGGGTCGCAATGAGCACGATGAAGATCGGGATGCGCACCTGAGGGCTGACCAGGTGTCGGATCGCAGAGACGGCCACATTGCTTCCGATCAACACCGCCGTGGTCGCCAGACCTAGACCCAGACCATTCGTACCTGTGGTGGTGACGGCCATGGTCGGACATAGGGCTAGCATCTGGGCGAGGATCACGTTGTTTCCCCATAACCCTTCACTGAAGATCTGGCGCGCCTTCATAGACCCTCCGCAAGGAAACCCGCGACTTGAGTCGCGGGAGGAATGGCGGGTGCGCGAAGCGCACCATGTGGTGTATAAGACAGTGTGGTCTCCGGGCGCACGCCGACTGCAACGCCAGTCAAAACCTGGCCCGGATTGGCAGCGGAGCCCCGCTGCCAAGGGCGGCTGTAAACACGCCCAATGTTGGGGATGTGGTCAACCATGTTTGCTGCGTCTCACAATAAAGCCTTCGACTTCAGTCGAGGGTTGTTTACTGGAGGATCTCCTGACGGTGGGCAGCGAAGAACTCGAGCCCCAGCTTAATGGCCTTCACCGTGGCGCGCGGCGTGATGGTCGCGCCGGTGAATTGATCGAATACCCCGCCGTCCTTCTTGACGGCCCAGCGCTCGGGTGCTGGATCGCCGAGTGACTTACCAGTGAAGGCCAAGACCCAATTGGATTTGTTCCGTTCGATCTTATCGCCCAGGCCAGGTGTCTCGCTGTGCTTGGTGACCTGGACCCCGAGGAGTCGCCCTTCAGGATCTATCCCCAGCACCAACTGGATGTCGCCGGCATAACCGCGGGCGCTCGTCTTGAAGACGACACCGGTGATCCTCTGGCCCAGACGCGCCCGATAGAGGGTTACGGGGCGCTGATCCGGGGGTGTGATCTGCACCTGATCCTGTAGCAGGTCATTGTCGTAGCTGCCTGGCGGCAGGACCTGGGCGAGCGAGGCGCTGAAGTCCCGTCGCTCGGCGACCTCAATCGCAGGCGCGGTCAACCGATCGCCGATCACCAGCGCAGCGCTGGCGACCAGCGCCATCAGGGCCAGCGACAGTCCCTGATAACCGAGGTGTTCGCGCCAGACCACGAGCCGGCTCATCGCTGATCCCCCTTTGAGTCGGGGTGTGATGGCTCGAGTGCCCGACCACGGCGATCCCGGCCATAGATCCGAGGACGGATCCAGCGATCGATGAGCGGCGTGGTGGCATTCATCAAGAGCACCGCAAAGGCGACCCCTTCGGGATAACTTCCATAGGTCCGGATGATCCAGGTCAGGAGACCGCAACCGAGACCGAAGACCAACTGCCCGGGGCGGGTGTTCGGCGAGGTGACAGAATCGGTGGCGATGAAAAAGGCCCCGAGCACGGCCGCACCCGACAAGAGATGGGTTGCAGCATCCAGATAACGGGCTGGATCGAGCGCATGGGCGATCAGGGCCGGCACTGCAAGCCCGGTCAACATGGCCAGGGGGATAGGCCAGGAGATCACTCGCCACCCCAGCAGCACCACTCCGCCCAGCGCGATCAACAGCGCCGAGGTCTCGCCGAGACTGCCGGCCTGGATCCCCAGGACTGAGGGCAGGCTGACCCCTTGCTGGATCAGATCCAGACCTCGTGAAAACTCGGCCTTGGTGTGAGAAAGGAGGGTGGCGCTGGAGACGGCATCGAACTCGGGCCCACCGAAGAAGATAAGGCGCAGCCCGGCGACAAAGTCCGGTGCCCCGGTGGAACCAAGGGGTAGGGGCTCGACCATCTGAGTCATGTGGACCGGGAACGAGATCAAAAGCGCCACCCGGGCGATCATCGCCGGATTGAAGAGGTTGCAGCCAAGCCCTCCGAAGACCTGTTTGCCGAGGATGGTGGCAAAGAGTCCACCGCTGGCCCCGATCCACCAGGGCGCCCAGGGCGGCAACGACAGGGCCAGGATCCAACCCGTGAGGATGGCCGAACCATCCCCCAGGGTTGCCCAGACCCGCCCCCCCATCGCACGCACCGCGAGCCCCTCGCCGAGTACCGACGCCAAGACCGTGATCCACCACAGATGGACGGCCGGCCAGCCATAGAGCCAGAAGGCAAACAGGGTCGCCGGTGTCAGCGCCAGCATCACCTTGCGCATGATCGTGCCGACCCCTTCGCCGCCGTGGGTATGTGGCGCCGCGAGTGGGGCGCTCACCAAGGAAAACTGGCTCATACCACCTCCGCCTGGCGTTCGGGGGCGCTAGGGTCTGTTATGGTCGGTGTCGGATCCTTGGTGGCGCGCAGGGCACGCTCGGTCTTGCGTCTGGCAGCGGCCTCGGCCCGTTCACGCGCCTCGCGTTCGAGCCGCTCGGCGCGCGCCGCGGCGAGACGGCGGGCGGATTCGGTGCGCAGTCGCGCCCGCTCGCGCGCGGCAAGCGCACCCTTGGCATGATTGAAAGACTGCACCAGGGGGAGATGGGCCGGGCAGACATAGGCGCAGCAGCCACAGGCCAGACAGTCCTTGAGCCCCAACTCGACCGCGCCGTCTAGATCGTCGGCGCCGATGCGTGCTGCCATCTCCATTGGCAAGAGGTTCATCGGACAGGCACGGGCGCAGGAGGCGCAGCGGATACAAGGACGCGGCGTACCGAACGCCGTCTCGGCCGCGGTCAGCGCCAGGAGGCCGCTCGTTCCCTTGACCACTGGGACGCGGGCATGGGGCAGAGACTGGCCCATCATCGGTCCACCCATGATCAGGCGCGCCGGTGTCTCGTTCAGTTCGTCCATCTCGAGCAGGGTCTCAACCAAGGTCCCGATCGGGACACGCACATTGCCCGGGTTGGCGATTGCCCCGCCGTTGAGGGTGAGGATGCGCTCGACGAGCGGGTGCCCGAGGCGCAAGGCCTGATGCACGGCATAGGCGGTCGCGACGTTGTGCACCAGGACGCCGAGATCCGTGGTGCGACAATCGGCTGGTAACTCGGTGCCGGTGAGTTTCGCAAACAGATGGCGCTCTGAACCCATCGGATAGCGGGCCGGGAGGATCCGGACCCTGAGCTCGGGGTAGGGCTGGGCCGCCTGTTCCATGGCCGCGATCGCCTCCGGCTTGTTCGACTCGATCCCGATGAGCGCCTGTCTGGCACCCGTGGCCTGGAGCATGAGACGGACACCATCGAGGATCGCCTCGGGTTTATCGCGCATCAGCCGATCGTCGCAGGACAGATAGGGCTCGCACTCGCTGCCATTGATGAGCAGGGTATGGATGCCGGCGCGGTAGCCGAGACCCAGCTTGAGCGCTGCGGGAAAGGTCGCGCCACCCAGACCCACAATGCCGGCCGCCGCGATCCGGCGGTTGATCTCCTCCGGCGTCAGGTCAAAGGGATCGCTCGGGGCATCGGATTCGATCCAGCGTTCCTCGCCATCGCAGGCGATGACGATGGCGGGGATGGGAAGCGCCGAGGGATGTGGCGCGGTCACCTCGCCGATGGTCAGGACCTGGCCCGAGCTTGGGGCATGAATGGCCGCCGATAAAGTCCCTTGGGGTTCGGCGAGGAGCTGACCCTTAAGAACCCTTTGACCGGCGCGCACGATCGGGCGCGCCGGGGTACCGATGTGCTGCTGGAGCGGCACGAAGAGTCGCTCAGGGAGTGGCAAGACGCGCAGCGGCAGGTCGGCGGCGGGCCGTTTGCGGTCTGGTGGATGGACCCCCCAGCGGGGACTGGGAAAGACCTTGCGCAGTCTCATCTGAGTGCCAGTTCCGGTTTAGGTTTAGGCCATATCCAGTGTTGCAGGCTGACTGGCATGGGTTCGAGCTGGATTGCTCCGGTTGGACAGCGCTCGGCGCAGGCGCCACAGCCCATACAGGCCTCGCGCAGCACGACGTGGATCTGTTTCGCCGCGCCGACGATGCCGTCGGTGGTACAGACCTTCAGACAGCGACAGCAGCCCGTGCACAGCGATTCCTTGATGACGGCGATCCGCGGGCCCTCATCATGCCCGGCGTCCTCGAGTTCGAGCCCCAGGTGTTTGGCCAGAAGCGGCACCAGTGTGGCCCCGCCCGCTGGACACAATCTGGGTCCGGCGCGACCGGAGGCGAGCGCCTCGGCCGCCCCGAGACAGCCGGCAAACCCACACTGACCGCAATTGGTTCCGGGCAGCAACGCAAGCAGTGCGCTCACCTGGCCCTCTTCTGCGACGGCAAAGACCCGAGCGGCCAGACCCAGTCCCAATCCCAGGATCAGTCCGAGCCCCGTCAGGGAGAGGATGGCGGTCATGAGGTCGAGCGTGATCATCGCCATGACAACCCGGTAAAGCCCATAAAGGCGAGCGCCAATTGGCTGGCGAGCACGAAGGCGATCGGACTGCCCTTGAAGGCGGCTGGCACCCGGGCAAGTGCGAGACGCTCGCGCATCCCGGCGAAGATCACCAATACCAAGGTGAACCCCAGGGCCGACCCAAAGCCGTACAGCAGGGCGTAGACGAATGGACTCCCTTCCTGGGCGTTGATCAGGGTCACCCCGATCACCGCACAATTGGTCGTGATCAAGGGTAGATAGATACCGAGCGCCCGATACAGCTCAGGGCTGGTCTTTTTGATCAACAGCTCGACGAACTGCACGGCGGCGGCAATGACCAGGATGAAGGTGAGGAGACGTACGAACCCCAGATCCAGGGGCTGTAGCAGCCAATGATCGAGCATCCAGGTCAGGGCGGCGGCGAGCGTTATGACGAAGGTGGTGGCTAGCCCCATCCCGAGCGCGCTCTCGACCCCCCGGGAGACGCCCATGAAGGGACAAAGACCCAAGAATTTGGTCAAGACCACGTTGTTGACCAGTATAGTGGTCACGAGTACGGCCCAGTATTCGCTCATGGCAGCTCTGTGTCCTTAAGAGAGACCCTTGACGTCCTGAGTCCAAGCGTATTTCGTGCCAGATCCAGAAAGACCCCGACAGGATGACTGGATTCCGACCCCTGGTCGATTTCCGCACGACGCCGAGCCTCTGGGCCTGGACGAGAGCGCCGACCGTTTGTTGGTTTTCGAACAGGGATTATCTCGACCTTTGTCGGCTTTCAAACAGGGCTGGGGTTGGAGTAGATGGGGGCTCGGGAATGGTTAATGACGTATGAAATTTGCATACATTAGGCGTCGTCCTATGGATGCCGATCCTCGACGAGATTGAAAAGTTCGCGATTCAGATCATCAAGTCAATGAAGACTGCCGACCAGACACTGCCCCTTATCTACGAGTCTGCCTTTCGCGAGGCCGTGGCCCAGGCTGACATCGCGGTCTCGATCACGGATCGCCAGGCAAACATCCTGTATGTGAATCCCGCCTTTGAACGGGTGACCGGCTATAGCGCCGTCGAGGCGCTCGGGCGTAACCCGTCCATACTCTCGGCCAAGACCACGCCGCGTGCGCTCTATGCCGAGCTGTGGCAACGGATCGGCTCCGGCCAGAGCTGGAAGGGGCGGCTCGTCAATCGACGCAAGGATGGGTCTGAATATCTGGCCGAGCTCCTGATCATCCCGGTGTCGAATACCCTGGGCCAGATCCAGAACTATCTCGGGATCCATCGCGACGTCACCGAACTCCATCGGCTCGAGTGTCGGGTCAACAACCAAAAGGCGCTGATCGAGTCGGTGATCGATTCGGCCCCCCTGGCGATCGCCTTGCTCGACGGCGAGGATTGTGTGGTGCTCGATAACCTTGAGTACCAAAGGCTGACGGCCGAGCTGGGGATGACTGAACCGGCGCGACTGATCCTCGATGCGGTGCGCATCGACCTCGGGTATCGACTCGGTCCAGCTCGAGATGGGGCCCTGGCGTTCTCCGACCTCGAGATCCGCATCGATCCGCTGGGCGGGAGGGCACCGCGTTGGCTCTCGTGCACCGGTACCTGGGTCAAGCGTCTCGATGAGGAGGCCGATGCCTTTTTTGGGCCCAAGGGCAACCTCTATCTCTTGCTCATCATCAAAGAGATCACCCGGCAAAAGGCCCAGCACGAACAGGCGCGTCTGGCGGCCCTTCAGGCGTTAATGGCCGAGGAGAATCGCATCGAGGCACTGCGCGAGGGGTTTTTGGCGGCGCTCTATCAGATGGAAGGACCACTCAATATGCTCGCCTCGGTGGTGACGATGCAGACTAGGCGCGATCAGCACGACCCCATGACAGCGGCCTTGACCTCCGTCCTGGCGGCAGGGCGACAGGCGCTCGAGACCCTCCGACAGGCCATCCCCGATCCCCTGCCCGAGGCCCTGACACCAGTCAATGTGAATGCCTTGTTGCGCGAGGTACTCGATCTATCGACGGGACGCCTCCTGGCGGCGGGGGTGACCGTCAATTGGCAGCCGCAGGCGGTCCTGGCGAGGGTGCGGGGATATCCCAATCGACTGCGCGCCCTCTTCAAGGCCCTGATCGACAATGCCATCGAGTCGATGAACACCAAGGGCTGGCAGACGCGGGAATTGACCCTCACCACCCTGCAGCTCGTCGGTCCGCCCAACAGCATCGAGGTCTGTATCGGCGATACCGGCCCTGGGATCGCACCCGATCTCAGGCTCAAGGTCTTCGAGCCTTTTTTCACCACCAAGCCGCGCCATGCCGGGACTGGTCTTGCAATCGCCCAGCAGATCGTCACCGACCATGGTGGAACCCTCGCGATCGACCCCGGGGCCACGGGCGGCTGCCGGGTGCGCGTCATCCTCCCGGAACAGGCCGAGGGTGAGACGGAATGAGCGAGGGGGCTAGCATCGAGACCCTGTACCGGGTCAGCGAGGTATTGTCGCGCTCGCTCGACTATCGCCAGACCCTGCGCGAGGTCCTGGATGTCCTGGCCGAGGCCGGGCTTGGTCACGGGCTGATCAGCGTCATTGCGGGCGATGGCGACGAGCTGGCGATCACCATGCTTCAGGGGGCCCCTGATGCCACGCGCTTTGCCCCTGTCCGCTATCAAAGCGGCGAGGGGGTCCTGGGGTCGGTGTTTGAACGCGGCACGACCCTGGCCGTACCGCGCCTGGGGCATGACCCACGTTTCTTGAATCGTCTGGGGATCTATGACCCAGAGCGCCCCCTGATCGCGACACCCATCACGGCCAATGGCCGGACACTCGGGGTACTTGCCGTTCAACCCGAGGCGGTGAGCGGGCTCGAGGCCCAGACCAGGTTCGTCGAGATGATCGCCAACCTGATCGGTCAGAACGTGCGGCTTGCGCTCGAGGTCGATCAGGAACGCCAATGGATCGCCGACGAGCGCGACGCCTTGCGCCGCACCCTGCGCAGTCGTTATGGCTTCGAGAATATCGTCGGGCGCTCGATCGGGATGCGGCGGGTCTTCGAACAGGTGCGCCTGGTGGCCAAGTGGAACACCACGGTGCTCATCCGCGGCGAGACCGGTACCGGCAAGGAACTGATCGCCAGCGCCATCCATTACAACTCGCCGCGTGCCCGCGGCCCCTATGTCCGGCTCAACTGCGCCGCCCTACCCGAAAACCTGCTCGAGTCCGAGCTCTTTGGCCACGAAAAGGGGGCCTTTACCGGTGCGATCGGCACGCGCAAGGGACGGTTTGAGGCCGCCGATAGCGGGACCCTGTTCCTCGATGAGATCGGTGAGATCTCGCCGAGTTTCCAGGTCAAGCTATTGCGCGTGCTCCAGGAAGGGGAGTTCGAGCGGGTCGGCAGTACCCGCACCCTCAAGGTGGATGTACGGGTCATCGCGGCCACCCATCGCGACCTTGAGTCCGCCGTGGCCTCGGGACAGTTCCGGGAGGATCTCTATTATCGGCTCAATGTCATGCCCATCGTGCTCCCACCCCTGCGCGAACGGAGCGAGGACATCCCGGATCTGGCGCGTCATCTGATCGAGCAGATCGCCAAACAACAGGGGCGGCCACTGGTGCTGCACGAGGGGGCCATCCGCCGTCTGATGCAATATTCTTGGCCGGGAAATGTGCGCGAGCTGGAAAACTGTCTCGAACGGGCGGCGGTGATGTCGGAGAACGGTTCGATTGGTGCCGAACTGATCCAGCTCGGGCGCGCACCCGCGGCCCAGCCGGTCCGGGCGACGCCGACCAATGACCTTAAGACAGACTCAGACGTGGGAGAGCCGTCTGAGCGCGAACGCATCATCGCTGCGCTCGAAAAGGCCGGCTGGGTCCAGGCCAAGGCGGCGCGCCTTTTGGGGATGACCCCGCGCCAGATCGCCTATCGCATCCAGACGCTCGGCATCGAGGTCAAACAGTTTTGAGGCCGGCGCCGGTCCTTAGGGCGTGCTGAAGGTGAAACACCCCTTGGGACAGGTGCGCCCACAGGCGCCGCAGCCGATGCAATCCATGGGATCGCGCACGGTCATCAGGGCAGTGGTCTCTGCGTCATCATCCCAGTCATCGTCCTCCTCCAACGACTCGCTGGCCTCCCGTTCGACCAGCGCGAGCACGGCGCGCGAACAGACCTTGAAGCACCGCCCACACCCGATACAGCGTCTGGGATCGATGGATTCGACATAGGTCGGGATCCAGGGGGTGCCACCGCGGGTATAGGCGCTCAGGGTATTTGGGGTCATAGCCCTGCCACCTCTGGATAGGTGCCGATGCGCTCCAAGGCCACGGCGAGCAGCGCGTCGGCCTCGGTCTTCATCTTCGAGAGCGAGGCAAAACCGAAGCGATGCGCATCGCGCAGGGTCTTGTCGACGGCCACCAGCTTGCCGACGATGATCAGGGCGCGCCCGAACCCCTCGTCGTTCAGCGTGATGAGCGCCGTGGCCATCCGTCCGCACTCCTGCTCGATCAGCACGGCGATGGCGTTGTAAAAGGCCTGCAAACGGGCGATGGTCTTGGTATCTGGGTTGCCGATCAGGGGGATCTCGGCCTTGCGTTCCTGGGTCAGGAGCAGCGGCTCGAACAGCGCCTCGTTGGGCAGACCATCCCACAAGCCATGCTGATCGAGGGCACGCAATTGGCGGATCATCTCTTTGATAAAGGCGGTCTGATAGATTGGGTCCTCGATCATCGATCCTCTCTCCGAGCTTGGATGGATAGGGTGGTGGCAAGGCGGCGCAGGAGCAAAAGGCCTGACATCAAGCCGCAAACCGCGCCCGTTGCCGCTGCTGCATCGCCTGCCCCGGCGCCGAGCACGGCGCCGATCAGCATGGCGGTGGCCGGGACGAGATAGGCCAGGGCGGCGCCCCGGATCAGTCTGGGCGGCGGGGTGACGGCAGGACCTGCTTCCTCAGGGGGACTAAAGGCCTGCGCACTCCCGCAGCGACCCTGGCTGAGGCAGCCGGCACAGCCGGTCCAGGCTGGCCGAGTCTCGCGCATGGGGATCTGGCCGACAGGGGTCAGGGTCTTCATCCTTCCCAACCCTCCGCGATCATGCGTGCGAAGCGATCCGGATCTGACGTGTGTTTGCCGAGCGCGGTCTCGATCCAGGGTACGCCTCCCAAGCGGATGGAGGTGCGCAGCTCGGCGAGGATCGTCTCGATCGGCTCAGGCGCCTTGAGACGGATGGGCTGGATGCCACGGGCGAGCAATTGCCGTATGGCTGACCCGCCGATCGCCGCACAATACACGGCGGTACACCCATCGAGCGCGGCGATGCGCGCGGCAAGCCGACCTTCGTCGTGATGGCCCGAGTCCTTGATGGGGAACTCGACCACGGCGACGCATTGGGCCCGTTTGTCGTCCAGGTCATAGATGACGAGCCCTCTGGTCATGCCGAAGTGCTCATCGACCCTGATTCGGTCGGCGCTGGCGAAGGCGATCCTCAGCATCGCGGGTCGAACCTGGGTCTCAGGCCACACCAAGCTCAGCTTGCGCATCGTCCTGGCGGTAGATCGAGCGGTAGGGGGTGATTTCATGGTGTGCATTCAGGATGAGGTTGGCGAAATCAAATAGCGCCTGCCGCGCGCCCCGATAGCCGATCCAGGGACGCGCATAGCCTCCGACCAGATCGTATTGCGGGAAGCCGGCCCGCAGGAGCGGCACACCCAGACGCTCGGCGCTTGGTGCCAGGTGCGAACTCCCGATCAGGATCTGGGCCTGCTCAAGGCGGGCGATCCGCTCGAGGTCGGCGAGGTCGCCGATCTGGACCCTCTGACAAGGGGCCTCGAGTAAGGATTCGGCCCTTGTCGGCGCCACGGCGGCGACGATCTCGGACCCAACGCTGATCAGAAACTCGCAGAAGGCCAAGAGCTGGTCCGGTTCGAGTGCCAGCCCTACCCGGGCAAAACCGGTCATGAAATGGGTATCGACCATGGCATCCTGGAGCTGGGCACGCTGGCGCTCGATCCGGTCGGGCACCGGGCGTCCAGATAGCTCGGCGAGTGCCTGAGTGAAGGCATCGCAGGCCTCTAGACCGAGGAGGTGGTCGAAGCGCAGGTCAGGGACGCCAGTGCGGTCCTTGAGCCGGTCGGCGGCGCGCCCCAGCGAACGACCGATGACCAGGGTGGCGAGTGATTCGCCGAGGGTTTCGAGGGCGCACCGCGGCGTCCCACCCAGGGTGAGCGGGGTCGTCTCGGCCTCGATCAGATGACCATCGAGCGAGTCCCCGAGGTCCGGTAAGACCAGGGGGTGGAGGCCAAAGGACTCGATCCACTCCTTGATCCACTCGATGTCACCCGGGGTATGCATGGACGAGACCAAGACATTGACCTGGTGTGGGCGCTGTCCGGGCCGGCCTTGGCTTGGGACCAGGTGTTCGATGATCGCCTCGACCGCCGCGGCAAAACCGCTCTCCAGTCCTCCAGAGAAGTCGGGGGTTGCCACCGGCACGATGGCGACGGAGTCATATTCAGGAAAACGGGTGCGGAACTCCTTGATGACGCGGTGGACATCCGCCCCCTGGGTCTCGGCCAAGGCCGTGGTCGGAAGCCCGATGACCTTGGGTTTGGCCTTGGCGCACAGGGTCGCAAGCCCCTCGATCAGGTTGTCATCGGCACCCATGATGGTCGCGATCTGATCCATGGCTGTGGTCTGCAGTGGGATCGGTTCCCGGAAATGGCGGACCAAGAACACCTTGCTGAAGGCCGTACAGCCCTGGGCGCCGTGGAGCATGGGGATCGCCTCGCTCAGGCCCAAAAAGGCCAAGCTGGCCCCCAGGGATGATGGGACCTTGAGTGGATTGGCGGTCAAGGGTTGGCAGCGGGGTAGGATCTGCGCCATCTTTATCGAGCTCCGACATCGAGGATGGATGAGGCCTCGGGTCGCGCAACCGCCCAGGGCGCCGGACGGCGTACCTGATCCCAGACCGGACTCTCGAGGGTCAGGGCGAGTTGGCGGGCCAGCTCCAGCATCCCGGCATAGCCGGCATAGCCAAACTCGCGCTCTTGATTGATATCGAGGAAGGGGATGCGCGCCTTGAGTGCGGTGTAGAGGTTGCGCCCACCGGCGATCAGGATGTCGGCCTCAAGCGCGTGATAAGCCGAGAGCAGCGCCTTAGGGCTCCCCTCATCGATCATCCGGGCGTCAGGCCCCATCAGGGCGCGGATCCTGGCCTTGTCTTCCGCGGTGGACTTCTTGGTCCCAGTCGCGACCACCGTCATCCCTAGGTCCTGCAAGGCCGAGACCACCGACCAGGATTTGACGCCGCCGGTGTAGAGTAAGGCCCGCTTGCCGAGCAGTCGCTGGCGCCAGGGTTCGAGTGCCGCTCGGGTCTTGGCCTCCTCACGTGCGATCAGCGCCTCGGTGCGTTGGGTCAGGTCAGGATCGCCGATCTGCCGGGCGAGATCGCGCAGGGCCTGGGACAGGGCGGTGAGACCATAAAAGCTGCCCTCGAAAAAGGGCACGCCCCAGCGCTCTTTGATCTTGCGCGCGACATTGAGGAGGGCCTTGGAACAGACCACCATGCTCACCTCGGCGCGATGCAGGGTTTGCACCTCGCGAAAACGCGCGTCGCCCGAGAGCATCCCGATCACCCTGAGCCCGAGCTCATCGAGCAGCGGCAGGACATGGAAGAACTCACCGGCGATGTTGAATTCGCCGATCAGGGAGATGTCATGCACGCGGATGCCGGGGCGCTGGGCGAGGATGGCCGGAGGCAGGGGGTCTGGTTCGCGGGTCCCGATCACATCCTCGAGCATCGCCTCGCCGGCCAGACGGTTGCCGAGGTTTTTGCTGCCGTAAAAGCCGGCGGCATCGATCGGGACGACGGGTACCCCAAAATGACTCTGAGCGGTCTTACAGATCGACTCGATGTCGTCCCCGATGAGTGCGCTCACACAGGTCGTATAGACGAAGACCGCCGCTGGTCTATAGGTCTCGATCGCCTGCTTGATCGAGTACAGGAGACGCTTTTCGCTGCGTCCCATGATGATGTCCTGCTCGGTGAGATCCGTGGTCATCCCGATCCGAAATAACGCCGGCCCGGTGGTGCGGGTGCCGCGATTATTCCAGGAGGTCCCGGCGCAGGTGATCGGGCCATGCACGAGATGCGCGACATCGGCGATCGGGAGCAGCGCGATCTGGGCACCATCGAAGGCACACCCCCCAGCGCTGGCACCGGGTTTGGGCCGCGTGCAACCGGGTTTGGGCCCGGCGTTGTGTTCACAGGCAGGCTCATCGAGGAGGGCAGCGATCTGGGCGGGTCTCATGGTGGTATGCCGTCTGGTCAATCATCCTGATCCTCTGAAACGCATAGAACGCGCCAACATCCAATCGATTGATCTAATTGACTAAAAAATAGGGGTGGATGACCCTTTGTCGCCTTTATGACAAAGACGGGTGTTCGATAGCGCTCAAACCCCTGACCCCAGAGGTCACAGGTCCAGGGGCGATGGGCATCCCCATCCTGCCAGCATCGCATGGCACGCCTTTTGAGTGATTCGACCCCAGATCACCTCTAATGAGAGGTCAAAGACAGGGTGTTGCACAGATGAGATCATCCCTGAATCCAGCCTGTGATTGTCGTGCCTCCCTGGTGGCCGAACTCATGCGTCGCCCCGCCGCGGCCGAGTACGCCACCGATCCCCTACGTCCGCTCCTGGCCAGTCTCATCGCCGGACGCGCCTGCGGCGCGGGCGTCCTGCCGACGCGACTCGGTCTGGAGCCGCCGGATTTCACGGCCCTCTGGGACCACTATTTCCCAGGACCCCCGCTGTCATTAGAAGCGGGGCGATGCCAAGACCTTCCGGAACTCGATGACCTGATTGATCTCCTCCTCAGCTACCGTGCCGGCAAGAGCCAGGCCGAGGGGTGGGTCGCACGCCTGGTCGCGCACGGCTGTGCCGGGCGCGACCATCTATGGCAGGACCTCGGACTGGCCGATCGCAACGAGCTGTCGCTCTTGATGGAGACCGCCTTTCCATCGCTGGCGGCCTTGAACCGCAGCGATATGAAGTGGAAAAAGCTCATCTACCGCCACTATTGCCAGCGTGACGGCCTCTACCTCTGCCCGGCGCCCTCGTGTGGCGCGTGTGCTGATTACGCCCTCTGCTTTGGACCTGAGGATCAAAACACATAGGGTCGATGCAGCCAGTCGCGCACGATCTGAAGGTCGCGGTCGGGCAGATAGGCGAACCCGTCTGCGAAATCCTCGACGACCGTCGCTGCCACGCACTGGGGTACGGCCTTGGTGGTCAGCAGGTGGAAGAACCAGGCCATCGGATAGCCGATCTGGCGATCGAAACGGGCGATCGCCTCGGCGAGGTCGAGACCGCGGGCGCCGTCGCTGGCCGCGAAACGCGGCGCCGTGCCATGGAGTGCTGCCACCGGGATGGCATGCTTGATCGGCTGACGATAGGGATCGAGATGCTCGCGGAGACTAAAGACCCAGTGGTTGGCAAGGTCGCAGGCACGCTCGGCGCTGCTGCGCTGCCAATCGGCGACGAAGCGATGGATTGGTTGGGGCTCGGGGCGCTGTTCGCGCATCGCCGCGAGAAACTCGCGTATGAGGGTGATGCGCCTTAGCCGATAGGCCGGCTGGCCTAACACGGCGATCGGGGGCGAGGGGAGAGGGCGGGGGTCGATGAGGTCTTCGAGGCTTGCCGGCGCCACGTCGGGGACGAAGAGCCGATGAGAGATGACCTCTTGCAGCTCCTCGAGCTCGATCTGAAGAAACTCCGTCACCTCAGGACCGACGCGCGCGACCCAATAATGGGTCTTGCCGAGAACACGGGTGGCAAAGGGCGAATCATCGGCCTCGGACTCGACCATGGCGGCGAGGTCGTCATCGTAACGCGCCAGGGTCTCGGTGACCCAGTGCTCGAGGTCATCGGCTAACCGTCGCCCATCGGCGGTGACGACACCCCCCAGGCGATACCAGCCACCGCGCACCAGGGCCTCGCGCAGGTCACACCGAGGCAGGATGCGCTGGAGTGCCTGGGCGAGTGCGTCTGGCCCCTGAGTGACCGGCACCTGGTCACAGACCTCGGCGCAGGCCGTCTCGAATGCAGCGATTTCTGCGGGTGTCATCCCTCCTCCTCCAGGCACTGACTGGGTATCGGCCTCGCTGACGCGCCGGGTGTCTTCACCCCTCTTCCGCCTGCTCGATGTGCAGGCGATAGCGGGCAAGGCTCGCGGCCTCGATCCCCATGACCCGGGCCAGCCAGGGTGGCGGTTTTCGCAATGCCTGTTGCAGCCGCTCGAGCATCGCATGCATTGAGGTACCTGGGGCCACCCGGAGCGGGTGCACCCCGGCGCGCACGACCTTGGCGGCTGCTGGACCGCCGATCTCCTGCACATAGGTGATCTGACAATCCTGGATCAACTCGGCGCGCGCCCGATTGCGATCGGCGGACTCATCGGCCTCCAGGGTCGAGCGCGCCTCGATGAAGGTGATGTCATCAGGTCCGACATCCCAGATGGCGAAGGCGCGGCATGAACCGAAATGGCCGTCGATCAGACGACCGCTCTCAGTGGCACAGGCGATACGGATGGGTCGGGGCATGGCAGGCGCTCCTAGAGATACACGATGCAGGCCTCACCGGCCGGACAGACCGAGAGGCACTGTGGAGCGTCCTCGTCTTCACATTCGGTGCAGGTGTCTGGATTGATCTTGTAGATCCCGCCTTTTTCACTGATCGAATCGGTCGGACAGACCGGCAGGCAATCGCCACAACTCGTGCATTCAGACTGGATGATCTTCATCGACATCTTAAAATCTCTCCAACGATAAAACACGGACCCCTGGATCTGTGGGGCACGCCCAGCGTGCCACGATAGACTTACTCAACCCCATCGATCCGTCTGGCTCGCACCGAGATGGGTAAACGCTCGGGTGCGGGTTGCGGCTCGATGTAATACTGGCCACCATTTTTCAATCGGATGGTGCCACCCCATTTATCTGAGCTGTCGAACTCAAACGAGACGATGACATCCTCGATATCGCGCTTTGGCATGTAAAAGACATAGCCCTCAGCGCCTTTGCGGATCATGATATTGGCCATGCCTCCCCCTAGCGAACCAGGTCATGATTGAAATCGGTCACGCCCATGATCCGGGTCTCTTCATCGAGACGGTCTAGGACGGCATTGACAATGGTCGTGACCAGATACATCGCCCCTTCATAGCCGAGCGTCGTCATGCGGTGCAAATGATGGCGATCGAAGATCGGGAAACCGATCCGGATGAGCGGGACCTCAAATGCCTTCCCCTTATGCAGGGTATCGCGTTGGATAAACTTGCCGTAGCTATTACCGATCAAGAAATCCGGTTTGTCGGTAAAACACAGGCTGCGCAAATGCCAGAGATCTGCACCTGGATAGATCTTGGCATTGACGCCATAAGGTGAAGACTCAAGAAGCTTTTTCATCGCCTTCTCCCAGCGTTTGGAGCTATTGTGGCAGACGATGTGGGTCGGTTCGACCCCAAGCTCGAGCAAAAACTTGGTCAGGCCTAGGGTGAAATCTGGATCACCATACAATGCCATCCGCTTACCATGGAGCCAGGCATGGCTGTCGGTCATCATATCGATCAATCGGCCCCGCTCCTTGGCGAGCGACTCCGGGATGGGCTTACCGGTCAGCTCTGAGACCTTCATCAGGAATTCATCGGTCCAGTCGACGCCCATCGGGATATTGAGCTTAGGGATGTCATGATTCCAGGTGTTTTCGATGAATTTCCTGGTCTTTTCCAAGCTGAGCGGCTGGAGCAGAAAGGTCGTGATTGCGTTTGGTGCCTCACGGATCGCCTCCATTTTGGTGCCGCCGGCATACATGCGATATTCGCCATCGGCCGGGGTATCGAGCACTTCCTCGGGATCGGAGAGCAGCGTAAAGTCTACATCCATTTCGCGCAGATAGCGCTTGATGAGGCGATAGTTACCGAGATAGGTCTCAAACCCAGGGATGATATTGATCTTGGGACTTTTGCCTGGATGTTTATCCTCCATCGCATTGAGCGTGAAATAGCGCAAAATGCCTTCTTCCATATTATCCCAGCCGGTGATATGGCTGCCGACAAATGATGGTGTATGGGCGAATGGCACTGGGAAGTCGGCTGGGATATGCCCCTCCTTTTTGGCATTGTTGATAAAGGCATTGAGGTCATCACCAATGACCTCGGCCATACAGGTCGTCGAGACAGCGATCATCTCAGGCTTGTAGAGGGCCTTGGCATTCTCTAGCCCTTCGAAAAGATTTTTTTGTCCGCCGAATACGGCTGCATCCTCAGTCATCGAATCTGAGACACAGGCGATCGGCTCTTTGAAATGACGGTTAAAATAAGTACGGAAGTAAGCGACACACCCTTGGGAGCCATGGACATAAGGCAGGGTTTTTTCAAAACCGAGCGCACACAAGACTGCGCCTAATGGCTGACAGGCCTTGGCCGGGTTGATGGTCAATGCCTCACGCTTGAAATTGAGTTCTTGATATTCCTGGGTCGTCGTCCAGTCGAAGATCTCCTGGATCTTTGCTTGAGGATGGCCTTCTTCAAATTGGACCCGCTTGTTGGCAAAACTCTCCTGATAGTCCATTCCACAAAATAACGGATAACAGGGATTGATCTTTTCTAATGTCTGACTCATGTCGCTACTCCAGCCGCGCCGCCCATCTGCGGACAACGACCACTATTATGATTGAATGATACCTGGGTGATACCCTGAAGATCACCTCAAGCCGCTTTTAGCCATGGTGCCTTGAGTTTAGACCAGGAGGGATTATTGAGTGTCATGTCCATATCTCGAGCAAAGATGGCAAATCCATCATAGCCATGATAAGGACCAGAATAATCCCAGGAATGCATCTGGCGGAACGGGATCCCCATCTTCTGGAAGATATATTTTTCCTTGATCCCAGATCCGATCAGGTCGGGCCGCAAACGCTTGACGAATTCTTCTAGCTCGTAGGCAGTGACATCATCATAAAGTAGGGTCGAATCCTTGACCTCCTTGATGGTGCGATCATAGTCATCGTTATGGGCAAACTCATAACCAGTACCAATCACATCCATCCCAAGATCTTCATAGGCACCCACGACGTGACGTGGGCGTAACCCGCCTACATAGAGCATGACCTTCTTGCCCTCAAGCCTCGGTCTGTATTTGGCAATGATGGCCTCCATCAGCGGGGTATATTTGGCAATGACTCGCTCTGCGCCTTCTTTGATGCGATCATCGAAATGCGCCGCGATCTTGCGCAGTGATTCGGCGATCTTGGTAGGTCCAAAGAGATTGTACTCGATCCAAGGGATGCCATATTTCTCCTCCATGTGCCTGGTGATATAGTTGATCGAGCGATAGCAGTGTACGAGATTCAACTTGACCTTGGATCCCAGCTCCATCTCTGGCAAGGTGCCATCACCTGACCACATGGCTACCACACGTAGGCCCATCTCTTCGAATAGGATTCGCGAGGCCCAGGCATCACCGCCGATATTGTAATCACCGAGGATCGCGACATCGTAGGGTGTGCCTTGGAACGAATGATCACCATCCCGTTTGTGCAATACCCAGTCACGGATGGTATCATTGGCGATGTGATGACCCAAGGATTGCGAGACCCCTCGGAATCCTTCGCAGCGTACCGGCACGATGGTTTTATTGCTCTTGGCCGCCATCTTTTTGGCTACAGATTCGATGTCGTCGCCGATCAACCCGATCGGGCACTCAGACTGAATCGTGATCCCTTTATTGAGCGGGAAGAGCATCTCGATCTCTTCGATGAGCTTGGAAAGCTTCTTGTCACCACCGAATACGATATCCCGCTCTTGGAAATCCGAGGTGAAGTTCATCTCGCTGAAGGTATCGATACCGGTATGTCCGACATAATAGTTGCGTCGCCCAGCACGCGAATACTGACCGCAACCCACGGGTCCGTGTGAGATATGGATCATATCCTTGATCGGACCCCAGACTACACCGCGCGATCCGGCATAGGCACAACCGCGGATGGTCATCACTCCAGGTAATGATTTGCGGTTGGAGACGATGCACTTTTTGGATTGTTCGAGCGAATGATCATTGACCGCGAGATGCTTGGCACGGTCTTTTTTCGCCTTTTCTGGATAGACCTCTAGGACCTCCTGAATGAGCTGCTGAACCTCGTCGCGATTCATGTTCATCGTAACCATCTGATATACCTCTCAAGCGACCTCGGCCGTTTTGCTCTTGCCAATAATGGATTCGTCTTCCTTCTCGATAACGCCAAACTCCATCAGCAGATCCTCGAGCTCGTCCATCTCGAGCGGGGTGGGAATCACCAGCTTTTTGTTGTTAATGACCTTCTGCGCCAGGGCGCGATATTCATCGGCCTGGTTGCAGGTTGGGTCATACTCGATCACTGTCATACGCCGGATCTCAGCGTGCTGCACCACGTTGTCGCGCGGTACGAAATGGATCATCTGGGTACCGAGGCGAGCGGCCAGCGCCTCGATCAGCTCGTCTTCGCGATCGACCTTGCGGCTGTTGCAGATCAGACCGGCCAGACGGACACCACCGGAATTGGCATACTTGACGATACCCTTGGCAATGTTATTGGCCGCATACATGGCCATCATCTCGCCCGAGACGACGATATAGATCTCCTGGGCCTTGTTTTCGCGGATCGGCATGGCAAAGCCACCGCAGACGACGTCGCCGAGCACGTCGTAGAAAACGAAATCGAGATCTTCCTCATAGGCGCCTTCCTCCTCGAGAAAGTTGATCGCAGTGATCACCCCGCGACCGGCACACCCGACACCCGGCTCAGGTCCGCCGGATTCGACGCACTTGACCCCGCCGAAGCCGACCTGCAACACATCCTCGAGCTCGAGGTCTTCGACCGACCCCGCCTCGGCGGCCAGGTGCATGACCGTGGTCTGGGCCTTGCTGTGCAAGATCAGACGGGTCGAATCGGCCTTGGGGTCGCAGCCGACGATCATCACCTTTTGGTTTGCCTCGGCCAGGGCCGCGACCAGGTTTTGGGTCGTGGTGGATTTACCGATACCGCCCTTGCCATAGATGGCGCATTGACGCAGCTTTGCCATGAGATTGCCTCTAGGATGAAAAAACGGATGAGGATCCTGGGCACGATGCCCTTCATCTGATAGACAAGGCGCGTGCCAAAGCAGCGTTTTGAACTTAAGATACTGATTAGTAAAATATATTTTTGAGGTAGACCCTTACCTGGCTGCCAAGGAGCTCTGTCGCATGTCCGACAAGACACCTGAACCTTCGCTCCCCGCCTGGGCGCGGCTGCCGATCAATCGCTGCAACCTGCCAGCAGTGATCCTGGGCGGGCTCAGCTTTCAGCGCCACCCGAGCACCCTGCAGCTTGATGGCGTGCGCGAGCTCCATCTTGGGCTCTTTGAGTGGCTCGATGCCTTGGAGGATCGAGCGGCGCGGGCGCACGCCTTCGCGGCTGCCCTGGAGGCCCATTTTTGTCTGGGGCGTTTAGAGGAGGCGGGACTAGAGAGGGGCAAGGGTCGGCGGGCCAAGGCCAATTGGTTGCGGGTCCTACGCGGTTGGCATTTCGATGCCGACAGTCGCGAGGGGGCGGTGCTCAAGGGTTGGGTCGAGTCGCGTTTCGGTTTGGTACCCCGTTTTCATGGCGAACCCTTACGCGATTTCACTGGCCATGCCTGGCGACGCTATGAGGCCATGCGCGCGGCGGGGCTCTCTGGCACCAATGCCTTGGAGTCGCAACTCGATCTGCTCTATACCTATTGCCAGTACGAATATGCTCGCGCCGGTCTGCAAGAAGGGCAGGTCGTCCTGTATCGCGGGGTCAATCGGCTCGATGGACACGAGGTGCTCAGCGCGCGCGGCAAGGAGCAGGTGGTCCTGTTGAACAACATCAATTCCTTTACCACGAGCCGCGAACGGGCAGGGGAGTTTGGGGACTATATCCTGAGCGCCTCGATCCCATCCGCCAAGGTCTTCTTCCATGCCGAGCTCTTGCCCGGGGTACTCAGAGGCGAGGGTGAGCATCTGGTCATCGGCGGGGTCTATGCGGTACGGATCGAGACCCTATGACCCCGGTGCCAAGGCAAGCAGGGCCTGCGCCTGACCCCGGCAGCTGGTGGCGATGCGGGGATCCAAGGCCTGCTGCCAACCTCTAGGGATGGCGTCTAGGCCATAGAGCGCCCCGGCCAGCATGCCGGCGATCGCCCCCGTGGTATCGGCATCGCCGCCGCGGTTGACCACGTCGATCAAGCACTCCTCGAAGTCGCTGGTATCGAGTAGCGCCTGTAAGACCGCCTGGAGGGTCTCGACTACCCAACCGCTCGGATTGTCGCGCCGATGTGGACGTAGGGCGCAGTAGGGGTGAAGTTGGATAAAGGGTTGGATCTCGGTCCGATAGAGCTGGGGGAGCGATCGACCGCGCAGCGCGGCCTGGAGCAGGCGGACGAGCAACAGACAGACGGCATCCGAGACGGGATTGTTGTGGGTGACATGGGCCTGATCGAGGACCGCTTGCGCAACGGTCGCTGGGTCGCACCCGAGGGTCGCCAGGGCGACGGGCAAGACGCGCATGGCCGCGCCATTGCCGGCATCGTGTTCGGAGGGCGGTGCGACCGGGTGTCCGGTACGGCGGAAGGCGAGCAGGTTGCGCCGGATCGTATTGCCGATGTCTACCGGCTTGCTGCGCATCCAGGCCTCGAAGGCCTGCGCGCAGGCCAGGGGTTCCACGCGCCCGTCCGCAGTGAGGATGGCCGCGCCCAGTGCCAATGACAGGCTGGTGTCGTCGGTGACCTGACCGGGTTTGAGCCTCAACCAGCCGCCACCGATGAGCTCACGATGTACCCCCTGGCTTGCCGCAAACTGGACGCGGATCTCGTGGGGGGTCATGAACTCGACCGTGGCCCCGAGCGCGTCCCCGATCGCCAGCCCCAGATAGGCCGCCTCGGCCCGCTCAGCGACTGGGATATTCGATGAGGAGGTCCTCATCACGGATCACCATCTGACAGGCGAGCCGCCATTCATTGGGGGCAATGTCATCGAGCGCCATGCGGTCGATCTCGGTCTGGGTGATCTTGCCCAGCTCTTTGAGTACCCTGACCTCGCGCTCGGTGAGCGGATTGGCCAAGGGCGGGGTTTGAGTGTCGATCCGCCACACCTTGACGAGACAGGTACCGCATTCGCCATTGCCGCAGCCAAAGTCGATCGGGATGTGATGCTCCTTGGCCAGCTCCAGGATGGTCTGGCGGTGACTCCCGGCAACGGCATAGACGGTCTTGTCTTTGTGCAGTGGGCTCGAAAAGGTGATGGTCGGCATGGAGACTCCTTAAAAGAACGCTTCAAATAGGTTTGACGACGATCTCCCCGCCTAGAACCTGGGCCTGGCAGGCGAGACGGTGGTGACGCGGTGCCAGATGCTCTTTGAGCACCTGATCTTCGAGCACCGAGGGTTGGTCGAGGTATGCATGCCCCGAGATGATCCGGGTGAGACAGGTGCCGCATTCGCCTTCGCGGCACCCATAGACGATGCCAGCGCCGACCAATTCCGAGATCTCGATCAGGCGGGTTCCGGCAGGGACCGTGATCGTCACCCCGACATCCTCGAAGGTGACCTTGGCCTTGGGCATGGAGATTCCTCCGTGTTGGTCAGTGGGGGACTTAAGCCACCTTAGAAACGGTTGCGGATCTGGTGCCGGGGCCGCGCCACTGCATCTCGTGCCAGACGGCACGGCAGGCCTGCTCGATCGGCTCGCCTGGATGCTCGCTGTTGGGCTGGATGCCGGCGGCGACCAACAGTTGCCAAGGCGCATGGCCGATCTTGGCACAGAGCACGACCTCGCAACCGTCTAGGGCGCGGATGATCGGTTCCAGGGTATCCGCGGATTCACCGCACGCCGCTTCGCCCTGGCAGGAACGACCGGTTTGGCGCAGGCCAACCATACGGATGCCACTTTCATCCACCTCATAGATGAGGAACTCAGAGGCCTGGCCGAAGTGTCCGCTGATGCGTCCCTTGTGCGCCGTTACGGCCATCAGGATCGGACGATGTGGACCGGATCTCGGTCGCGATTCTCGTAACCTGCGGAACAGATGCTGTTCGGCATCGACCTGGGCGCGAAAGGCGGCACGGCGGGCCCGAGCGGCTTCGAGCAGCTCAGGGGTTAGGGTCATGGACTCGACCCGATCGAGCTCGAACTCGGCACGCCGATCTTCATCCAAAGTCCCCACGGCATCGGCCCGGCACTGTTGGCAATGGCGCATCAGACGCATGTCGCCGGCACAGGCGGCCTGAACCGCCTTGAGCTCTTCTGGGGTCGGTCCGCGCTGGCCGGTCAGGCCATAGTAGGTCCCATGCTCGGGCTCAGCGATCAGCGGCATGATGTTGTGGATAAAGGCGCCCTTGGCCCGGATGACCTGGGAGACGGTCGGGAGGTGGGTGTCATTGACCCCGGGGATCAGCACTGAGTTGACCTTGACCAGAATACCCCGCGCGATCAGTTGCTCGAGACCGCGCTGTTGCCGCTCGATCAGGATCTCGGATGCTGTACGCCCATGGATCCGCTTGCCTCTCCATAGGATCCAGGGATAGATCGCCGCCCCGATCTCCGGATCGAGACAATTGATCGTGAGCGTGACGTGCGTGATGTTGTATCTGAGGAGGGCGTCGATATGGTCGAGCACCCCCAGGCCATTGGTCGAGAGACACAGCTTGAGATCCGGGGCCTGTTCGGCCAGTCTTTGAAAGGTGGCCAAGGTGCGTTTTGGGCTGGCGAGCGGATCACCAGGCCCGGCGACCCCAACCACGGCCAGTTGCGGGAGCGCGGCGCCGACGACCAGGGCCTTTTTGACCGCCTGTTCGGGTTTGAGCACCTGTGAGACCACACCGGGGCGGGACTCGTTGGCACAGTCATATTTGCGATTGCAGTAATGGCACTGGATATTACAGGCGGGCGCAACCGGCAGATGGATGCGCGCGAAGCGATGATGGGCTGTCTCCGAGTAGCAGGGGTGGTCATCGATCGACGGGTGGTGCCTGTCCATCGGGCTGGCACAACCGCTGGTTCGACAACCGCTCTCTTGAATCAAGGTCTTGGAACACTGGACCACAAGGCATCTCCAGCCAGTTGACGCGATGCATTGCCTTGCTCAAAACTCGTGCCAACACTTAAGCCTTTGATCTATAAAGACTGATTAAAGGGTTGCCCCTGAACTGGTCGGTAATGCAACACAGGTCTGGCCCTTAGGAGATGATTTGTCGCAAACGCGACAGACCTGGGCGATCGGGTGCGGCAGGCGGTAAACGGTCAGCGTTTATTAACCCGGCCCTTAAAAAGGCTGGGTCAATAAGTTATTGATTTCATTTTCCAACTCACCCTAGGGAAACGCTGAATAAATCGCGTATCTCTCAATCGCGGCTGAAGCCGCTCCTACAAAATCAATGGGTTACGGGAAAAGGTGTTGCCACGAATGGAATAAATCAAGCGTTTCCCTCGCCCTCCCCCGCACGGGGAGAGAGGATTTAACCAGCGCTTCCTTAACGGGTCGCGCGCACTTGGAGTTGGTCTAGACTTGAATGTCGATGCCAGACTGGAGTCCCAATGGGGCGTTGCAACTCGGATGGTGTAGGGAAACAACAATGAGAGGGTCGCAACCATTCTGCGGTGAGCGTGTCTGGTCGCGATGGCTGAGGTGGTCGATGCTCTTCGTCTCGCTCTGGGTGGGGGTGAGCGCGGACGCCACAGCCGCGACCGAGAGGCGTGTCGCCTGGGTGATCGAACTGACCGGCGCCATCGGACCGGCCAGCGCCACCTATGTCGAGGACGCGATCGCCGCCGCCCAGTCCGAGGGGGTCGAGCTGCTGATCCTGCGTCTGGACACGCCGGGCGGACTCGACGCCGCGATGCGTTCGATCGTCAAGTCGATCACGGCCAGCGCGGTCCCGATCGTCGGCTATGTCGCCCCCACAGGTGCGCGGGCGGCGAGCGCCGGCACTTACATCCTCTATGCCTGTCCGATCGCGGCCATGGCCCCAGGGACCAATCTGGGCGCGGCGACCCCAGTCCAGATCGGCGGCGTTCCGACCTCCGACCCAGTCCCCCCGCCGGACCAGGCGCCTGCGTCGAGCCAGGACGAGACGCTGCCCGCTGGTGGTGACGCGGCGGGGCGCAAGGCCATCAATGATGCCGCTGCCTATCTGCGTGGACTGGCCACACTGCATGGGCGCAACGCCGACTGGGCCGAACAGGCGGTGCGTGCAGGCGCCAGTCTGGCGGCCGAGGAGGCGTTGGGGATCGGTGTCATCGATCTGATCGCACCCACTCTGGAAGGGCTGTTGCAAGCCATCGATGGCCGCCGGGTGCGTCTCCAGCACGGCGAGCGTCGCCTGGACACCCGAGACCTCGAGCTCGTCCCGCATCCACCGCGCTGGTCAGTGCGTCTGCTCGCCATCCTCAGTGACCCCAGTGTCGCCTATATCCTATTGCTGGTCGGGATCTATGGCCTGATCTATGAATTCGCCAATCCAGGTGCGGTCCTGCCCGGTACCCTGGGTGCCCTAAGCCTGTTACTGGCGCTCTACGCCTTTCAGCTCCTGCCGGTCAACTATGCCGGCCTGGCGCTGATCGGGCTAGGGCTGCTCCTTATGGTCGCCGAGGTGCTCTCGCCGAGCTTCGGTGGTCTGGGTCTGGGTGGGATCGCGGCCTTCATCCTCGGCTCGCTGATCCTGATCGATGCCGAGGCGCCGGGCTTTGAGATCTCGCTCTCGCTCATCCTCGGCTTGGCCATCACCAGCGCCTTGGTGCTGTCCCTGATCGTCGGATTGGCGCTCCAGGCCCATCGACGTCCGGTGGTGAGCGGGGGGCCGGGGTTGATCGGGGCGGTGGGCGAGGCCGTCGCGGGTTTTCCAGGGAGCGGTCGCGTCCGGCTGCAGGGTGAGGTCTGGTCGGCCCGTTCCGAGGGGCCGATCCCGGCTGGCACCCAGGTCCGGGTCAAAGGGCGCGAGGGCCTGACGCTCCTGGTCGAACCGGTGCAAAAGGCCTAATCCACAGCGGCCAGCGACGCCCGTATCTGGCCTTATTAATCCGGCCCCAAAATACCTTTCCTGTGGTCTTTTGGGGCGACGTCTAGGTGCCCGGTCCAGGCCCGGCCTGGGCTTTAAGCGGCTTCATTGCCGCGCCAGGGCCTCCAGACCCCGGATGAACCCGGCCTGTTTAAGGGGCGGATTCATAAACCCTGACTCAAACGGAGATCATGAAGATGACCATTCAAATCATCGCTACCATGCTGGTGTTGGTGCTCGCCGGCGTGCTGGCCTGCATCCGCATCCTGCCCGAATACACGCGCGGGGTCATCTTCACGCTCGGACGCTTCACGGGCGTGAAAGGTCCAGGGCTGATCCTGGTGATTCCAGGGATCCAGGTCATGGTGCGGGTGGACCTGCGGGTGCAGGTGATGGATGTCCCCAGTCAGGATGTGATCTCGCGCGACAATGTGTCGGTGAAGGTCAATGCCGTGGTCTATTTCCGGGTGATCGATCCCGAGAAGTCGATCATCCAGGTCGAGGACTATCGCATCGCCACCAGTCAGCTCGCGCAGACGACCCTGCGCTCGGTGCTCGGTCAGCACGAACTCGACGAGATGCTCGCCGAGCGCGACAAGCTCAATGATGACATCCGCCGCATCCTGGACGCCCAGACCGATGCCTGGGGCATCAAGGTCTCAAACGTCGAGATCAAGCATGTGGATCTCGACGAATCCATGATCCGCGCCATCGCCCGTCAGGCCGAGGCCGAGCGCGCACGCCGCGCCAAGGTCATCCATGCCGAGGGCGAGCAGCAGGCGGCCGAGAAACTGATGGAGGCGGCGCGGATCCTGTCGGCCCAGCCCCAGGCGATGCAGCTCCGCTTCCTGGAGACCCTGACCGCCGTCGCCGGGGATCGGACCTCGACCATCGTCTTCCCGCTGCCGGTCGACCTCATTGAGCCGTTGTTCAAAAAGCTGGAGTCGTGAATTGGCTCAATCCGAGGCCAGTTTGAGCCCGAGGATGCCGACGACGATCAGTCCGACGAAAAAGGCGCGCGCCAGCGTGGCCGGTTCGTCGAAGATCAGGATACCGAGCACGAAGGTACCGACGGCGCCGATGCCGGTCCAGACCGCATAGGCGGTCCCGATCGGGATGTTCTTCTGGGCGACCATGAGCAAGACACCGCTGGCGATCATGCAGAGCGCGGCAAACAGGATCCAGCCCCAATGCAGACCGCTGTCGGTCAGTCCCAGCTTGAGTCCAACCGGCCAGCCCCATTCACAGAGACCAGCAAAGAACAGATAGACCCAGGCCATCAGGAGGCGGGGCGCGAGGTGGTCACAGGCCCTGGGGCGCAGCGCGATAGGCATTCGAGGTGTTGGGTTCGACAGAGGCTCAGATCTTCGCCCAGGCAGGCCATGGACTGGGGGGGCTGCGGCTCGGGCGCTGTATTGGAAGCTGGTCTGTCGTCCTTGAGGTGTTGCGCCTGCTCTTGGCAGAACTGTTCACGCTTCCGCTGACGCCCCTCGCATTGGGCCCTGATCATGTCGCAATTGGCGGCACAGGCCGTCTCTGGCGTGGCGGGTGAGGTGTCCGGCCTGGGGTTAAGCAAAGGTAGCTGACAGCCGGCTGCCAGCAGGGCCAGGGCAAGGAGCGAAGCTCTGACAAGGGGTGTGCGTTTGGGCCTAGGGGTCACGACTCCATCTCCCGTATGACACAAGAATTATCACTCTACCACAGCCTGCCTAGCGTACCGCCAGCACCAGCAAGGCTACGAACAGCACGACGGCACCGAGCGGCAGGATGACTGCTGGCCAATCGCCCTTTTGGGCCTTGGGGCCATGTTCCTGCCAGTGTCTGTAGACTGGCCACAGCAAGAACAGCATCATCCCAAACAGGAGTGCAGCGATGATCTTCAACAGGAGTTCCATGATGGACCTCGGCGATTGAATCGAAACGAAAGCCCCGGCGCGGGGCCGGGGCTGGGTGGGGGCGAGGGGTCTGTGGACGCCCTGATCGATGGATCAGTCGTCACTGCCCATGATGCCGAGGATCTGCAACAGACTGATGAAGATGTTGAAGATACTCAGATACAGACCATAGGTGGCGAGGATATAGTTGGTCTCCTCACCCCGGGCGATGCGGCTGGTATCGAACAGGATGAAGCCGCTCATCAGCAGGATGATCACCGAGGCGATGGCCAGCGACAATGCCGGCATCTGCAGGAAGAGGTTGGCGATGATCGCGAGCATGACCACCATCATGCCAGCAAAGATGAAGCCACCGATGAAGCTGAAGTCACGCCTGCTCGTGAGCGCATAGCCCGACAGGCCCAAGAAGATCGCCGCCGTGCCGCCGAAGGCCAGGCCCACGGTCTGCGCTCCGTGCGGCAGGGCCAGATACAGGGTCAGGATGGCGCCGAGCCCGAAGCCGAGCAGACCTGTGATCAGAAAGATCACCCCGATGCCCGCGGACGAGTTGGCGGTACGCGGCAACACAAAGATACCCAGCACCATGGAGGCGATGACCGAGGCCAGATAGACCCAGGAGGGTACGGCCAACACGATCGAGAGCATGGCGGTCAGGGCACTGAAACCGAGTGTGGCCGACAGCAGCAGATAGGTGTTTTTGAGTACCTTATTGGTCGCGATCACCGAATCGGTGGTCTTGACGAAGGAAAGACCCGGATTGGCCATGTTGAGATTCACTCCTGTCATGCTAACAGTGGGTTAGAAATACAAAGGTTGCCGGTCTTGAGACACGGCGACGGGGTTGGAGTTCCAGAAGCATACCGGACCCGCGCCTGGGCGCAAATCCTCGTCGGACCTTAACTGGGCTTTCGTGACCCAGTGCGCGACAGGCCTTGGCCTTCAGGCCGAGGAAGGATCGCGTGGACGGCGCAGCCGTCCTACAATGATGTTGTCGCCGATACCCAAGGCGACTTCCGGCGGGGCACGCCGGAAGTCACGCCTGTGGAGAGACGAGCAGCGGTTGCGCACTCGGCCCAGGAACCCACCGAAGCGACTTTAAGGTGTGGCTCAATGCCGCGCCTTAAAGCGCCGTAGGAATCTCCGGACGGAAGGCCGGGGAGGATGTCAACTTATGGCCATCGAGATCGAACGCAAGTTTCTGGTCGTCGGCGAGGCCTGGCGCGACCAGGTCGAGGACGAGACGCGCCTCGTCCAGGGTTATCTGACCGAGGATGCGCATATCACCGTGCGCGTGCGCATCCGGGGTGATACGGCCTGGCTGAGCCTTAAGGGCAAGACCCAGGGTATCTGCCGACTGGAGTTCGAATATCCGATCCCGATCGACGATGCCGAGACCCTGCTGCGCGAACTGGCTGTCTCGCCACTGATCGAGAAGACTCGCTATCGCGTGCGCCACGCGGGGCATCTCTGGGAGCTGGACGTCTTTGCCGGTGCCAATGCCGGCCTGGTGTTGGCCGAGCTGGAGCTAAAGGACCTGGACGAGACGTTCGTTCGACCTGACTGGCTCGGGGCCGAGGTCTCAAATGATCCGCGTTATTTCAACGTCAACCTTGCCCGGCATCCCTATTGTGACTGGTCCTGACTCAATGTGTGGCGTCCTCTGTGCTTGAGCGGCCTCCAAGACAAGCTAGACGATCTGCTGATGGTCCTGTGTAGGCCCAAAGCGCACCGCTGGGCAGTGCAGGCGTGGCTCAGGTTGGAGGCCTGACTGGGTCGATGCCCTTGTGCGGGATAAAGAGCCCACAGCCGAGCGTGCGATACGGTCCCAGCCCTTCGCGCTGGAGCCGCATCGACTCTTCGCGCGTCAATCCGGCGAGCATGAGGGCACGGGTATGGATTGGGCCGGCAGGCGTATACAGGGATGTGGTCTTACCGCAGAGGGCCTTGCGCATGCGGATGTCGAGCGCACCGAGCGCACGCGCGGCGGCCTCGAGAAAACGCGACTCGTTGGCGAACGCCTCGGCATCGCCGCTCGAATCCGCCGCCAGATAACGGGTGAAGATCGTCGTCTCCTGGCTCAGTGGCCTTGGCTTGGCCGCGCCGATCGTCAAGGGCTGACCCCCGACCTCGATGCGCTGACCCTGGAGCCGCGCGACCAGATCGTCCGCCCGCGCGCTGGGGACGCGAATCCTCAGCTTGGTGCGGCGCGAGACCATGATCAGCGCCTCAGGCGAGTGCTCGGGCCGCTCCCAGCCATTCTGGGATCCGGCGACATGGATCGTGTGCACGCCAAGATGCGGCTCCTCGTCGAACCAGGGCACCAAGGCGCGCAGAGCGCTTGACAGCGCGTAGGCATGATCGACTGGTAGACACTTGCAGTCGATGGTAAAGAGCAGATCGACGATGTCGTCCAGCAGCGGGGCTTCGGTCGGGTCGTCTTCGTTCCAGAACATTGGTCGGCTGGAATCCTTAAGGGGGCGGGTGATGGATCAATAGGGCAGACGTCGCTGGAGCGCCTCGCGGTCAAACCACCAGTCGTCCTGGACCAGCACATCGACGATATTGCGCAGTCGCACGAGGAACTTCTCGGGTTCTTTCAGCTCCAACCGATCCATCCAGCGATCCAGTTGCTCAGGGGTCTCGACCCGGCTATGCCGGCGCGCCACCGTGCCGAGCAACTGGGTGGCGAAGAACATCAGGTCCTCGCGATGACGCCCCTGGGCACGCACATCGGCCAGGAACAGCGCCGTGGTCGCTGCCACCGCCGCGCCGTCGGCGTCGTCCGGGGTCTCGTCGATCACATGCTTGAGCAGCTCGATGGTCAACTCGGGATCGATGGGACAGGTGACGGCCAGCCAGATCCCCTGACCGAGCGCGGCGACCGAGCCGGGCTGATCGGCCTGGAACAGCACGTCGCAGGCATCGGCGGCGGACTCGAATTGATCCCATTCGATGAAGTGATCAAAGGCCGCGCGTGCCAGCGGCCAGGCCTCGGCGCCGCGTTCTAGACCGACCAGGGTGCGCGCGACCTGCAAGCGCAAATCGGCCAGTTCATGCGCCGAACCACTGCTGTGCTCAATGGCCGCGAGCCGCTCCTTGAGCACCTGAAGATGCGACTCCAATGCCGCAAACTCACTGCCGGCGTTGAAGACGGAATCAGCGGCGGTATCCGGCAGGCGGATGGTCAGGGGGTCGAATGACTTCATGGTGTTCATGTCCGGAAAAACTCTGCTGGTCGTTAAGATGGAATTCAGCGCAGCAGGCCGCTGAAGGCGGCCTCGAGTCGGTCTTCCCAGTTCTCCGGTGTGTCCGGATAGGGTGGCTTGACGTCCATGCGGAAAAACCGCTCGCCGGAACGTGCCACGGCCTGGACGAGGGGGATGAGTTCGTCGAAGGATTCGATGTCTTGGTTGGCAACCAGGATTTCACTAAGCCTGAGCATCTGTGTGTCCGTGTGAATCAAAGGGTTCGGAATACGCCCGTCGTCGGCGTCTGCCCGAGACCTGTACGTCAGCCGTCAGCCTCCAGCGATCTGCTTCCAGCAATGAAGGCGCTTTGCCCGGAAGCGTTCGGCTGAAAGCCAAAGGCTTCTGAAGAATGTGCAGGCACGCGAAACCGAAAACAACCATGCCCTGACCGCCGAAACAAGATACCCAGGTCCGAATCGGCCCGATGGGCGGTTGAGATTTAGAAAGCGTTAATATTAGAGTTTATTGACTGAGTGGTGGGCCGACCTGTAGGCTCTTTGCAAAGCCAGTCGCCAAAGCGGATGGCGTTCGAGGCGGACGCCAGGCGCCAGTGGATATCTCGAAGGGGATAGAGGTCTGAGGGCCTATCTCCCCCGATCGTGGAATGGGCGCGCATTCCATCCCTGAGTATATTAGCGATCGCCGATTGGTTTGAGGGCCGGCTCGATCGGTTTTCCGAGCGTGTCGGTTCCGTCGGCGCCACGCTTAAGACCTCACGCGCCGCAGGGTTCTGCGATCGCGGCCGTGGTCGTCTTGTGCGAGCGCCCAAGCCTTAGATCCGTTTCTGGTTATCATCGATTAGGAGAGACCGCGCAATGGCTATCGACAAGCACGCCACCCCGATGCTCGACCAGCTCGAGACCGGTCCCTGGCCTAGCTTCATCTCCGGTATCAAGCGTCTGCGCGACCAGCATCCGGACCCGCGCATCAATGCCGTAAACAACGATCTGCTCGGTCAGCTCGAACACTCCTATGAGACCCGCAAGGGCTATTGGAAGGGGGGCACCGTATCGGTGTACGGTTACGGCGGCGGCATCATCCCGCGCTTCTCCGAGGTCGGGAAGGTGTTCCCGGCCTCTAAGGAATTCCATACCCTGCGCGTCCAGCCGCCGGCGGGCAACCACTACACCACCGCCATGCTGCGCCAGTTGGCCGATAGCTGGGAGAAGTACGGTTCGGGCCTGATCACCTTCCACGGTCAGACCGGCAACATCATGTTCATTGGCGCCACCACCGAGAACACCCAGCCCTTCTTTGACGAGATCAACTCCTATGGCTGGGACCTGGGCGGCGCCGGTCCCTGCGTGCGCACTGCCATGTCCTGCGTCGGGGCAGCGCGCTGCGAGATGTCTTGCACCAATGAGCTCAAGGCCCATCGGAGGCTGGTCAACAACTTCGTCGATGACGTGCATCGCCCGGCGCTGCCTTACAAGTTCAAATTCAAGATCTCAGGCTGTCCCAACGACTGCCAGAACGCCATCGAGCGTTCGGACTTTGCCATTCTTGGCACCTGGCGCGACGACATGAAGGTCGATCAGGCCGAGGTCAAGGCCTACATCGCCGAGAAGGGGCGGCAGTACTACATCGACAATGTCATCACCCGCTGCCCGACCAAGGCCCTGTCGCTCAACGATGACGACACCCTGACCGTCAACAACCGCGACTGTGTGCGCTGTATGCACTGTCTGAATGTCATGCCCAAGGCGCTGCATCCCGGCGACGACAAGGGTGTGACCATCCTGATCGGCGGCAAGCGCACCCTCAAGATCGGCGATCTCATGGGTACCGTGATCGTGCCCTTCAAAAAGCTGGAGACCGAAGAAGATTACGACTCCCTGGTCGAGCTGGCCGAGACCATCATCGATTTTTGGGCCGAGAACGGCCTGGAGCACGAGCGCTGCGGCGAGATGATCGAGCGCATCGGCCTGGCCAACTTCCTGGAGGGTATTGGCATCGATCCGGATCCGAACATGTTGAGCCACCCACGTCAGAGCTCCTACGTCCGTATGGATGGCTGGGATCAGGCGGCCGAGGAGTGGTTTGCGCGTCGGGCCGAGGCCGGGCGCTGAAGCGGCATCGATCGCAGCCTCATTCCCAAGAATCGAAACACTGGAGGATCAGTCCATGGCGGAAATGCGTGAGCCCATCGAGTCCGGCTGTCCGGACCCCTGGCAGTATATGCATCCGGTGATGCGCAAGAATTTCGGCATGTGGAAGTACCATGAGCATCCGCGTCCGGGTGTGCTGCTGCATGTGGCCTACAGCGGCGACAAGATCTGGACGGTCAAGGCCGGCACCCAGCGCATCCTCGATGTCTTCACCCTGCGCAAGCTGTGCGACATCGGTGATGAGTTTGCCGAAGGCTATGTCCACTTCACCATCCGCTCGAACATCGAGTATCTGGTGAGCGACGAGTCTAAGGTCCAACCGTTGATCGATGCCCTGGAGGCGGCCGGATTCGTGGTCGGCGGCACCCAGAACTCGGTGGCCATGATCTCGCACACCCAGGGCTGGCTGCACTGCGACATCCCAGGCACCGACGCCTCGGGTGTGGTCAAGGCGATGATGGACGAGCTCATCGACGAGTTCCGCAACGCCCGCATGCCCAACCGGGTGCACATCACCACCTCCTGCTGCCAGATCAACTGCGGCGGTCAGGGCGACATCGCGATCAATGTCCAGCACACCAAGCCGCCGAAGATCAACCATGATCTGGTGGCCAATGTCTGCGAACGGCCTGCGGTCGTGGCGCGCTGTCCGGTGGCCGCCATCCGCCCGGCATTGGTCAACGGCAAGCCGTCGCTGGAGGTCGATGAGCGCAAGTGCATCTGCTGCGGCGCCTGCTATCCGCCCTGTCCGCCGATGCAGATCAACGATCCCGAACACACCAAGCTCGCGATCTGGGTTGGTGGCAACCACTCCAATGCGCGTGGCAAACCGACCTTCCAGAAGTTGGTCGCTGCAGGCATCCCCAATAATCCGCCGCGTTGGCCCGAGGCCACGGCCATCGTCAAGCGCATCCTCAAGGCCTACAAGGAAGGTGCGAAGGACTGGGAGCGCATCAATGAGTGGATCGAGCGCATCGGCTGGCCGCGCTTCTTCGAGGAGGTCGAGCTGCCCTTCACCAAGTATCACATCGATACCTGGCGCGGTGCGCGCGCGAGCTTCAACAGCTCGTCTTACATTCGGTTCTGACACTCAGGCAACAGTCAGCCCCTTCCCCCGCTAAAGGGGAAGGGCTTTCAGGGCGGTTGCTCGACTGGGCACTGAAAACTCTATTCCGAGGTCTACATGAAGTTTGCGCTTCAGATCAACGAGGGGCCGTATCAGCATCAGGCGTCCGACTCGGCCTATCACTTCGCCAAGGCCGCGCTGGAGAAGGGTCATGAGATCTTCCGGGTCTTTTTCTATCACGATGGTGTCAACAACTCGACCCGTCTGACCACGCCGCCACAGGATGATCGTCATATCGTCAACCGCTGGGCGGAGCTGGCCGAGCGATACGATCTAGATATGGTCGTCTGTGTCGCCGCCGCGCAACGGCGCGGGATCGTCGATGAGGGCGAGATGGCCCGCAACGGCAAGGACGCGACCAACATCCATCCCAGATTCCGCATCTCCGGGCTCGGACAATTGGTCGAGGCGGCGATCCAGGCCGACCGTCTCGTCGTCTTCGGTGACTGAAGGGAGCGCCATCATGTCGGAAGTCGTGAAGAAATTCATGTACCTCAATCGCAAGGCCCCCTACGGCACCATCTACGCCTGGGAGGCGCTGGAGGTCGTGCTCATTGGTGCTGCCTTCGATCAGGACGTATGTGTCATGTTCATCGACGATGGTGTCTATCAGCTCACCAAGGGCCAGGACACCAAGGGCATCGGGATGAAGAACTTCTCCCCGACCTATCGCACCCTGGGCGACTACGAGGTGCGGCGCGTCTATGTCGATCGCGACTCGCTGGAGGCGCGCGGACTGACCCCAGACGACCTGATCGAGATCCCCTTCGAAGACCCGGAGACCGAGGAGGAGATCGACAATATCGTCGAGGTCATCGATTCAGCCCGCGTGAGCGCACTGATGAACGAGTCCGATGTGATCTTCAGCTTCTAAGGGGGGTGAAATGAGCATTCTGCATACCGTCAACAAGTCACCCTTCGAGCGCAATTCGCTAGAATCCTGCCTGAAGTTTGCCGCCGAGGGCGCGAGTGTCCTGTTGTTTGAGGACGGTGTCTATGCCGCGCTGGCGGGGACCAGCATCGAGTCCCAGGTGACCGCGGCGCTCGGCAAGCTCAAGCTGTACGTGCTCGGCCCCGATCTCAAGGCACGGGGGTTTAGTGACGAGCGCGTCATCCCAGGGATCAGGATCCTGGACTATGCCGGTTTCGTCGATCTGGCGGCCGAGTGTGACAAGGTCCAGGCCTGGTTGTAAGTTTTTAACTGAAACGAACTCAGATACGAACTCAAGATAGAGGAGCATCCCCAATGGCGGATACCATCGAGGTCAATGGCAAGCAATTACCCGTGGATGAAGAAGGCTATCTGGTCAACCTCAACGATTGGGAGCCAGAGGTCGCCCGGGTCATGGCCAAGCAGGACAACCTGGAGCTGACCGATGAGCACTGGGACATCATCAACTTCCTGCGCGAGTACTACGAGGAGTATCAGATCGCTCCCGCCGTGCGGGTCCTGACCAAGGCCGTCGGTAAGAAGCTCGGCAAAGACAAGGGCAACAGCAAGTATCTTTATGGCCTCTTCCCCTATGGCCCAGCCAAGCAGGCGTGCCGCTTCGCCGGCCTGCCCAAGCCGACCGGCTGCGTCTAAAGAAAGCCTTAGCCGCCAGTCTCCAGCAGCTTCCAGCAATAAAGGCCCTCTGGCTGGAAGCTGGCGGCTGAAAGCTGGCCGCTTACGAGCGGTCGGCGCGCGGTTTACTTGAACTGCCGACGCGCCGGATCCCATCAAGTTCTACCGAGGGTGCGGAAACATGGCGTTTCTGACGAGCTTCTATGCCTTCCTGTTCTATTTCGCCGCCTTTGTGCTCGTGGCCGGCCTGGCTCGCAAGATCATTCAGTATGCCCGCACCCCCGCGCCGCTGAAGATCCCGACCACCCCGGCGCCGACGACACGCACGGGTGTCGTCTTCAGGATGATGCGTGAGGTCGTCCTGTTCGAGAGCCTGTTTCGCGGCAACAAGTGGACCTGGATCTTCGGTTGGATGTTCCATTTCGGTCTCTTCCTCGTCACCTTGCGTCATCTGCGCTATTTCATCGAGCCGGTGTGGTTCCCGATCCAGCTCATCCAGCCGTTTGGCATCTATGGTGGCATCGCCATGGTCCTGGGGTTGATCGGGCTCTGGGCGCGGCGCTTTCTGGTCGATCGCGTCAAGTACATCACCGCGCCCTCGGACCATCTGATCCTGGGGCTGCTGGTGGCCATCGGCTGTACCGGACTGCTGATGAAGTTCGCCTTTCACGTCGATGTGGTCGAGATCAAGCACTTCTTCCAGGGGCTCTACAGCTATAACATCCAGCCACTGCCGGCCGATCCGCTGCTCTTGCTGCATCTGTTTCTGGTGGCTGTGCTGATGATCATCTTCCCTTACAGCAAGCTGCTACATGCGCCCGGGCTCTTCTTCAGCCCGACGCGCAACCAGGTCGACAACCCGCGCGAAAGGCGTCACATCGCACCCTGGGCCAGGGAGCTCGAACAGTCATGAACCCCATGACTCAAGAGCCCCAGTCGTCTCCTTCAATAGAGGTTGATCCATGGCCAAGGCAACGTTCGAAGTCCCAGCCCTGACCCAATACACTGAGGTTCCGCCTGTTACGCCCGGGGCCATGGCGCATAGCGCCCCCTTTAAGTCGCGCGAAGAATTTCAGATTCCGCTCGGCTTCCCTGGCGAGCTGGTCGAGGATTGGCAGACCAAGGCCATCGCCAAGATGGGCGAGCTACTGGGCAAGTACCGCTCGCTGCGCGTCTACATGGACGCCTGCGTCAAGTGCGGCGCCTGCACCGACAAGTGCCATTATTTTCTCGGCACCGGCGATCCGAAAAACATGCCGGTCGGACGTCAAGACCTGATGCGCAAGGTCTATCGGCGTTACTTTACCCTGGCCGGCAAGCTGTTTCCCAAGCTGGTTGGGGCCGAGGACCTCACCGAGGAGGTGCTCAACGACTGGTATAGCTACTTTCATCAGTGCTCGCAGTGCCGGCGCTGCTCGGTGTTCTGTCCCTATGGCATCGACACCGCCGAGATCTCCATGGCCGCACGCGAGATCATGGACTCGATCGGCGTGGGCCAGAAGTACTGCAACGAGATCATCGGCAAGGTCTACAGGATCGGTAACAATCTGGGTCTGCCGGGGCCGGCGCTCAAGGACACCCTCGAAGGTCTGGAAGAGGACGTCTATGACAACACTGGCGTGCGGGTGAAGTATCCCATCGATCAGGTCGGCGCCGAGATCCTGCTCGTGACCCCCTCGGCCGACTTCTTCGCCGAGCCGCATGTCGATGGACTGGTCGGCTATGGCAAGGTGTTCCACGAGGCCGGTGTCTCCTGGACCCTGAGCTCCTATGCCTCCGAGGCGGCCAACTTCGGCATGTTCATCGGCTCCTATGCCAACATGCGTCGGCTGGCTCAGCGTATCCGTGAGGCGGCCATCCAGCTCAAGGTCAAGCGCATCGTCTTCGGCGAGTGCGGTCATGCCTGGCGTGTGGCCTATTCCTTCCTCAACACCCTGGCCGGTCCCTGGGACTTCCTCGACCCGCGCTATCCGGTGCCGCAGCACATCTGCGAGTTCACCTATGACCTGATCCAGCAGGGAAGGCTCAAGTTCGACAAGAGCGAGAACGACGAGAAGGTCCTGACCTTCCACGATTCCTGCAATGTGGCGCGCGCCTCGCGCATGGGGGACACCCCGGGCGGTCAGTTTGAGATCCCGCGCGCCATCATCCGCGCGACCTGCAACCACTTCTACGACATGGACGAAGAGACCATTCGCGACCGCACCTTCTGTTGTGGCGGCGGTGGTGGGCTTCTGACCGATGATCTGATGGAACTGCGCGTCAAGGGCGCCAAGCCGCGACTCGACGCGCTCAACAACGTGATGCAGGAGAAGGGTGTGACGCACATGGCCGCCATCTGCGCCATCTGTAAAAGTCAGTTCACCAAGGTGCTGCCCTATTACGGCCTGGAGATGGATCAGATCGTCAGCCTCCATCAGCTCGTCTCCAACGCCATCGTGCTCACACCCGGGCCGGATGACGACGAAGATGAGGACGAGGACGAAGACGATATGCCGGACCTGGACGATCCGAACGAAGAAGAAACAGACGAGGCGGCCTGACCGGGGCTAGCGCAACCTGATACAAACCCCCTGATCCCCGCGTCAGGGTTTAACTGGTATGGAGACGATTGAGATGGCGACTTCCAGCGACGAGATGAAGATGAAGCCAACCTGGCGTCGATTCGAGGACGGCAACAATGTCTGGGACAAACTGACCGACAAGATCTTCAATCAGGACCGCTCCCACAAGTGTCCGACCTATGTCCACAAGACGCCGCCTTGTCAAGCAAGCTGTCCCTCGGGCGAGGACATCCGCGGTTGGTTGCAGATCGTGCGCGGTCTGGAGCAGCCGCCGAGGGGGATGGACTGGCGCGAGTATGCCTTCCGTCGCTCCACCGACGCCAACCCCTTCCCGGCGATGATGGGGCGCGTCTGCCCGGCCCCCTGCCAGGACGGCTGTAACCGCAACGAGCTGGAGGACTTCGTCGGCATCAACGCGGTCGAGCAGTTCATTGGTGACACTGCCATCGCCAACAATTACAGGTTCGAGGCGCCCGAGCGCGACACCGGCAAGCGCATCGCCATCGTCGGCGGTGGTCCGGCTGGGCTCGCCGCCGCTTATCAGCTGCGTCGCCGGGGGCATTCCTGCACCATCTTCGAGGCCAATGAGGCCCTGGGCGGCATGTTTCGCTATGGCATCCCCGGCTATCGGGTGCCGCGCGATAAGCTCGACGCCGAGATCCAGCGCATCCTCGACATGGGCCGGATCGAGGTCCGGCTCAAGACGCGCATCGGCCGCGATGTCTCGGTCGAACAGTTGGAGAAGGACTACGATGCCATCCTCTGGGCCATCGGCTGTCAGACCGGACGCGGCCTGCCTGTCCCGGGCTGGGAGGGCACGCCCAACTGTGTCACGGGGGTCGCCTTTCTCAAGGCCTTCAATGAGGGGCGACTCAAGGTCACGGCCGGCAAGGTCGTCTGTGTCGGCGGCGGTGACACCTCGATCGACGTGGTCTCGGTCGCGCGTCGTCTCGGTCATATCACCAATCCCAATCCGAACGAGCTGCCCGAGGCCATCATCCGAGACGGCTATCTGGCCCATGATTCGGCCCGGGTGGCCGCGGCTCAGGGCGCCCAGGTGACCCTGACCTCGCTCTTTCCGCGCGACAAGATGACCGCTGCCGAACACGAGGTCGAGGACGCGACCCGCGAGGGCGTGACCATCCTCGATGGTGTGATGCCGATCGAGGTCATCAAGGATGCCGACGGTCGTGCCACCGGGCTGAAGATCGCCGACTGCATCATGACCGATGGACGCCCAACCCCGGTCGCGGGCACAGAGCGCGTGCTTGAGGCCGACCTGATCGTCTCGGCGATCGGGCAGGGCGGCGACCTCTCGGGTCTGGAGCAGTTCGACAACGGGCGCGGTTTGATGAATTCCGATAAGTTCTATCAAGTGCCCGGCAAGCCGGGTCACTTCGTTGCCGGCGACATCATCCGCCCACACCTGCTGACCACGGCCATCGGTCAGGCCTGGGTCGCGGCCGAATCGATCGACGCCTATGTGATGCAGACCGAGCCGAAGCGCCGTCCCAAGGTCGATGTCCATCACTTCAACCTGCTCGACAAGCTCAACGAGGTCAACCGAGCGCCCGAGACCTTCGATGTCGCCAAGTTCGGTGATCTACGCGGCACCTCTGAGGGCAATTGGGCCGTTCACAACTACGAGGATCGCTCCGGCGCCGAGATCATCTCGCACGAGGAGCTCTTCCTTGGACACTTCAACTATGTGCCGCGCTACCGGCGCAAGGAAGAAGTCCCGAGCGCCGATGAGGTGCTCGGGCATTTCCATGAGCGTGTCATCGGTCTGACCGAGGTCGAGGCGATCGAGGAGGCCAAGCGCTGTATGAGCTGCGGTCTGTGCTTCGAGTGCGACAACTGCGTCATCTTCTGTCCGCAGGATGCCGTCTATCGCGTCGACAGGTCCGAGCGCACCACAGGTCGTTATGTCGCCACCGACTACGCCAAGTGCATCGGCTGTCACATCTGTGCCGACGTCTGTCCGACCGGCTACATCAAGATGGGGCTGGGCGAGTGAGGTCCAGGGAGGCGTTGATGGCCAAGGCCGTAGTCAGAGTTGGTCTCGTCGTGCTTGGGCTGGTGTGGGGGACAGGCGTCGCCCACACCGCCCTCGCCGATGGGCTCAAGCGCTATGTGGTCGAGGGTTCGCTGGCGGCCGAGCGCGAATCCTGCGTCGAGCCGACCGAGCGGATGCGCCGCATGCACATGGAGTTCATCAAGCATCAACGCATCGAGACGGTCCACCAGGGGATCCGGGGCACCAAGTACAGCCTTGCTGGCTGTATCGACTGTCATATCAGTTATGATGCCGCCGGCAATCCGCGACCGATCAATCAACCGGACCAGTTCTGCGGCGCCTGTCACAGCTATGCGGCCGTGCATCTGGACTGCTTCGACTGTCATGCCTCCGTACCCAATCGGCCCGGTTTCACGGGTGCGTCTCATGGGGGAGGGCACTGAACCATGAACGAGAACACAACCCATACGTCTGTCGACAGTCGCCGCCGCGGCTTTATCGGCACCGCTGCCGGCGTGAGCGCCGCCGCGCTGGTGGCCCCGGGCGTCTTTTTGCATAGCCTCGCTGCTGGGCCACGCACCGAGCCGGTCACGGACGATGTGCGCTGGGGTCTGTTGATCGACACCGCCAAGTGCGCCGACGGCTGTTCAGCCTGTGTCGAGGCTTGCGAGCGTGAGAATGGCCTGGATCTCCAGGAGCCGCGCCACCCAGAGTCCAAGTGGGAACATCAAAAGGCCGTCTGGATCCGCAAGGTCAAGCTCCAGGACAATCAGACCGGGCGCATCACCCAGTTGCCGCTGATGTGTCAGCACTGCGAGCATCCGCCCTGTGTCGATGTCTGCCCCACCGGGGCCTCTTTCAAACGCGCCGATGGCATCGTCATGGTCGATCGCCATCTGTGCATCGGCTGTCGCTATTGCATGATGGCCTGCCCCTACAAGGCGCGCAGCTTCATCCATCAAAACACGACTGGACAGCTGACCGCCGTGCCGCGCGGTAAGGGCTGTGTCGAGGGCTGCAATCTATGCGTGCACAGGCGAGACCAAGGCGAGGAATCGACCGCCTGCGTCGATGCCTGTGCGGCCGAGGGGCATGGGGCCATCCTCTTTGGTGATCTCAAGGATCCCGACAGCACCATCAACCAACGGCTGCGCGAGATCCCAAGCCGGCAGATCCGTGAGGATCTGATGCTGAACACCGGCGTGCGTTACGCCGGCGTCTGAGTCCAACTTTCAGCCTTCGCGCACCAAGGCCAGGGGCTTATCGAAATGAAACGAGTCGTCTATCGTGAATGGCGTATCCCGCCCGAGCGTTACTGGAGTCTGCTGGGCTTCCTGGCGGCCCTGCTCGGGATCGCGGCGCTTTCATTCGGTTACATGGAACACGAAGGCCACTGGGTCAGCGGCATGAACAACTCGGTGGTCTGGGGGATGCCGCATGTGTTTGCGGTCTTTCTGATCATCGCCGCCTCGGGGGTGCTCAACATCGCCTCGATCGGCACTGTGTTCAAAAAGCCCATCTACAAACCGCTCGGACGGCTCTCGGGGCTGTTGGCGGTGGCCATGCTGATGGGCGGTCTGCTGGTGCTGGTCATGGATCTCGGGCGCCCGGAGCGTCTGATCGTGGCCATGACCCACTATAACTTCAGCTCGATCTTCGCCTGGAATATCTTTCTCTATACCGGCTTCATGACCATCGTCATCGCCTATCTGTGGTCGATGGCCGATCGTCAGGGCGGCCCCTTCAACTATCCGATCGGTATTCTGGCGCTGGTGTGGCGTCTGGCCCTGACCACAGGCACAGGCTCGATCTTCGGCTTCCTGGTCGCGCGTCAGGCCTATGACGCGGCGATCCTGGGTCCGATGTTTGTGGCCCTATCCCTGGTTTATGGGTTGGCCGTGTTCATGCTGGTGCTCATGTTCGGCTTCGAGGAGGAGGGGCGCCCGATCGGCCCGCGCATGATGCGCCGGTTGCGCAATCTGCTGGCGCTCTTCATCGCCGTAGCGCTCTATTTCACCCTGATCTATCACCTGACCAACCTCTACATGGCCAAGAAAGACAGCCTGGAGCACTGGCTGCTGCTCGAAGGCGGGATCTACACCTTCCTGTTCTGGGTTGGCTGGATCCTGGTCGGCAGTCTGGCGCCGATGTGGATTCTTTATCATCCAGCGTTGAGTCAGAAGCGCGACTGGATCATGGCTGCCTGTGCCCTGGTCATTGTCGGTGGTTTCTCGGCTATGTATGTCCTGATCATCGGCAGCCAGGCCTTCCCGATGGCCATGTTCCCCGGACACACCATCCTGGAGTCCGGCTTCGCCGATGGCGTCAAGGGCGCGGCGGCCCCTTATTGGCCGACCATCCCCGAGATCCTGCTCGGCATGGGCGGCGTGGCCTTGGCGCTCCTGATCACGGCGGTTGGGGTGCGGGTGCTGCAATTCTTGCCCGAGTCCTTGGCCGACGATGTGGTCGCGCCGGACGAGGAGACACTTGACGCGGCAGTCCTTGTCAAACCGGCGTGATCTTCAGCTTTCACCTGCCAGCGATCGGCTTCTCGCAATAACCGCATCCTGGCTGGAAGCTGACAGCTAGGTTCAAACATGCCCCAGCTCTACATCGCCGCGCCCCAGAAGTCCTCGGGCAAGACCACGCTTGCGATCGGTCTGTGTCGCGAGCTCAGGCGGCGCGGTCTGGTGGTCCAGCCGTTCAAGAAGGGGCCAGACTATATCGATCCGCTCTGGCTCGGTCAGGCCGCGGGACGCCCCTGTTTCAATCTCGATTTCCATACCATGTCCGAATCCGAGATCCGCTCGACCTTCGTCCGCGAGCTGGGTACGGCCGATCTGGGTCTGATCGAGGGCAATGTCGGTCTGTTCGACAGCACGCGGCTCGACGGTGCGCACAGCAACGCCGAGCTGGCCAAGCTGATCGGTGCCCCTGTGGTGCTGGTGATCAATTGTCAGGGGCTGGCGCGCGGGATCGCGCCGCTGCTCCTGGGCTATCTGGCCTTCGATCCCGATCTCGACATCGCCGGCGTGATCCTGAACAAGGTCGGCGGCGGACATCATGGCGAGAATCTGGTGCGGGTCGTCGAGCACTACACGGATCTGCCGATACTGGGTGTGCTACACCGCAACGAAGGGCTTGGCATCGACGAGCGCCATCTGGGACTGATACCGAGCAACGAGGCCGAGGACGCCGAAGTCTGGATCGAGCGTATCCGTGCCCGGATCGCCGATCAGGTCGATCTGGATCGACTGCTGGAGATCGCCGAACAGGCGCAGACCCCGGCGTCCGAGTCGGTCGATCTCCTTCAACCCGCCCCCAAGGGTGATCTCGTGCGTATCGGCATCGCCCGCGACGCCGCCTTTGGGTTTTATTATCCCGATGATCTGCGGGCGCTTACCCTTGGCGGGGCCGAGTTGGTGCCGTTCAGCCCGATCTCCGACCAGGATCTACCCGAGGTCGATGCGCTCTTCATCGGAGGTGGCTTTCCCGAATACCGCATGGCCGAGTTGGAAGACAATCGGCTGATGCGCCAAGCCATCCGTGACTTCGTCGCCGAGGGTCGCCCGTTGTATGCCGAGTGCGGTGGCCTCATGTATCTGTGCTCATGGTTGCGCTGGAAGGGCGAGCGGCGCGCCATGGTTGGCGTACTCAATGCCGAGGTCGAGATGCGCGATCGTCCACAGGGTCGCGGCTATGTGCGTCTGAGCGAAAGCGATGACTTTCCCTGGCCACGTCTGGGGTCGGAGCCAACCGAGATCGCCGCCCATGAGTTCCATCACTCGGCGATCCTGGAACCGGATCCCGACTGGCGTTATGGCTACCTCGTCCATCGGGGCACAGGCATCGATGGCTCGCACGACGGCATCGTCCAGGGGAATCTGCTCGCCTGTTACAGCCATCTGCGCGCCGTCGGCGGCAACCGCTGGACGGATCGGTTTCTGGCCCAGATTCGTCGCACACTCTGACCACGTGCGGCCTGGGGTTCAATTTCAAACTCGATCCATGTCTGGTGGATGTGGTTCGAGAGGGGGCTGATGATGTTCAAGCTGACACCCGCCGCCGCTGACCAAGTCTTCAAGGCGGCCAAGCAAGGTGGCACCGAGGGACTTTGCCTGCGTCTGGCCGCCGGACGGAATCCAGACGGGAGCATCGACTACCGCATGGGGTTCGACGAACCTACAGAGGACGACATCCGACTGACCAGCGAGGGCGTAGATGTCGTGATCGCGCCCGAGTACGTGCCGCTGCTCGATCAGACGGTCATGGATTATGTCGAGCTGGAGCCGGGGCAGTTCCATTTCATCTTCCTCAATCCCAAGGATCCGACCTATCGACCGCCGAGCGACGGCTGAATCGGGACAGGGGTCATGGATCTCAGTCACGAGGACAGTCTGCGGCTCCATGTCCTGCTGGCCAGCCAACCGCTGGCCATCCGCATCGACGAGGTTCGGATGCGGGTCCAGGGCCTGACCGAGCGCGGTGAGTCGAGTGTCCAGCTCAATCCCAACACTGCACCCGAGCGTTATCTGCGTCGGGTGCGCGAATTGATCTCTGGTCAGGTGTTGGGCTCGCCCGGCGGCTATCCGGTCTATCTCAGCCGCTGGACCCGGCTGGGACAGATGCGCGCCGAGAGTCTGGCGCAACTGCTGCTGCTCGGTGAGCCGGAGGCTGTGGTCGCGGCCGTCGGCTCGCCCGGGCTGACCGACGAGCTGGCGCGCCGTGCCTGGTGGGCGATGGAGGACGCCGGCAATGCACGCCGGATGCTGGCCAATCCGCGCGTGCGCGATGGGCGCATGGGGCCAGTTTTGGCCGAGTATCTGTTCCAGTATCTACCGTTCGAGACCGACCCGGAGGCGATGATGGAGAGCGTGCGCCTGATCCTGCAACCTGGTCTGCTCGATGATGAACGACGGCGCGATCTTTGGATGCGTGCCGCACGCAAGCCGGCTTGGCTGGTAGGGTTTCTGCGTGCCGGACCCGATGACTGGCCGGAAGTCCGACCGGCACGCCCGGTCCCGGAATCGCTGAGGTCACTGGCCGCCGACGCCGATCCGGTCGCTGGCCTCTTGGCGCGACTCTATGCGTCTTCCGGTCAGGGTTATCTCAAGACGGTGGCGCGGATTCTCGACAAGCCGCCCAATCAGGAGGTCTTGCTCGCCGTGTTCGACTGTCTGCGCGCGACCTTCGCGCCCGTGCGTCCAGAGGCTCCATCCGATCTCGGGTTTGAGGCCCTGACGCAGGATGCCGATGACTTCCCGCATTCCAACCCGCAGGGACGTGAACTGATGGACCTCTGTCCCGACTGTCGGGCCGAACTCCAGGCCATGCGCTTTCTGTCCGGCGTCGGCTATGCCCTGATCCGGCCGCTGCTGTCAGACCCAACCACCCAGGGCACACTCATGCGCCGTAAACTTGCGCCCCTGCTCGATGCCGTCTTGAGCCGGATCGCCTGTCTGACGCGCTGAGAGGGCGCCCAAAGGGGTGACTCGGTGCGCTCGCCACGACCCTTGTCTCCTTGTCAGAGGCCCTAGCTCGCCCAGGCGGTGCGCTTAGCGTTTCAGAGACCCACGATGAGCCTTTGTCCGGGCGTGATCTTGTTGTCGTCTGGACGCATCTTGTTGAGCTTGCGCAATTCTTCAACCGTGATCCCATTCTGGATCGCGACACGATAGAGCGTCTCCTGCGGCTGGACCACGTGATAACGGGTCTTGGGCTTGGTGTTGGCCGCGACCGAGGTCTTGCTCGAGGTGATCGGTTTGGTCGTGGGTGTCGTCTTGGCCACGGCGGTACGTATCGCGGCGGGTGTTGCGACAGGTGGTGTTTTGGGTTCGGTACGGGCGATGACGACCGGTTTCGTGAAGGGGGGAGGCAGACTAGCGATCCGGCGTGTCGTTCCAGCCGGGAGCCAGACCGTGGTTCCGGCTGGGAGGTCAGCCTCGCCCTTGATCACCGGATCGCGCCAATGCAGGTTCAACTCGGCGAGCTGTTGCTTGGAGGTTCCGTAGTGCTGGGCCAGGTGATCGACGGGCATGCTGTCGCGCAGGACGATGCGATCGTAGTTCCAGGGCTGCTCGTAGCGGATACCCTCGGGGAAATAGCGTTCTGCATGGCTTGCCACCTCACGGGCGGCGATGAACCCGGCATAGAAGTTCCTGGAGGAGAAACCGAACGCTGGTCCCTTGTATTCCTTGACGATGCGTCCGATGTCGTTGCCGTACTGGTTCTTGGCATTGGCCATGCCGCCCTTGCCGTGATTGTAAGAGGTGATGGCCAGCGGCCAGCTGCCGAGCTGGCGATAGGCTGCCGCAAGATAGCGTGCCGCGCCGTCGGCGGCCAGGATCGGGTCGAAGCGATCGTCGATCTGGGCATTGACGTTCATGTTGTATTGTCGTCCGGTCTCGGGCATGAACTGCCAGATACCGACCGCGCCAACGCTCGAACGCGCATTGGCCTGGAAAGAGGATTCGACGTGCGGCAGGAAGGCCAGGTCCTCGGGGACGCCGTGACGGCGCATGATCTCGCGGAAGGCCTGATCATAGCGTCCGCTGATCTCCAGACCGCGGCGGAACTTCTCGCGGATGCCGCGTTGGGCGCGCACGCGCTCTGAGGCACCGTAGACGGCGGCGACGCTGCCACCGGCCTGCTTGAATTTCTCCAGCAGCGCCTTGTCGTCGTCCGACAGCGGTTGGTTGTCGCGTACTCGCTGTTCCAGGGCGGCAAGCCTGGATCTGTGATGATCCAGGCGCTCCTTCAGCCAGGCGCTCTGGGATTCGCTGTAGCTGGCCTGGATCGGCCCTGGAATCCGGGTGACCTCATAGACGATGCCCAGATATTCGTCGTCGTGGATGGCAACCTCGCCCCGCCCCCAGATGCCATAGACATGGCGCCAGAAGTCCACATTGTCCTGGAGCTCCGGCGGCACCGGGAAGGTGTGGCTGTCGCCATAGTCACGCGGGCTCTGTTGGCCTATGTGGTCGGACAGCGATTCGAGATTGTGGCTCGCACAGCCAGCCATGAGCAGCAGACTGACTGAAACAGGCAAGGCCCAAGCGAGCTTGACGTTCAGGGCACTTGGTCGCATTGCAGATGATTCCCCCTGGAAATTCTTGGCCCTAGGCAGGATCTTTCGAGTTCGGTTTCAAGTCTTGCGCACCCAAAACCGTTTTGCAAGGCGCCCTTTGTTTCATCAGATCAAAAGGGATCAACAGCCAAGCGGATAGTGGCCGGCGGCCTCCAGCAGGGGGATAAGCCGGATCAGCGGCAGTCCGATGAGTGCATTGGGATCGTCGCCTTCCAGACGCTCGAAGAGGGCAATCCCGAGGCCCTCAGACCTGAAACTGCCGGCGCAGTCATAGGGGCGCTCGCGTTCGAGATAGCCTTCGATGCGCGCGCGGCTGAGCGCGCGGAAGTGCACCCGGAACGGCTCGACCAGGATCTGGGCCTGCCCGCTGCGCGCATCGAGCACACAGAGTCCGGTCAGGAACAGCACGCAGCGACCCGAGGCATGCTCCAGTTGGGCGATGGCCGTGGTGTGATCGCCGGGTTTGCCGAGGATGGCGTCATCGAGACAGGCGACCTGATCCGAGCCGATGATGAGCGCGTCCGGATGATGTGCCGCCACGGCGCGCGCCTTGGCCGCGGCGAGCCGTTGGACCAGGTCCGACGGCGATTCGCCTGGATGAGGACGCTCATCGACCTCAGGCGCGGCGGTAGCAAAGGGGAGCCCAAGCCGTTCGAGCAGGGTGCGTCGGTAGGGCGAGGTCGAGGCGAGGATCAGCGGTGGAGGACTCATCGCGCGGTGTTCAATCCTTGGCGGATTCCTGGTGCCCGCCGAACTGATAGCGCAGTGCCGACAGGAGCTGATGGGCGAAATCACCCTCGCCGCGTGAGCTGAAGCGTTCGTAGAGCGCCGTGGTCAGCAGTGGGGCAGGGGTGCCAGTCTCGATCGCGGCCAGGGCCGTCCAACGGCCCTCGCCCGAGTCTGCGACCCGGCCGCCGAAGGCGCTGAGACTGGGATCCTCGTGCAGGGCATTGGCCGTCAGATCGAGCAGCCAGGAGGCGATGACGCTCCCGCGCCGCCAGACCTCGGCGACCTCGGCGATCGGGATGTCATACCTGTAGTGCTCGGGATGGGCGAGCGGGGCGGTCTCGGCGTCTTGGGCGCGATCCTCGCGTCCGATGCCGGCATGGCGCAGCAGGTTGAAGCCCTCGGCATAGGCGCCCATGAGTGCGTATTCGATACCGTTGTGGACCATCTTGACGAAGTGCCCGGCACCCGTGGGCCCGCAGTGCAGATAGCCCTGTTCGGCGCGGCTCGGTGGGCCCGAACGCCCGGCGGTACGCGGGATCGTACCCATTCCGGGTGCAAGCGCGGCGAAGATCGGATCGAGCCGCTCAACGACCTCGGGTTCGCCGCCGATCATCAGGCAGTAGCCGCGTTCTAGGCCCCAGACGCCGCCGCTGGTGCCGCAGTCGACCAGATGCAGACCCAGTGGACGCAGGCGCTCGGCATGGACCAGGTCGTCACGATAGTGCGAGTTGCCGCCATCGATCAGGGCATCGCCCGGTTCCAGGTGGGGGATCAGGTCCTCGATGACGCCGCCCACGGCCGCTGCCGGCACCATCAGCCAAACATGGCGCGGTGGCTCCAGTCGGGCGCGGAACTCGGCCAGGTCGTTGATGGCGATGGCGCCCTCATCGACCAGGGCCTGGGCCTTGGCCGGATTGCGATTATAGACGACGCAGTGATGCCCAGCTCTGAGCAAACGTCGCGCCATGTTTGCACCCATGCGTCCCAGACCGATCATGCCGATGTGCATCTTGCTCTGTCCTCCGTTGTTTAGGATGGGGTTCATAGACCCTCCGCAAGGAAACCCGCGACTTGAGTCGCGGGAGGAATGGCGGGCGCGCGAAGTGCGCCATGTGGTGTATAATGCACCGCAAGTGTGGTCTCCGGGCGCACGCCGACTGCAACGCCAGTCGAAACCTGGCCCGGATTGGCAGTGGAGCCCCGCTGCCAAGGGCGGCTGTAAACACGCCCAATGTTGGGGATGCGGTCAACCATGTTTGCTGCGTCTTACAATAAAGCCTTCGACTTCAGTCGAGGGTTGTTTACACCGGACGCGACTCCAGCACCACAACGCCATGGGGGCCGACCCTCAATCTCTCCGGGTGGGAGAGCGGTTGCTGCGCCTCGGGCGGCACCACCAGTCCGCCATCCGGATAGGTGTCGACCGCAAGACACCAATGTCGACCCGCAATGACCGGTAACTCGAAGACATGAGCGACACTGTCCATGTTGAGCATGGCATGCAGCGGCGGTTCATCCTCGACCCTGCCGGCCAGGGTGAAGGCCAGCACCCGGCGCGTCGGATCGTCCCAATTGGGCTGGTCGAGCTGGGTGCCATGCCAGCTGATGTCAGGGAGGGTCTGGCCATATTCGGGCCGGCCAGTCAGGAAGCGGTCGCGCATCAGTGACGGATGACGCCGGCGCAGCGCGATCATGGCGCGCACGAACTCCAGCATGTCGCGATTGGTCTCGACCAGCCGCCAATCCGACCAGGATAGTTCGTTGTTCTGACAGTAGGTGTTGTTGTTGCCGCGCTTGGTGTGCAACACCTCATCGCCCGAGAGCAGCATGGGCACGCCTTGGCTCAACATCAGGAGACTGATGAAATTGCGTGCCTGGCGGCGCCTTAGGCGCTGGATCTCGACGTCGTCGGTTGGCCCCTCGCAGCCACAGTTCCAGCTCAGATTGTGGTCGTGACCGTCACGGTTGTCCTCGCCGTTGGCCTCGTTGTGCTTGCAGTTGTAGCTGACCAGGTCGCACAGGGTGAAGCCGTCGTGACAGGTGACGAAGTTGATCGAGTTGATCGGCAGCCGGCCGCGCGCCTCGTACATGTCGCTCGATCCGGCCAGGCGTGTGGCGACCTCGGGGACCAATCCGGGGTCGCCGCGCACGAAGCCGCGCATGACGTCGCGATAGCGTCCGTTCCATTCGGCCCAGCGATAACCGGGGAAGTCGCCGACCTGGTAGAGTCCGGCCGCGTCCCAGGCCTCGGCGATGATGTGGGCACGATTGAGCGCGGGCGCGAGTTCGATCGCCCAGAGCACCGGGGCATGATACTGCGGGTTGCCGTCCTCACCACGCGCCAGCGCGCTGGCCAGATCGAAGCGGAAGCCGTCGACGTGCATGCGGTGCGTCCAGTAGAGCAGGGCGTCGATCAAAAACCGTGTTACCAGCGGGTGATTGCAGTTCAGGGTATTGCCGCAGCCGGTGTAATCGCGGTATTTGCTGCGATCCTCGAAGTCGAGGTGATAGAAGATCTCGTTGCCGAACGCCTTGAAGCTGATGATCGGACCGGCTGCGCCGCCCTCGGCGGTGTGATTGAAGACCACGTCCAGGATCACGCCGATCCCGGCCTTGTGGAGGGCCTTGACCATATCGCGGAACTCGTCGCGCGCATGGCGGGGGTCCACGGCGAACCCCGGATGGGGGGCGAAGAAGCTATGGGTGCTGTAGCCCCAGTAGTTCTCCAGCCCCAGGCTGGCGGTCTTGGGTGGCACGTCCTGGGTGTCGAAGGCCATGACCGGCATCAGTTCGACATGGGTGATGCCAAGTGCCTTGAGATAGGGGATCTTCTCGATAACGCCGGCGAAGGTGCCCGGGTGGGTCACGCCGGACGAGGGGTGACGGGTGAAGCCGCCGACGTGCATCTCGTAGATGACGGACTGATTGAGCGGGATGAACAGCGGTTTGTCGTCCTCCCAGTCGTAGTCGTCGCGCACGACCTGGCCACGGATGGCGGTCTCGACATTGTCGCCTGGGCGCGAGGCGGCGGCGCGGTCCCAAAGCCGGTCGCTGATGGTAGTCGCCCAGGGGTCGAGCAGGGCCTTTTCGGCATCGAGCCGGCTGCCGGTCTCGCGTAGGTCGGCGCGTCCCTCGGCGCGCCAGTTATAAAAGGTGCCCTCGGGCAGGTTCTCGACGAAGATGTGCCAGAAGAAGAAGGTCCGATTGACGCGCGGGTCGAGCTGGATCACCTCATAGGGATCCGGGCTCTCCTCGTGCTCGAACAGCAAGAGCTGCATGCGCTCGGCATAGCGCGACAGCACGCAGAAATTGACGCCGCCTTCCATGACCGTGGCCCCCGCCGACTCCCAACTGCCTGGTCGGACACGGTACCTCAGTGGCCTCATCAGCAGTCACTCCCAAACGCAAGGCAAGCGCATTCGCTCATTTCAACATCGTCGGAACCGGCAGATAGACCGAATCAGTCTGGCCTGGGTCTTGAGAATGGCGACCAGCAAAAATTCAGTGCCATTGTGGGTCGCCACCTCCCTGACCTCATGCAAGGCCCTGGTTATTCTGCGTCCCTTTTGATTGACTCGACAAGCCTTCATAGACCCTCCGCAAGGAAACCCGCGACTTGAGTCGCGGGAGGAATGGCGGGCGCGCGAAGTGCGCCATGTGGTGTATAATGCACCGCAAGTGTGGTCTCCGGGCGCATGCCGACTGCAACGCCAGTCGAAACCTGGCCCGGATTGGCAGCGGGGCCCCGCTGCCAAGGGCGGCTGTAAACACGCCCAATGTTGGGGATGCGGTCAACCATGTTTGCTGCGTCTTACAATAAAGCCTTCGACTTCAGTCGAGGGTTGTTTACTCAAGGATGGTGTCAAGAATACGCATGGCGCGCTCTAGGGTTTCGAGGGGCGTATAAAAATGCGGCGAGAAACGAATGCCGCCGCCGCGCTGGGCACAGAGGACGCGCCGCGCCAGGAGCGCCTGATGGAGCCTGGATGACGACTCGCCCGGGACCCGGAAGCTGATGATCCCGGCGCGTCGTTCAGGGGCGCGGGGCGTGAGTAGCTCGAACCCGCGCGCATCGATCAGGGCGATGAGATGATCCGTCCGTGCCTGCACCCGTCGCCAGACCTCGTCCATCCCGATCTCGGCCAGCAGCGACAGGCTGGCCTCCAGGGCGTGCGCCCCGAGCAGATTGGGGCTGCCGCACTCAAAGCGGCGCGCGTCCCGGGCCGGCGTCCAGTCGGTGCGCTCGAAGTCGCCCACCTCCTCGACCATGTGCCAGCCGAACTGGTGCAGCCTCAGGCGTTCGCGCCGCTCGGGACGGACATAGAGCAGCGCCAGCCCCTCGGGGCCGAGCATCCATTTGTGCCCATCGGCGACGACGAAATCGGCCTGAAAGCGCTTGAGGTCGAAGGGCAGGGCGCCCAAACCCTGGATGGCATCCACACACAGCAGGATGTCATGGGCTCGACACCAGGCACCGAGCCGCTCCAGATCCAGCCGCAGACCCGAGGCGTACTGCACCCAGCTTACGGCGATCATCCGGGTCGAGTCATCGCACAGCGCGATCAGATCCGCCTCGGGATCACTGGAGTCGTCCAGGTCCAGCGCACGCCAGGTCACGCCCTGATCGGCCAGCGACTCCCAGACCAGGCGGTTGGATGGAAACTCCTGGGCGATCCCAACGACGCTGTCGCCCGGCGTCCAGTGCAGGCCGTGCGCGATGACCGACAGTGCCTCGGACGTATTCTTGACCAGGGCGATGTCGGATGGTTGCTCGGCACCGATCAGCCAGGCCAGACGCGCGCGCAGACGCTGCTCGACGGCGAGCCAGGCCGGATAGCCGAGCGACCCCTGACGCACGTTCTCCTCGGCGAAACCTGTCACCGCCACCAGGGCGCGCCTTGGCCAGGGGGCGACGGCGGCATGGTTCAGATGGCAGAGGCCAGGGTCGAGCTGGAACTCGTCACACATCAGGTTGCGCTGTTGGTTGGCGTGGCCGCTGGTGTCGCCGGCGGTTCGGGATTGGCGGGAACCGGGTTCGGTGTCGGTTCGTCCGGTTTGGGCGCAGGATCACTCATCTTCGCCGGCGCCGCCGCGGGGCTTGGGGCCGGCGCCTCCAGGATCTCGGGCGCCGGCTGGGCGGGGGCTGGCGGCTGGGGTGTGTCCGCCGGCGTGGGCGGGTTCTTTGGGGGCGCCGCGACGGTCGGCGGCGGCTCGCTGGCAGGGGGCACCGGCTTGGCGGCTTCAGGCGCTAAAGCAGGCATCGTCTGGGCGGGTTGCGCCGATGCGCCCTCTGGCTGGACCTCAGGTTCACGCAGATGCGCCTCGCGTGCGTTCGCGGCATCGAGTGTCTGGTCCGCCAAGGCCGCCGCGTCCTTGGCGACGGCATGGGCTTCGGGCATCTCGGCGTTGGTCGCGGGCTTGGGCAGACCGGACGCCTGCGGTGTCGGCATGGCCTCGGCGATCTGTTGTGCCTTCTGGGCCTCGGCGGCACGCTTCTCTTCGGCCAGCCGGCGCGCCTCGGCACGGCGTGCGGCCTCAGCGCGTTGTTTGGCGACATAGTCGCCGTAGCTCGGCCCCTTGCCCTCGATGGTCACGTCCGTCCCATTCGACACATGACGGAACAATACAGACGCCATCTTGCTCGGGACCCGGATACAGCCGTGCGAGGCTGGCTGACCCGGGTTGGGGATGGGGCCGGCATGCAGGCCCACACCATCATCGGTCAGGCGCATGAAAAAGGGCATGTCTGCCCCCTCGAAACGCCCGCCTTCGGGGATCGGGTCGCGCCCGAGCTTGGCGTTGGAGCGCAGAACGCGACCACCCTGGCCATAGACCTTGCCATAGAGATTTGAGCGCTTGTTCTCGATCTTTTCGGTGATCTGGAAGCGACCGGTCGGGGTCGGATACTTGGGGATCCCGGTCGCCACCGTGCTCCAACCGACCTCCTCGTCTCCCGAATAGAAACGAGCCTTCTGTTCATCGGTATTGATGATGATGCGGGTGATGTTGCGTCCATCACCCTTCCACTCATAGAGTGGACTCGACAGTTTTTTTTCTTTCGAGGGCGCCTCGATCTTGGTGAGCGGATTAGACTCTGGAGCTGTGACGACCCCCGCCGAATCCTCGGCGACAATGGGCTCGGGCGGCGCGTCCTTTTTGGTGTTGAGGCGCGCAAGTCCATCGCACCCCGCCAGTCCGAGCACGATGAATGAGAAGATGCCGGTCTTGAACGAAGCCGACGCAAAGACGAGGTTTTTGAGGTTGGTCATAGGGCAGTGATTTCCCGAGCCTTGTAAGGCAACGTCGTTTTTGATTGTCAAGATCGACTTAGCATAGCGCGACCGGCTTGCAAGGGCACGCCTTGAACGCCCGCAGGTGGTGGGATAAGCGGCCTTTAGGTGCGAAGCCATGAACAAGAACCCAGGGTCATGGTATTGTTCCCACACTTGGAGGCGCCCGTCCGAGGATTCACGCCAAAGCGCCGTCCAGGCGCTCGACCGCTTCCTGCCGTGACTGCCCATGATAGATTCCAATACCCTGATTCACGAGCGCCTCGCGCGCTCGATCCTCATCCTCGACGGCGCCATGGGCACCATGATCCAGCGCCAGGGGCTGACCGAGGCCGATTATCGCGGCGCGCGCTTTGCCGATTGGCCGCGCGACCTCAAGGGCAACAATGATCTGCTGGTGCTCACCCGGCCCGAGGTGATCGACGGCATCCATCGCGCCTATCTGGAGGCCGGCGCTGACATCATCGAGACCAACAGCTTCAATGCCACCCGCATCGCCATGGCCGATTACGGGATGGAGGGGCTCGTCTACGAGATCAATGTCGCGGCGGCTCGACTGGCGCGCGCGGCCGCCGATGCCTACGCGACGCCGGAGAAACCGCGTTTCGTCGCCGGGGTGCTCGGACCGACCAATCGCACCGCCTCGATCTCGCCCGATGTCAATGACCCGGGTGCGCGCAACATCGACTTCGATACCCTGGTCGCGGCCTATGCCGAGTCGGCGCGCGGTCTGATCGCAGGCGGCGCCGATCTGATCCTGATCGAGACCATCTTTGATACCCTGAACGCCAAGGCGGCGATCTTTGCGGTCAAGCAGGTGTTCGACGAGGACGGGGTCGAGCGCCCGATCATGCTCTCGGGCACCATCACCGATCAATCGGGTCGGACCCTGACCGGTCAGACCACCGAGGCCTTCTACAACTCACTGCGCCATGCCGAGCCCCTCAGCGTGGGGCTCAACTGCGCCCTTGGCCCCTTCGAGCTGCGCCAGTATGTCGAGGAGCTGGCCCGGATCAGTGAGTTTCATGTCTCGGCCCATCCCAACGCCGGTCTGCCGAACGCGCTCGGCGGTTATGACCTCGGACCCGAGGTGATGGCGACCGAGATCGCCGAGTGGGCGCGCGCGGGGTTCCTCAACATCGTTGGCGGTTGCTGTGGCACCACGCCGGATCATATCCGCGCCATCGCCGAGGCCGTGGCGGGCCTGCCCCCGCGCGTGCGGCCGACCATCGAGCCCGCCTGCCGACTGGCGGGTCTGGAACCGCTGAACATCGGCCCAGACACCCTGTTCGTCAATGTCGGCGAGCGGACCAATGTCACGGGTTCGGCGCGGTTTCGGCGCCTGATCAAGGAGGGCGATTACGACACGGCGCTCAGCATCGCCCAGGAGCAGGTCGACAACGGCGCCCAGATCATCGATGTGAACATGGACGAGGGCCTGCTCGACGCCGTGGCAGCGATGCGCCGGTTCCTGAACCTGATCGCCGCCGAGCCCGAGATCGCCCGGGTGCCGGTGATGATCGATTCCTCCAAGTGGGAGGTGATCGAGACCGGACTCAAATGCGTCCAGGGCAAGCCGATCGTCAACTCGATCTCACTCAAGGAGGGTGAGCAAAGGTTCATCGACCAGGCGCGGCTGTGTCGGCGCTATGGTGCAGCGGTCATCGTCATGGCCTTCGACGAGCAGGGCCAGGCCGACACCCAGGCGCGCAAGGTCGAGATCTGTACCCGGGCCTACCGGCTGCTGACCGAGCGGGTTGGCTTCCCGCCCGAGGACATCATCTTCGACCCCAACATCTTTGCCGTGGCCACCGGCATCGAGGAACACGACCACTACGCGGTCGATTTCATCGAGGCCACGCGCGAGATCAAACGCACCCTGCCGCATGCCCTGGTCTCGGGGGGGGTGTCCAATGTCTCCTTCTCCTTTCGCGGCAACGAACCGGTGCGCCAGGCGCTCCATGCCGTCTTCCTCTATCACGCCATCCGGGCCGGGATGGATATGGGGATCGTCAATGCCGGCCAGCTTGCCATCTATGACGAGCTACCCGAGGAGCTGCGCGATGCGGTCGAGGATGTGATCTTAAACCGCCGTCCGGACGCCACCGAGCGCCTGCTCGAGCTGGCCCCGAGGTACCAGGGTGAAGGCGCTGGACCTGAGAACAGGTCCGATCTGGAATGGCGCACCTGGCCGGTCGAGAAACGGCTTGAGCACGCGCTGGTCAAGGGTATCGCCGACTTCATCGATGAGGACACCGAGGCCGCGCGTCAGACCCTCGGGCGCCCGCTGGCGGTGATCGAGGGCCCGCTGATGCAGGGCATGGACCTCGTCGGCGACCTGTTCGGTGCGGGCAAGATGTTCCTGCCGCAGGTGGTGAAATCGGCGCGGGTGATGAAGAAGGCGGTGGCCTATCTCCAGCCCTTCCTGGAGGCCGAGCAGGCCGAGGGCGGCGCCGAGGCGAGCAGCAACGGCAAGTTCCTGATCGCCACGGTCAAGGGCGACGTCCACGACATCGGCAAGAACATCGTCGCCGTGGTCTTGCAGTGCAATGGCTATGAGGTCATCGACCTCGGGGTCATGGTGCCGGCCGAGACCATCCTCCAGCGTGCGCGCGCGGTCGGTGCCGATGTGATCGGGCTCTCGGGTCTGATCACGCCCTCGCTCGACGAGATGGTGCACGTGGCCAAGGAGATGCAGCGTCAGGGGCTTGAGCTGCCGCTGCTGATCGGCGGTGCCACCACCTCCAAACTGCACACTGCCCTCAAGATCGCCCCCCAGCGCACGGCCCCGGTCATCTATGTGCCGGATGCCTCACGGGCCGTGGGCGTGGTCTCCAACCTGCTGAGCGAGACCCAGCGCCCAGGCTATGTGGCCGCCATTGCCGAGGAGTACGAGCGCCTGCGCGCCGAGCGCGATGGGCGTGCGGCGACCCGTAAGTCGGTGTCGATCCTGGAGGCGCGTGCCAATCGCCCGGCGCTCGACTGGGCGGGCTATGAGCCGCCGCGACCGGCACTGCTCGACCCTGAGTTCAGCGAGACGGCCCCCTGGTCGCTCGCGCTGGAGCGCGCCGGCGAGACGGTGATCGCCACGCTCGCTGATTTTCCGCTCGACGACCTGGTGCACACCATCGACTGGCTCCCCTTCTTTCGCGCCTGGGAGCTGGCACACAGCCGCTTCCCGGACATCCTCGACGACCCAGTGATCGGCGAGGAGGCGCGCATGCTCTATGCCGAGGCCCAGGTATTTCTGGAACGGCTGGTGGCCGAGCGCTGGCTCCAGGCACGCGCGGTGTTTGGTTTCTTTCCCGCCAATGGGATCGGGGACGACGACATCGCACTCTATGCCGACGCGGCGCGCACCCAGCGGCTCGCGACCCTGCACCACCTGCGCCAGCAGATGCCACGCGCTGGCGGACGCCAACAGGCCAATTTCTGTCTCTCCGACTTCATCGCCCCAGCCGAGTGCGGACGCCCTGACTGGATCGGGGCCTTTGCCGTCACGGCGGGGGTGGGGATCGAGGGGCCTCTGGCGCGGTTCGTGGCCGATCAGGATGACTACAGCGCGATCCTGCTCAAGGCGCTCGCCGACCGGCTGGCCGAATCATTCGCCGAGCGGCTGCACCAACTGGTGCGCACCCGCTATTGGGGCTATGCGACGGATGAGCAGCTCAGCAACGAAGAGCTCATTGCCGAGCATTATCGGGGCATCCGACCAGCGCCCGGCTATGCCGCCTGCCCGGATCACACCGAGAAGGGGACGCTCTGGAGGCTGCTCGAACCCGACCGGCGCATCGGTCTTATCCTCACCGAAAACTTTGCCATGCTGCCGGCGGCGTCAGTCTCGGGCTGGTACTTCGCCCACCCCGAGGCGCGCTATTTCGGTGTGGGGCGCATCCAGCGCGATCAGGTCGAGGACTATGCCCAGCGCAAGGGTTGGACCCTGGATGAGGCCGAGCGCTGGCTGGCGCCGGTGCTGGGCTATGAGCCCTGAGTATCCAGTGTGGCGGCGCATCCGGTCAATGCCCCGCAATTGACCCATATCAATCAATCCGAATCTTCCGATGGACCCGGCACAGGCGCTTGTCTTAATGTTGATCGCAGGCCCAAGCTCGCCGGCTTGTCAGGCACTAAGACACCCAAATCCCGCGGCCAAGACCCGGGATTCCGTTCGACCACCTCGGAGGACATCCACATGGCCTGGAGCATTCCACGCCTCTCACGCCGCGCCTTTCTCAAAACCACAGGCTATGGCGCAGCCGGTCTGACCCTGCTGTCGCCCGCCACCCAGTTCGTCAAGACCGCCACCGCCAAGGACGAAACGATCGAAGAGATCTCCTACAGCATCTGCAACTTCTGCTCTTCGCTGTGCAACCTCAGGGTCACGACCCACACCCGCCACGGCGAGAGGCGGGTCGTCAAGCTCGACGGCAACCCGCATTCAACCCTCAACCGCGGCAAGATCTGCGCCCGCGGTCAGGCCGGGTTGCGCCAGACCTATGACACCGACCGGCTAAAAACGCCGCTGATCCGGGTCAAGGGCTCCAAGCGCGGCGAATACGCCTTTCGGGCCGCGAGCTGGGAGGAGGCCTATGCCTATATCGCCGAGAAGACCAAGGCCACCGCGATCCAGCCCTGGGAGTGGACCATGGTCGGCGGCTGGACCTCGTGCGTGTTCTATATGAACTGGGCGGTGCCCTTCGCCATGGCCAACGAGGTCCCTAACATCGTCGCCTCGCCGATGCAGCACTGTGTCACCACTGGTCACCTTGGCACGGATCTCGTCACCGGCAATTTCAACATCCACGACGAGATGCTGCCGGACTTCGACAACGCCAAGTACATCCTCTTTATGGGCAACAACGCCTCGATCGGCGCGGTCTCGACCTGCCGCATGGTGCGCTTCGCCCAGGGGCGCAAGAAGGGGGCCAAGATCGTCGCGCTCGACCCGCGCCGCTCCGAGACCGCGGCCAAGGCCGATGAATGGATCCAGATCCGGCCTGGCACCGACCTGCCGTTCCTCTTGGCGATGATGCGGATCCTGATGGAGGAGGGACTGTACGACGCCAGCTTCCTGCGCAAACACACCAACATGCCCTTCCTCGCCTATCGCGACGAGTCCGGCGAGCTGCGACTGCTGACCGACGCCCAGGGCCGCCCCCAGGTGCGGGTCGAGGGCCGCGACGAGGTGCGCGCGGTCCCCGCCTTCGGTAACGACAATACGATCGATATCGAAGGCAACGCCTTCACCCCGGCGCTCAGAACGTCCAAGGAGTTCACACTCGACGGACGGGCGGTGATGACGGTGTTCGAGGCCCAGCTCGAGGAGCTTCAGCCCTACACCACCAAATGGGCCGCTGACATCACCGGCATCGCCCCCGAGGTCATCGAGCGCATCGCCCATGAGTTTGGCACCACACGCCCGGCGATCATCGATCCAGGCTGGCATGGGGCGCGCTACAGCAACATCATGATGGCGCGTCGCGTCCAGGCCATGATCCAGGCCCTTATCGGCGGCATCGATCGCGTCGGCGGCTGGATCAACTCGGGCGAGGTCCATCACAAGGCCGCACGCCTGTACGAGGCCATGGAGCACGGCTATGAGATGGGCTCGCCGCTGGCCACGCTCCCGGGGATGGCCTTTGCCAAGATGGTGATCGGCGCCCTCTCCAAGGGTGAGAACTTCTCACATGGTCGCCCCGGCTGGACCTGGGTGTGGAATGCGCAGGAGAAGGCCGCTGGGCACTTCAACGTCGCCCTGCCGGTGATGACCGAGTCCGGACTGCGCGAATCGGTCGAGGGGCGCGTTCAGTTCAACGGTGAGCCCTATCTGACCCGCGCCTTCCTGATCAACGCCTCCAATCCGGTGCGTCACTATTACCCCGATACCCGCTGGAAGGAGATCCTGAGCCACGCCAACGTCGAGCTGGTGGTCTTGATCGATGTCCTGCCCTCGGATACGGCGCTCTATGCCGATGTCATCCTGCCCAATACCACCTATCTGGAGCGCGATGAACCGACCCTCTATGGCAATGGCGTCAATCACGACCTGGCCCTGACCACCCGCTATGCTGCCATCCCGCCGCTCTACGACACCGAGGAGACGGCCGACATCCTGCTTAAGATGACCGAGATCATCTCGGGCAACACAGAGACCTTCCATGACTGGGTCGAGAAGCTGACGGGGCTCAAGGCTGCGCCGGTCAAGGCCGCGCTCGAACGCAATCGCCAGAGGCTAAAGAAAGGCGCCTATCAGCTCGCCTGTCGCGAGGTCGCCTTCGCTCAGGCCGCCGAACGGCTTGGGGTGACGCCCGAGCACATCGACCGTGTCCTGCGCGCCAAGGGCATCTATCACGAGCTCGACCGCGAACAGATCCTCGAAGAGCACGCCATGCCCTGGCGGATGCCGGTACCCACCGAGAGCGGACGGGTCGAGTTCTTCTCCCCCCTGATGCGGAAATTGCGCGACGAGGGTCATACCGCGCCCAACTTCAATGTGCTGGCCGGCAATGTCCCGATCCAGCTCCGTTCCGGCTCGCCGCGCGAGGTCGCCGCGCCCCTGGCCAAGGACGAGTTCTATTTCACCTATGGCAAGACCCCGACCGTCTCGCACGCCTCGACCAACAGCAACAACCCGGTGCTCGCCGCGATCAACGAATTCAAACACGACGTCTACAAGGGGGTCTGGATCCACCCCGAACGCGCCGCGCGGCTGGGGATCGCCATGGGCGACCCGATCCGGATCACCAACACCCAGTCCGGCCAGCAGACCACAGGGCACGCCTATGTGACGCGCCTGGTCCATCCAGAGGTCGTCTTCGTCTATAGCTCGTTTGGCGTCGAGAACCCGGCCCTGTCGCGCACCCACGGCGACGGCACCGCCACCAGCAAGCTCGTCCCCTATCAGGTCGAGCCGGTGGTCGCGGGCTTCCGTTCGCAAGAGTTCACCGTCCGCGTCAGCCGGGCCTGAGGGAGGATCTGATCCATGACTCACTATGCAATGGTCATCGACCTCAATACCTGTGTCGGTTGCAATGCCTGCATGGCCGCCTGCGCGATGGAGAACCAGACCCCGGTCTGGGACAAGAAAAAATGGCGCACCTATGTGCACGACAAGGAGATCGGCGTCGGCTCGGACGTGCACCGGCGCTTCTTCCCGCGACTGTGCAATCACTGCGACAACCCGCCCTGTATGACGGTCTGCCCGACCGGGGCGACCCAAAAGAAGGCCAACGGCATCGTCTTTGTCGATCAGGACCTGTGCATGGGCTGCGGGGCCTGTGCCATGGCCTGTCCCTATCACGCGCGGGTGCCCATCACCAAACGCGACATGCGCCTGGGACGCGAGTTCTATGGATCGGACTATCGGCGCACTAGTCCGAGCATGGACAAGTGTTCCTTCTGCGATCACCTGGTCGAGCAGGGGCGCAAGCCGGCCTGTGTCGAGACCTGTGTCGGGTCTTCGCGTCTGTTCGGCGATCTCGACGATCCAGAAGACCCGATCGCCCAGATCGTCGCCAGCGGTGCCGCCCGGCCCCTGATGCCGCACATCGGCACCCGACCCAATGTCTATTACATCGACGATATCCGCTGGAGGGGCTAACGCGATGGACGTCAACATGACCTATGCGACCCAGGACCTCTGGACCTGGTGGCTTGCCATCTATCTCTACTTCGGCGGTCTGGGTGCGGCGACCCTGGCGGTGACCTTCCTCACCGATATGTATCTCAAGCCCAACCGCCATCTCGTGATCTGGGGAGCAGGCGCGGGCGTAGTGCTCTTGGCGCTCGGCTCGCTGATGCTGTTCGGTCATCTGCTCGACAAGACGGCCGTCCTGACCGTGCTCAATCCGATGGCGATGTTCAATCAATCGAGTGCCTGGATCGCCTGGGGCACCCAGTTCATCATCTGGATGATGGTCTGGGGCGTGCTCTATGCCCTGCCCTATGTGCGCGAGACCCAGTTGGCGCAGCGGATGCCCGTGCTTCGCGACCTGATCGAGAAGCCGTTCGTCATCGGTACCGCCAGGCTGGTGCAGCGATTCCATTACAGCGTCGGCTGGCTGGCGGTCGTCAACGGGGTGGGCGTGGCGGTCTACACGGGCCTGCTGCTGCAATCCTTCCCGGCGGTCGCGCTCTGGCACAACCCGGCGGTGCCCCTGCTGTTTACGGTCTCGGCCTTCTCGACCGCCATGGCCTTTTTGTTGGTCCTGATGTACACCCTGCTCAAGGATCAGGCCGATGAGCATGTGCGAGTGCTCTATGAGCGCATCGACCTGGTGCTGATCGCCGCCGAGCTGGTGATCCTGTTCTCGCTCTACCAGTACCTCAAGAACGGCTCGGAGTCGGCGGTGCGCTCGTTGGAGTTGCTGTGGAACGACTACGGCTGGCTGGTCGGCTTCATCGGCTTCGGTCTGGTCGTGCCCTTCCTGCTCGAACTCAAGGGCGTGATACGCGGCTGGGGCAGCCGGGTGCCGATCCTGACCGCCTCGGTGCTGGTGCTGGCCGGCGGCTATCTGTTGCGTCATTACTTCATGTATGCCGGGGTCTATGCCTATCCCTGGTGAGGCGCGCGACAACCCACCCATGATGGCCAAACCCGACCCGAGCCATCTACGCCGACTGGCCCTGCTGCTGGCCATGCCGGAGACGGGTGCCCTGGAGGCCCTGCGCGAGCTCGCTGAGCTTGAGCCCTGGCTCTTAGAACCCATCGCCGAGCTGGACGCCTTGCCGCTGGAGCACTGGCAGGCCGAGCATACCCGATTGTTCGTCAGCGGCTATCCCAAGACGCCCTGTCCGCCCTTCGAATCGGCCCATCGTCAGGGCACCCTGGGCGGCACGGTGCTGCAAGAGCTCCAGGGGCTCTATCGGCGCGCCGGCCTGGACTCAGGCGAGGTGCCGCCCGACTATCTGGGGGCCCAACTGGAGTTCGCGGCCTATCTGTTGGATGTGGGCTCGGCTGAGGGTCTGGCCGATACGCTCGCCGCCGAGCTCTGGGAGGCGCATCTGTGCCGCTGGCTGCCGCGCCTTGCCAGGGATCTCCAGTCACAGGCGCGTCTGGCCCTGTATCGCGCGCTCGGCGCCTGTTTGGGGCGACTCTGTCCAAAGTCTGAAGCTCAGGCCTCGGAGGACTCGGATGACGCCTGAAGCCGGGTGGTGCCTCTGTCCCGAAGGGCTGGCCGAAGACCAGGCGCTGATCGCGGCGGTGATCGCCGTCCATGAGCGTCTCCTCACCGAGACCCTGGCCGGCGATCCCATGCTCAACCTGGCCCTACCGATCGAGGTGCGTGCCCTGCGTCGCGTCGAGGACTGGCGCGTGCTGTTGCTGCTGACGCCCTGGATGTTGGCGCGGCTGTTCTTCCCCGATCGTGTGCCAGCGCTCGCGCTGCCCGAGGGCTGGTCGGCGGCCGAGCGCGCGAACGCCGAGTATCTGGTCCTGGGGCCGTGTCTGCGCTTTGAACTGTTCGGCCAGTCGCAACAGGCCCATCTCGGCTATCAGGAGCCGCTCGGTCACTATCTGCTGCAACCACTCTGTCTGAACATGGAACCCTACCGCGATGCTGACGCCGTCTTCGAGCATTGGGGCGAGGTCATCCGCGTGCGCGACGCGAACATGGAGGCCGCGCGGCGCGACTGCCCGATGCAGAAGGAGATCTCGCGGCGCGAGCTGTTTCGGCGTCTGAGGCCGGGTGATTGAGCGACGGGGTTGTGGCTTGGTAGCCTGAGAAACTGCCGTCATCATCGGCGTCTTTTGTCCGTCCCGTGACCATGACCGGCGTGCATCCATCCGTCCGCTTTTTTCTCTATCTGCTCGTCTGCCTGATGTTAGCGGCGCTGCTTACCCCGGCCCTGATGGCCACGGGTTGGATGACGATCGAGCCGCATCGGGTCATGGGGCGGCTCGCCCAGTCGTTGATCCTGCTTGGGTTCTGGCCGTTTCTGCGTTGGCAGGGGCTTACGCGGCGCTCGGCGCTTGGCTATGGGGCAAGCTGGCCGGTCTTGAGGCGCGCGATCCTCGGCGGCTGGGTGCTGGGTGTGCTGATCCTGGTGGCGTTGGTGATGGCGCTGCTCGAACTGGAGATCCGTCTGCCCGATTCAAGCCCAGCCCCCTGGTCGCAGACGGCGTTGCGTATTGTTCAGGCGCTGATCGGCGGTGTGTTGATCGGGGTGCTGGAGGAGACCTTCTTCCGTGGCGCCCTCTATGCGGCGCTCCGCGAGCACGGCGGCGCCCGCGCGGCGATGATCTGGAGCGCCGCGCTCTATGCCGTGCTGCATTTCATGAAACCGGGTGCCTTGCCCGATTCGGCGGCCTTAGACGCGCTGGGTGCGCTCCGGATGTTCGTCCATGTCTTCATCGATCTATTCCAGTGGCAGCACCTGGATTCGCTGGTGGCGCTGTTTATGGCCGGGCTGCTGCTGGCCCTGGTGCGCGAGCGCGCTGGGCACATCGGCTGGTGTATCGGTCTGCATGCCGGCTGGGTGCTGGTGATCCAGGCCAGTCGCCGTCTGACCGACGTCAACGACGACTCGCCCTTGTCGTTCCTGGTCGGCGACTATGACGGGATCATCGGCTGGCTCGCTGCACTCTGGATCGGCCTGCTGATGGCGCTCTATTGGCCCGGGTTGGCCCTCTGGCGCAGCCAGTCGCGCACGGCTCTGAGATGACGACGGCTGACGATCGGTCTGTCGTCACAGCCGGATAGGAGTGCACGTGTCGAGCCGTCGGGTTGCCGTTCAACCCCGATCAGACGCGCGCGCATCACCAAGGCATTGCGGTGGATGCGCAGCAGGAGCTCCGGAAAGTCGTGTTCGAAGGCGCACAGTGAATGGTCGACGAGCAGGACACCGTCTCGATGATGCACGCACACGTATTTTTGATCGGCGCTCAAATAGATGACGTCCGCAAGCGAAATCCGTCGCTGTTGGCCACGATAATAGGCCCGGATCTCCAGGTCGGGTTTGCGCGCGCCCATGGGGTAGGCATGGCGGTCGTCCGTCCCGCTGCTCTCGGCCGACCAAAGGGGTTCTGCTCGGTGTCTATCGCCTAAGATGTCTAGCGTCTTCATCCGATTTCTCCGAACCTCGAAATCCATGACTATGCGCACTGACTTCAATTGAAGTCTAGGTCCTTGCGTGTCTTCGAGTTGCGAAGGCGTGCAGGTTTTTCGCAAGCACGCCGCGCTGAGGGGTCACTCAGTCGGCGACTGCGGGCACGGAAGGCACCTCGGGCGTCAGGTTCGGGGGCTTGAGCGGCTACAGATAGCGTCGCCAGTGCTCGGGGCGCTCGTCGCGGCAGCCGTGCTCGATCAGTGCATAGCGCTTGGCGAAGAGCTTTTGGGTTGAGTTGAGTTTATCGAGTTCGAGACCGCTGTTGGCGCGCAGGGTCTCTTCGGTGTAGTGGTGAAGGGCGCGACGCAGACGATTGAACAGATTGGTGTCGAGGTGCAGACCCAGTTCGGTCAGCGCCTCTTCGATCTCGAGCAGGGTAGTCTTGAGGACGTCGTAACTGACGCGCAGCAGACAGGGTGAGACCGGCTCGGCACGCAGGATGCCGTCCACCTCGCTTAGGAATAGCGCCGCCGTTCGCGCTTGATGCGGATTCGGATGAATCCGATGAAACACGATCTCGCGATGCTTGATGCGCTCGTCGTCGTTGATATCCATAGATTCCTCATGCTAATACGGCATTCAAAATAATCAAGCGGTTTAAACTTTGCGCCTGGAAGTTCTCTATCCTCGGGGGCATGATGAAAGAAACCCATATCACGCCGGGCATCTGGCTGCGAAGCCTGTTGTTTTTCATCCTCTACAACCTGATGGGCATTGTGCACAGTTTGGTGAGTTTGGCGCTGGCGCCCTTTCAGACGCGCGAGCAGCGCCATCATTTCGTCAATCACTGGACGCGCGCGACCATGTGGCTATTGCGTCGGCTCAACGGCATCGAGGTCGAGGTCGAGGGACGCGAGCACCTGCCGCGCAATGAGCCTGTGGTGATCATGGCCAATCATCAGAGCGAGTGGGAGACCTTCTATCTCCATTTGTTGGTCTCCCCTCAGGCCACGGTCATCAAGCGCGAGCTCCTGTGGGTGCCGTTCTTCGGCTGGGGGTTGGCGCTGCTCGAACCCATCGCCATCGATCGGGGCAAGCCGGTCCAGGCCCTCAAGACGCTGTTGCGCGAGGGCAAGCGGCGACTCGATCAGGGGATGAGCGTGGTCATCTATCCGGAGGGGACGCGCCAGCCACCGGGCCAGGTCGGGCGTTTTAATGCCGGCGGTGCCCAGCTGGCGTGTCGGTCCGGACGGCGGGTGCTGCCTGTAGTCCATAATGCCGGCGACTGCTGGCCGGCGCGCTCGCTGTTGCGTAAGCCGGGGCGCATCCGGTTGATCATCGGGGAGCCGATGCGCTGTGACTCTGGTGTCGATGCGCTCAACGCCCGGGTCGAGCGCTGGATCCGGGAGAGGGCGGCCTTGATCATGGCGGATCAGAGACAGCCCGAGTCCGGGTACAGGCTCAGCGATAGCCCAGCGTGACACGCTCCAGTCCGGCCAGATCGCGGTGGGTCTCGATCGCCCGCAGTCCAGACTGGGCGAGGATCCGCCGGACCCGTTCGGCCTGATCGAAGCCGTGCTCGACGGCGAGCAGTCCGCCGGGGTGGAGACAGCGTCCGGCGTCGGCGGCGATGGCGCGGATGGCGTCCAGCCCATCGCCGCCTGGGGTGAGCGCTAAGCGCGGCTCGAAACGCAGGTCGCCCCGCCCGAGATGGGGATCCTGCTCGGCGATGTAGGGCGGGTTGCTGAGGATGGCGTCTAGGGTGTCGGACGCCAGGGCCCTTAGCCAGTCCATCTGCAGACAGCGGATCTGCTCCAGACCCAGGAGACGGAAATTGTCCCGGGCGACCGCCAGCGCCTGGGCCGAGCGGTCGGTGGCGATCAGCCGCCAGTCCGGTCGCTCGCTCGCCAGCGCAGCGGCGATGGCGCCGCTGCCGGTGCCGAGGTCTGCCACCTGCACCGGACGTTGGGCGGCGAGTCGATCGAGCGCGATCTCGATCAGGAGTTCGGTCTCTGGGCGAGGAATGAGGGTGTCTGGCGTGACCCTGAGCTCCAGGGTCCAGAATGTCTGGCGTCCGAGAATATAGGCGATCGGCTCGCCGGTGAGTCGGCGTGCGAGCAGGGCCGCGAAGCGTTCGGCGGCGGCAGGATCGAGTATGCGCTCGGGCCAGGCGAGTAGCGCGGTGCGTGTCCAGCCGGTCGCCGCGGTGAGCAACAATTCGGCCTCCAGTCGGGGGTTCGATTCCGGTAGGGTGGCAAGCACCGAGGCAGCCTGGCGCAGGATGTCGTCGGTTCGGCTCATCGCGGGGCACAAATAAAAAGGCTTAGAGGAATGCCTCTAAGCCTTGTTGGGTTTGGTAGCGGGGGCAGGATTTGAACCTACGACCTTCGGGTTATGAGCCCGACGAGCTGCCTGACTGCTCCACCCCGCAATAGAGGGCCTAATAGTAGCCATCCTTGCGAAAGGATGCAACTCTGATACGTGCATTTTTTGGATGACATCGATCAGCCCCCTGAAGCACACCCAAGCATCCGGGACTCACCCGACCATTCTCTGGTTCAGACGTGATCTGCGTCTGGATGACAATCCCGCGCTCGTTGCCGCGTTACGCGATGGGGGGGCGATCATTCCGGTCTATATCCATGCGCCTGAGGAAGAGGCCCCCTGGGAGCCGGGCGCCGCCAGCCGCTGGTGGCTGCACTGGAGTCTGGCGGCACTCGATGAGTCGCTGCGCAACTGCGGTAATCGGCTCTGGATCCTACGTGGACCGAGTCTCGAGGCGCTACGTCGTCTCGTCGCCGAGACCGGCGCGCGGGCGATCCATTGGAATCGTCTCTATGATCCGGCCACACGCGCGCGCGATGCAGAGATCAAGCAGAGGCTGCGCGCCGCCGGTCTGCACTGCGAGAGTCACAAGTCCAATCTGCTCTTTGAGCCCTGGGAGATCCTCAACGCGGGTGGTCAGCCCTATCGCGTCTTCCGTGCCTTCTGGCGCGCCTGGAGTCGCGCGCTGAACGGGAGGCCGCCTTATCCGGCCCCGGAGGTCATTCCAGGACTGCCCCAGGATCGGCCCGAGCCCGGCGAGAGGCCGAGGCTCGATGATCTGGATCTTCTGCCGCGCATCGACTGGGATCAGGGGCTACGCGCGACCTGGACGCCGGGGGAGTGCGCTGCATGGGTGCGCGCCCAGTCCTTCATCACCAGTCGCCTGGCCCAGTATGGCGAAAAGCGCGATCGCCCCGACCAGCCGGGTAGCTCGCGTCTGTCACCCCATCTGCATTTTGGCGAGATCAGCCCGCGCCGTCTGCTTGCTCTGATCGTCACGGCGTTCGGCGACCCGACCCGAGGCGCGGCCGAACCCTATGTCCGCGAGCTCGGCTGGCGCGAGTTCGCCCATCACCTGCTGTATCACTTTCCAGAGACGCCGACCGAACCCCTGGATCGTCGCTTCAGTGCCTTCCCCTGGGCCGAGGAGGATCTAGAGACGTCCTTGCGGGCCTGGCAGCAGGGCCGTACCGGCATCCCGCTGGTCGATGCCGGGATGCGCGAGCTGTGGCACACTGGTTGGATGCACAATCGCGTGCGGATGGTGGTCGCCTCGCTTCTGACCAAGAACCTACTGATCCCCTGGCAGAGCGGTGCGCGCTGGTTCTGGGATACCCTGGTCGATGCCGATCTGGCCAACAATACGCTCGGTTGGCAGTGGACGTCCGGCTGTGGGGCGGATGCCGCACCCTATTTCCGGATCTTCAATCCGGTGCTCCAGGGACAGCGTTTCGATCCGGACGGGGCCTATGTGCGCCTCTGGTGCCCGGAGCTGGCGCGTCTGCCGAACAAGTATCTCCAACAGCCCTGGGCTGCACCCCAGTCGGTCCTGGCGGACGCTGGCGTTCGGCTCGGGGTCGACTATCCACACCCCATCGTCGATCTGGCCCAATCTCGCGCGCGGGCACTGGCGGCCTGGGAGCGGATCCGGTGACATACCGGCATGGAGCGAAAACAGTTTTTGCTCGTCCGCACCGGCGCTCTCAACGGAGAGCAAAGCGCCCAAAAACCACCCTGAACGACTTTGTTGAGGTTTTTAACAACAGGTCAATGATACTGCTCGGTGGTGTAGTGCCCAGGCGCCTGGCGCCGATGCCGCACCAGTCCACGTGCCTCCAGGATCTCCTGGACATCCTTGATCATGGCCGAGTTTCCGCACAGCATCACATGGCTGGTTGCCGGGGCGATGGTCAGACCGAGGTGGCGCTCCAGTTCGCCGCTGGTGAGTAGATCCGTGATGCGGCCGGGCAGGGCCTGAGGCCAGGGTTCGCGACTGACGGCGGCCACGCGCGTAAAACGCCCGGGGTGACTGTTGGCGATCGCAGCGAGCGTCTCGCCATAGGCCAGGTCTGCGCCCTGGCGCACGCCGTGGACCAGGACCACCCGCTCGAACAGACGCCAGGGATCCGGTGAACGCAGGATCGATAGATAGACCCCGAGTCCAGTGCCCGTGGCCAGCATCCATAGATCCCGCGTCGGCTGGACGGTCTCCAGGGTGAAGATGCCGCTGGCGGTCGCCGTCACCCAGACCCGGTCGCCTGGATTGAGCGCCGAGAGCGGCGGTGTCAGTGGTCCCTGCGGGACCTCGTTGAAAAAGATCTCGATCGGCTGCTCGCCGGGGGCGTTGACCAGGGAGTAGGGACGTCCCACGCGCTCACCCTGGATATCGAGCGCGACCTTGATGTATTGGCCCGCCACGAAGTCTGCGATGGGGGCCTCGAATCGCAGGCTGTAGAGTCCCTCGTTCCAGCGATGCTTGCCGACGACCCGGGCCTCGACCCAATCTCTCATAGCCATCTCACCTCACATCCATCCACTCTACGATTAAAGAGGCGGACGGCACATCCGCCTTCCTTCATGATCGGTACGATCGGCGCCATTGCAATCCCGCCGCAATGCTCTACTTCCATGAGACACAAGCCCCACCATTTTGGAGTCGATGATGAAACCATCCTTATTGCTGCTGGGTCTGGCGGCCATGTGCGCGACGGCAACAGGTGCAGAGACCCGAACCTGCTCATCCCTGCTCGATCTCGAGGTGCGGCGTCTGGCTAGCGAGGAGGTCGTCAATCTGTGCCACGCCTATCAGGGCCAGGTGATCCTGGTGGTCAACACCGCCAGCCGATGCGGTTTTACCTCGCAGTACGAGGGGTTGGAACGGCTCTATCGGACCTACAGCGATCGCGGCTTCGTGGTCCTGGGCTTTCCGTCCAACGACTTCGCCAACCAGGAGCCGGGCAGCGAACAGGAGATCCAGCGCTTCTGCCGCCTGACCTACTCAGTCGAGTTCCCGATGTTCGAGAAGATAAGCGTCAAGAAGGGACGGGCCGCGCCGCTATTCGAGCGATTGGCGGCCGCCGGGGCGCCCTATCCCAAGTGGAACTTCTATAAATACCTGATCGACCGCAACGGCAACCTCGTTGATCACTATATCAGCACCACCAAGCCCGACAGCGCCAAGATTATCCAGGCCATCGAGCGTTTGCTGTAAACCACGGCTAGGGCGTCGGCGCCCGAAGCGGTGGGCGTCCGGCGCGTTTGCGCAACCAGTTGAAGGCGGCCATGGCCCTGGGATTCATCGCGATCCGGCGCTCCAGCGCGAACTTGCCCGGAAAATCACTGAGCACCAGCCCGACCAGGATCGTCAAGACTCCCTGGCCGGGCAGCACCAGCATGAGAAGCCCACAAAGCACCAGCAGCCAGCCCAAGACATTCTTCGATACCCGCAGCCCCAGATAGATCAGCGGATGAAAGCGCCGCAGACGGCTCCAAGGACGCTTGGAATCGAGGAAATAATCCTCGGGCATGGCTGCCACCAGCACCGGCAGCGCCAGAATAGAACCGATGAAGGTCAACACGGAGGCGCCCGCCAGTAGCAGCGTCAGCCCCTGATGGGACAGGATCCAGTGCAGGAGGCCGTTGAACATGTCGCCGCGCGTTCAGGGTGTCTGCTCGGCGTGCAGTTCGGCCGCCTGCAAGGTGTTCTCAAGCAGACTGGCGATGGTCATGGGCCCGACCCCGCCCGGCACCGGCGTGATCCAGGACGCGCGTTCGGCGCAGCTCGCAAAGTCCAGGTCACCGACGAGCCGGCCATCAGGTGTGCGATTGATCCCGACGTCGATCACGATGGCCCCTTCCTTGATCCAGTCGCCCGGAACGAACCCGGGGCGTCCGACCGCAACGACCAGGATATCGGCCCCTCGGACCTTGTCGGCCAGGTCGCGGGTCCGGCTGTGGCAGAGCGTGACCGTGCAGCGTGCCGCAAGCAGCTCCAGCGCCATGGGGCGTCCGACGATGTTCGACTGGCCGATGATGACGGCATCCAGTCCCTCCAGCGTCCGCCCGGTATGGGCCAGAAGCGTCATCACCCCCTTGGGGGTACAGGGACGCAGTAGGGGTCGGCGTAGCACCAGACGACCGACGTTGTAGGGATGAAAGCCATCGACGTCCTTGGTTGGGGCGATGCGCTCGGTGACGGCTGCCTCATCGAGCCCGGCGGGTAGCGGCAGCTGGACCAGGATGCCATCGATGGCCGGATCGGCGTTGAGTCGGTCGATCAGGGCCATCAGCTCGGCCTGAGAGGTATGTTCCGGAAGCTCGTGCAGTTCCGAGTGGAAGCCGACCTCGGCGCAGGCACGGCGTTTGTTACGCACATAGACCTGGGAGGCCGGGTTCTGACCCACCAGGACCACGGCCAGTCCAGGTGCTCTACCACGGTTGGCCAGTATGGCGGCGGCACCCTGACGGATGCTGTGTTGAATCTCGGCGGCGATGGCCTTGCCATCGAGTCGGGCGGCGCTCATGGGTTCGATATCGATCCTGTTACAAATGGCCAAGGGGCGAGTGACGCCCCATAATAATGGCTTGCCGTCGGCTGTAAACGCCCTCGCTCGCTGTGGGGGTAGATGGAGCATGGCCAGGGTCGCCTTAGGCCTTGACTCCCAGGTCCGGGCACGTCGGACCCGCCGACCGCCCCCTTCGTTTTATGGTGATGCGCGTGGCCGAAACCATCCTGACCCGTATCGAGATCAGCAAGGACTATCTCAATTTCAGCGCCGGCCATTTCACCCTGTTCTCGGCCACCGAGCGCGAGAATCTGCATGGTCACAACTTCAGGGTGCGTTGTGCGGTCACCGCTCGGGTGGGCGAGGATGGTCTAACCTTTGACTATGTGATCCTCAAGCGCGCGCTCAAGGAGCTCTGCGACGCACTCGACGAGCGTGTGCTGCTGCCGCTGGAATCGCCCTATCTGCGTATCGAGCGCCAGGATGGGTTGGTACTGGCGCACTTCGCCGAGGAGCGCATCCCCTTTCTGGACCGCGATGTCCTGCTCTTACCCATCCGTAACGTCACCATCGAGGAACTGGCGCCGCTGCTGCTCGGACGGTTGCGCGCGCATCCCGAGATCACGGCCATGCTCCCGACGATCCGCGCCATCAAACTCGGCGTTTCATCAGGACAGGGGCAGTGGGCCACTGCTCAATGGGAGTCCGTCTCTGCATGAACCAACTCATCATCACAGGTGCCAGCTCTGGCATCGGACACGCCATCGCCGCACGCTTCCTGGCCGCTGGCTGGGGCGTGCTCAATCTGTCGCGCCGCCCCTGCCCGGAGCCTGGGGTCGAGAACCTGGGTGTCGATCTGGAATCGCCCGCCAGTCTGGACGCCCTGGCCGAGACACTGCCGGAACGGATCGCCACCGAGGGCCAGATCTGTCTGGTGCACAATGCCTCGATCATGCGTGCCGACCGCATCGACGCCCTGCCGGATGCCGATCTGCGCGCGGTGCTCGAACTCAACCTGCTTGCGCCCAATCGGCTCAACCAGCTCATCCTGCCGCGCATGAGGGCCGGATCGAGCGTGCTCTATATCGGTTCGACCCTGTCCGAGAAGGCCGTTCCTGGGGCGGCCAGCTATGTGATCGTCAAGCACGCGCTCGTCGGGATGATGCGGGCCACCTGTCAGGATCTGGCCGGGCGCGGCATCCATACCTGCCTGATCTGTCCCGGCTTCACGGATACCCCACAAGTGCGCGCCCTCATCGATGGCCATCCAGAGACGCTGACCGCCATCACGGCGATGAATGCCTTTGGTCGTCTGATCGCGCCCAGGGAGATCGCCGCTGTGGTCGCCTTCGCCGCCGCATCGCCCGTACTCAACGGGGCGGTCATCCATGCCAATCTCGGACAGATTGAACGCTGATGGTAGGAAAAGCGCCCCCCGCCGGCGGTCAGCTTGCAGACGCCGACATTTCAGCTGGAAACCACACACTGGAAATCGAAACGCGCGTGGTCTGTATCAGCGGAGGCACCTCGGGGATCGGCGCCGGGCTGGTCGCGGCCTTTCTCGACGCCGGGGATCGGGTCTATACCTTCGGACGCTCGCCAGAGAAGATCGAGACCGTGCGCGCGCGTTGGCCGGAGGCGGTCGCCGCTGGCCGTCTGACCGCCCTGATCGGCGATGTCACGGACGCCGATTTTCGTCAACGGCTGACCGAACGGCTGGAGCTCGAGACCGGTCGGCTGGACGTGCTGGTCAATAATGCAGGTATCATCCGCGCCAGCGGGACACTGGAAGAGAGCCTGGAGCACTGGCGTGAGACCCTGGAGATCAATCTCGTCGCGCCCTTCGCCCTGACCCAGATCTGCGCCCCATTGCTCGATCGGTCGGACATGCCTGTGGTGATCAATCTGTCTTCGGCCTGCGCCCAACATCCCTTCTCCACCTGTACCTCGACCAGCTATTCGGTCTCCAAGGCCGGACTCGACATGCTTACGCGCCGACTGGCGCTGGCGCTGGGGCCGCGTGGGATTCGGGTCAATGGTGTGGCACCCGGCGTGGTTGCGACCGAGATTTGGGACGGGGCAGACGCCCTGATGCAGTCGATCGTAGAGCGCCATCATGTCCTGCGTCGACAGATCCTCACCCCCGCCGACATCGCCGAGGCCGTGCTCTTCCTGGCCTCGCCGCGCGCCCGACTCGTGACAGGTGCCATGCTCAACGTCGATGCCGGTTATACGCTAGGCTGACGCGCCCCTTGGTCCTCGCTGACCAGCCGGTAATCGCTGTCCCGTACATCCTGGATCAGCAGATCGACATTGTCGGGGGCGGCCCCGACCAGGCTCAGGGCCATGGCCCCCAGCCGCAGACTGGCCTCGATGGCCTCCGGATAGGTTCGAGTCGCCCCCGCCGCCATCAGGCGCGCGCTCTGCTCCAGATCACGCGCCCGGGCGATGATCGGCAGGTGCGGATAGTGTTGACGCAGGTAGGACACAGTGCGCCAGGCGGTGTCGGGCTGATCGATGGTCACGACGACCAGAGCGGCGCGCTCACCGTGCGCGGCGGCAAAGAGTCCGACATCGGCGACATCGCCATAAAACACCGCATAGCCATCCTCGCGTCCACGCGCGACCCGCTTTAGATCGGTGTCGAAGGCCACGAAGGGCACGGCGCTGGCGTGCAACAGGGTCGCGACCGTATGCCCAACCCGTCCATAGCCGCAGATGATCACATGGTCGCGCAGATCGGCGATGCTGAGCGGCGACTGTGACTCGCCCAGCCCCTCTATGGCATCCGAGCGGGCAAGCCGGCGGGCGATGGCGCCATTGTGACGGATGAGGAAGGGCGCGATCACCATCGACAGCAGAACCGACATCAGCGCCACCTGCTCGGCTCGACCGGCGATGGCGCCGGACTCCAGCGCGATCGCCAGCAGCGCGAAGCCGAACTCACCGCCGACCGCCAGCAGCAAAGCCACGCGCCAGGAGGTCGGTGCATCGGCCCCACTCAGACGGACGATGGGGGCCACCACCAGTGCCTTGAGCACCAACAGCGATAGTGCGCCGCCAAGCGCCAGGTGCCAGACCTCCGGCAAGGCCCAAGGATCAAAAAGCATCCCGATCCCGACGAAGAACAGTCCGACCAACACGTCGCGAAAGGGTCGGATCGCCGCCTCGATCTGATGCCGAAACTCCGTCTCGCCAAGCATCATCCCGACCAGAAAACCGCCGAAGGCCATCGATAGGCCCAGACCGCCGGTGATCCAGGCGGCAGTCAGTGAGACGAACAGCACAGTGAGGGTGAACAACTCCGTGGAACGACGCGCCACGATCAGATGGAAGAGTGGACGCAGTAGCCAGCGTCCGGCGATATAGACCAGCGCCAGCGCCAGCGCCGCCTTGACCATCGCCCAGCCGAGCGCGCGCGCGACGGGCTCGATGCCAGAGGCCAGTCCCAGCACCGGGATGATGACGACGAAGGGCACGGCGGTGACGTCCTGGAACACCGACATCGCCAGCCCCAGGCGTCCGTGACGGCTCTGCTCCTCACGCTGTTCCTCAAGCAGCTTACCGAGGATGGTGGTCGAGGACTGCGCGAACACCGCGCCGACGACGAAGGCCGCGACCGGCGAGAGGCCAAGGAGCCAGGCCGGAACCGCAACCAGCGCGGTCGTCAGCACGACCTGCGTCGTGCCCAGCCAAAGCACCGTATGACGCAGTGCCCGCAGCTGCGGCAGTGAGAAGTTCAATCCGATCGTGAACAGCAGAAAGACGATCCCATACTCGGAGAGCGACCTTAGCTGATCGCCCTCGATCACCAGACCTGGGGTATGGGGACCGAGCAGCACGCCGACCAGCAGATAGCCGAGGACGGGCGGGGCCTGCAGGCGCTGGAAGCCCCAAACCAGTGCGGTCGCGCTGCCAAGCAGCAGGAGGAGGTGTGTCAGAGATTGATCGGACATGCGGGGCGATTCCAGTGGCGTCTCGTTAGAGCGAGCGGGCGTGCGGCCATGACGCGATTTGATTGGCATTGCCCGTCGATTAAATTTAAACAATTGATTAAATCAATTGTTACATGGGGTTTGAATCCGCTATATGGCGCCTCTGTCGTAATCGTTTCGTTCAAGCCCTGAGGTAATTAGATGCTGGATCCTGAAGTTGGCTACGGCGACGATCTCATGGAACGCGTGCCGTCCATCCTTTCGCAAGAACCGCGCGGTCAGTCACCCAGTCTGGACGTGCGCCGTCGCATCGAGCACATGCGCGAGATCAAGCGGCTGCGCGAGCTACTCGACGACCCCGATTTCGACGACCTGAACTAAAACCTCGACCGGGGCGGCCCTTGCCCGCCCCCTTAATCTGGCCTGCGTACCGGATGAGGTTCGCGGTGCACTCGGATAGCGATCGGCTCCTTGATCTGGAGACGCACCTCGCGCTGCGGAAAGGGGATCCGAATCCCTTCGGCGTTAAAGGTATCGTAGATCCTCTGGTTGAGTTCGGTGATGACCTCAATGCGTCCGTCGAGCGAATCCATGTAGCAACGCAGCATCAGCAACAAGGCATTGTCTCCGAACCCTTCGAAACTCGCCAGAGGCGCCGGATCGTCCAAGACCCGCTCATGCTCCTTGGCGATGCATTCCAGCAGTTTCAGCGCCTTCCGGGTATCACTGCCGTATTCGACACCAATCGGGATGCTGATGCGGTTTTGTTGATCGGTCAGCGTCCAGTTGAGCAGCCGACCGGTGATGAATTCCTTGTTCGGCACCAGCAGTTCTTGCTTGTCCCAGTTGCGGATGGTGGTGGCGCGGATGCGGATGTTGGTCACGACGCCTGTGGTGTCGCCGATGGTGACGATGTCCCCGACCCGCACCGGACGCTCGAACAGGATGATGAGTCCGCTGATGAAGTTGCCGATGATCTCTTGCAACCCAAAGCCGATCCCCACGCCGAGTGCGGCGACCAGCCATTGAATCTGTCCCCACTGGAGACCAAGTGTGGCAAAGGCCATCAGGAACGCCACTGTGGTGATCAGATAGCTCGACAGGGTCTTGATGGTATAGCGTGCGCTCGCCGACAGCCCTTTGCTCTGCAACAGAAGGATTTCAAGCAATCCAGGTAGGTTGCGTGCGGCGATGGTCGCCACGACGATGATCAGGATCACGCTGCCGATGTCGGCCACAGTGACGGGAATCCGCTGCTCGGTGCCATCGATGAGACCGCTGTAGTACCAGAGCGCAAAGCGGTCCAGGAAGCGGAAGGCGGGCAAGACCTCCGACCAGGTGGCCCAAAACCCGATCGCACCGAGCATGAAGATCGCGGCGTTGATCAGGCGTCGGGTCTGCTCGTCGAGCGCGGCCAGATCCGGCTCGGTCTCGTCGACCTGGAACACCTCGGGCACCGTGTTCGATTCACCGCGTTCAGCTTCGGCCTGGGCGCGGCGCGTGGCTTGGCGCTCCAGCGCCGCCTGTAGCGCGATGCGCCGGCGCGTGACGCTCAGCCAGCGCACGACGCTTTGATGCACCACGATCAGCCCGAGCGCCAACCAGAACTGATAGACCAGCGATTGGAACAGTATCCCGGCGGTGTAGAGATAGCCGATGGCCGCCAGCAGCGCCAGCGACAGGGGCGCGCCCACGATCAACGAGAACCAAAGTCGGCGTAGCCGGCAGAACCAGCCCCCTGGATGATCGAGCAGGAAGTGCTTGATCGCACCCTGACTCGGATGGAGCAGACGGGCGAAGAAGACAGCCGTCCCCAGCATGCTGGCGATCAACATCAGACGCCCGAGGCTGTTGGTATAGACCGGGTCGTTGTATTGGAAGAGTGCCACGGTGATGAATGCCAGCGGGATGATGTATAGTGTGAACCAGCCAAAGTCGCGGCGCAGGCGCGACAGGGTGTAGTCCTTCCAGCGGAAGTGTCGCTCGGCCACGCCGCCATTCATGCAGAGGAGGCGGAAGACGCGCAGATAATAGAGTCCGAAGGCGACCTGGCTCAGACCAGCGCCGATGGCGCGCGTATAGGCGGTGGCTGCGCCCGAGACCATCAGTTGCTCGCCCAGCAGCCAGAACAGGAGGGCCGCGGGCAGGGCGGCGATGAGCGTCAGACCGATGGCCTCCAAGGTGAACCGGATGCTGTCGGAGCGCACCCGCCGCACGGGTTCGGCACGGGCCCGGATGGCGCGGCGCAGTGCCGGGTTCTTCCAGAGCAGGGCGAGGTTCGCCACCAGGCCAAGCCAAAAGAGCGGCGAGTGGCGCAGACGCTCGCCAAGCACCAGCGCCACCTCCGTCCAACCCGTCACCGAGACCAGCCAGCCGAGCGCCTCCGGTAAAGAAGTCAGGGTTTCTAGATCCACGGCGGTCGCGCTGCGCACCCAAAGCAGATTCTCGGCCAGGAAGGACTCATAGCTCGTCGCGGCACGCACTACCTGCTCGGCGGCATAGTTCAGCTCGCCAAGCTGGCGGATGTAGTCGTCCTCGCTCTTGATGACCAGGCGCAGCAGGTTGCGTCGCTGCTTGAGCGCCTCCAGCAGTTCGGGACGCACCTCCTTGGTTTGCACCGCAGGTTCGCTGCGGGCAAGCTCGTCGAGATAGCGGTTGAGATCGGCGAGCTGACGCTCTTCCTCGCGATAGCGGATCTGACGCAGCGTGGCCTCGGCGATCTGGTTCTCGCGCGCGCGGATCTGAGCGCGGTATTGGCGCAGATCGGGGAGCTGGTTGCGATCATCGAGCAGGACCTGTCCGAGTGCGCGTGTGAGTCCAGCCACTTCTAGACGCTGCTTGGCGTTGCGATATTCCTCTTCGATTCGTTTGCGCTCGGACTCGACCTGCGCCAGTTCTTCGCTTAATCCCGAGAGACGCTGGGCGCTCTCGCCGAGCGACCCGCTCAAGGCCATGTTCCGCTGGATTAGGTCGCGAATCACCGGATGCTTGTCCTCGGCCTCGCGCTGGGCGCGTTCGGAGGCGCGCTGCTCGGCGCGTGCCTGTTCGGCGCGCTTTTCAGTCAATGCCTCCTCGAGCGCACGCTGTTTGGCCTTAAGCTCGCGCAGCTCGAGCGTGGCCAGATCGTGCCGAAGCTTGAGCAGGGTCTCTTGGGTCGTCTGCCCGAGCAATTCCTGCTCCAGCATCCGTGCCTCGCTCCACAGGGCCCGACGCTGGGTCTCGGCGACCCAGCGCCGAGCCTGGACCGACTCGGGTGGCTCGTCCGCGGGCCTGGTCTGCTGGAGATCCTGGTCCAGGGTGTCGAGCGCCCGCTTGATGGTGGTCAGACGCTCACGCACCGTCGCTGGTCGCGTCCGTGCGGCGTCGATGAGTTGGCTGAGTTCGCTCAGGCGGACCTCGAGTGCGGCGGCATCGGCGAGCACCTGATTGAGTTGTTGGCTGATCTGGTCACTCGTGAGCCCGGTGGGGATGGTGGGGGGGGTGGGCGCGCCGGCGGATGACCGACGTTCCAGCCGCTTCTGGAGCTCATGGGTTTCCCGAGGTGCCGTCTTAATAGTTTCGATCAGATCGGCGAGACGGGCCTCGAATTTCTCGATGTCGCCGAGATTGGCCAGGGCGCGTCGGTAGAGCTCGGTCAGATTGGATTTGAGCGTCTCATCCATCCCCGGACTTGATTCGAGCACGGCGAGCTGTTCCTCGATCTGGGCCTTGGTTGGCGTGGTGTCAGCCGTCGTGAGCGATGTTTTAGGACGTGCGTCCTGTGCCAGGGCGCCCATCGCACACAGGCTCGCCAGGGCATACACCAGGGTTGCGAATCCCAGTCCTTGGAGCCATCGCCGAGACAGACGCAGCAAAGGGTGATGGACCGATGGGGACAGGGTCTGAGCAGACTGAGCGGGCGCGATCATGCGAAAACAAAGTTCTTGTGTGTGTCGAGCCGCATCGGGGTTTAAAGCGGTTTGATGAAGACCTTGGAGTTGCGCTGAAAGTTGTAAAGGGCGCGTTTTTCCATCGGCAGGGCCTCGAGTCCGGCAGGCTGGAAGCCGCGTTCCTGGAACCAGTGGGCGGTCTGGGTGGTGAGCACGAACAGCCGGCTGATGCCCTGGGCGCGCGCCAGCTTTTCGATATGCTCCAGTAGCCGCTCGCCGCGCCGCTCGCCGCGATAGTCCTGGTGGACGGCGAGACAGGCGAGCTCGGCCATACCCGCGGACGGATAGGGATAGAAGGCCGCGCAGGCGGTGATCAGACCGTCGCGCTCGGTGATGTGGAAACGCTCGATCTCGGTCTCGAGCAGCTCGCGTGAGCGGCGCACCAGCACCCCGCGCTCTTCGAGTGGGCGCAGCAGCTGCAGGATGCCGGTCACGTCGTCGATGCGCGCCGGGCGCAGTTCTTCATAGGGCTCGGCTGAGATGAGCGTGCCGCGTCCGTCGTGGGTGAAGAGCTCACGCAACAGCGCCCCAGGCTCGCCGCGCGCCACCAGGTGCACGCGCCGAATCCCCTGACGGCAGGCGTCCGCGCCTGCGCGCAGACAGGTCGCCAGCTCTTCGGGCAGTGTTTCGGTGGCCAGCAGCGCATCGACATCGCGCGCAAGCAGGTTCGGCGCCAACATGGGCCTTGAGCCACCCTCGATGCCTTCGGTCAGGAAGATCAGCTTGTCGGCGCCCAGGGCCAAGGCGACACCGCGCGCCACATCCGCCGCACTCAGATTAAACACCTCGCCAGTGGGCGAGTAACCGAGCGGCGGCATCAGGGCGACCATACCCTGATCGAGTAGGGTGCGCAGGGCGCGCTGATCGACGCGGCGCACCGCGCCGGTATGGGCATAGTCTACGCCCTCGATGACCCCGAGCGGGCGGGCGGTGACGAAGTTGCCCGAGACCACTGGGATGCGCACCCCAGCCATGGGTGAGTTGGCCAGTCCCAGCGACAGCAAGGCCTCGATCTCGACCCGCACCATGCCGACGGCCTCCTTGACACAGGCGAGCGCCCGATCGTCGGTGACGCGCAGTCCGTTGACATAGCGCAGTTCGGTCCCCTGATCGCGAAGACGCTGTTCGATCTGGGGGCGCGCACCATGCACCAGGACCAGCCGGATGCCGAGCCCATGCAGTAGGGCGATGTCGTGCACCAGGTCAGGGAAGCGTGCGTCGGCCACCGCCTCGCCACCGAAGGCGATGACGAAGGTCCGGTCGCGGTGGGCATGGATATAGGGCGTGGCCTCGCGCACCCAGGCGACAAAGGGATCGCGCCCGGGCTGGGCTTGGGCCGCGTCTTGGGCATCATCTGGATGGGGACGATCGGGCCTTGTGGTCATGGGTGCGGGAATTAAAAGCCGGGCGCGAGGGTCTGAAGCCATTTAGAATAACCGATTTTTGCGAGCGGGCCGCGGCCGGATCACGACGGTATCGAGAATACAGGCCTGCTTCCGGCCTGCCAGGCTTTATCTCGCGGAGTTACCGAATGAAGAACGTCCCACGTCGTCCCGTCGTCCTGATCATCCTCGACGGTTTCGGTCTGAATCCATCCAAGGCCAACAATGCCGTGGCGATCGCGCGCACGCCCAATCTAGATCAGTATTTCTCGACCAATCCGCATACGGCCATCCAGGCGTCCGGACTGGCGGTCGGATTACCGGACGGCCAGATGGGCAATTCCGAGGTCGGACACATGACGCTCGGTTCAGGCTGTGTGGTGCGTCAGGATCTGGTGCTGATCGATCAAGCGATTGCCGACCGGAGTTTCTATGAGAACCGTGCCCTGGTCGCCGCCGCCCGAGCGGCAGCGGCTCAGAATCGTCCCCTGCATCTCATGGGATTGGTCTCGGATGGAGGGGTGCACAGCCACGTCCATCATCTCCATGCCCTGATCAAGCTGTGCAAATATCAGGGGGTGCGCCCCATGGTGCACATGTTCACCGACGGACGCGACACCCCCCCACGCTCGGCATTGAATTATCTCCCGGCCCTCGAGAATGCGCTCGAGGTGGCTGGCGGTCGGATCGCCAGCGTCTCGGGTCGCTATTACGCCATGGACCGTGACAACCGCTGGGAGCGCACCGAACTGGCCTGGCGCGCCCTAGTCGATGGCGAGGGGCGGTGGGCAGAGAGTGCGCACGCGGCCATCGAGGCGGCCTATGCCGCGGGTGAGGACGATGAGTTCATCCGCCCGACCCTGATCAAGGGTGGTGAGACCATCCAGAGCGGTGATCAGGTCGTCCATTTCAATTTCCGCAAGGACCGTCCGCGTCAGCTGGTCTCGGCCCTGTTCAAGCCTGATTTCGACCACTTCGACCGGCGTGGCTTTAGTGGGGCCAAGGTGACCTGCATGATGGAATACGACCAGTGGTACGGCCTGCCGATCGCCTTTGATCACGACCTGCCCAAGACCACCTTGGGTCAGATCCTCAGTCAGGCTGGGCTCGCTCAGTTCCACTGTGCTGAGACTGAGAAATACGCCCATGTCACCTTCTTCTTCAATGGCGGGCGCGATGAGCCCTATCCGGGCGAGGACCGCATGCTGATCCCATCGCCCAAGGTCGCAACCTATGACCTCAAGCCCGAGATGAGCGCACCCGAGGTGGCCGAGGCCGTGATCGCGGCGATCGAGCGGCGCGTCTATCCATTCATCGTGGTCAACTTTGCAAACGGCGACATGGTCGGGCACACGGCGGTGCGTGAGGCGGTGATCGCTGCAGTCGAGGCGCTCGATCGCGCAGCTGGTCGGGTGATGGACGCGGCCCTCGCGAACGGCTACTCGGTGATCCTCACCGCCGATCACGGTAACTGTGACGAGATGATCGATCCGGTCACGGGCGAGCCGCATACCCAGCATACCCTCTATCCGGTGCCCTGTCTGGTCGTCGATGAGGTGCCCTGGCGGTTGGCCATCGGCGGCGGGATCAAAGACATCGCGCCCACGGTGCTCAATCTGATGGGGATTCCGATCCCCAAGGTCATGGATGGGCGCTCGCTGCTGCTCGGCCCGGCGACGGTCTGATCGCGATGCAGGTCTATCTGGATCTGTTGCGCGACGTGATCACCAACGGTCGTGATCGGCTGGACCGCACCGGCGTCGGCACACGATCGGTCTTCGGGCGCCAGTTGAGGTTCGACCTGACGGTGGGATTCCCGTTGCTGACGACCAAGCGTCTCTATTTCAAAGGCGTGGCCGGTGAGCTATTGTGGTTCCTGTCTGGTGATACCAACGTCAACTGGTTACAGGCTCAGGGGATCCATATCTGGGACGAGTGGGCGACCGAGACGGGTGCGCTCGGCCCGATCTATGGGGCGCAGTGGCGTGCCTGGCCAACGCCGGACGGGCGCTTGATCGACCAGCTTGCTGAGCTGGTGGACGCCATCCGGACCCGGCCATACTCACGTCGTCTGGTGGTCACGGCCTGGAACCCGGCTGACCTCCCAAGGGAAGAGCTCAGTCCCCAAGATAATGTGCGCGCTGGACGCATGGCACTTGCACCCTGTCACTGTCTGTTTCAGTTTCAGGTTGCCGAGGGCCGACTGTCTTGCCAGCTCTATCAGCGCAGTGCCGATCTGTTCCTCGGTGTCCCCTTCAACATCGCCAGCTATGCCCTGCTGACCCATCTGATCGCCCAGCAATGCGATCTCGAACCAGGTGAGTTCATCCACACCTTCGGCGACCTGCATCTGTATCTCAACCACCTGACCCCAGACATCGTCTACGCCCAGCTTGAACGCACACCGCGACCCCTGCCGCGCCTAATTCTTAAACGGCGTCCACCGACGCTGTTTGATTATGACTTTGAAGACATCGAGATCCAGGGTTATGACCCGCATCCAGCGATCCGCGCCCCGATCGCGGTTTAGGGCGGAATCTGCGCCTGTCTGCGCGCGGACGGCGCAGCCGCCCTATAATGTTTCTGCCGCCGAGACCCAAAGCGGACGACGGCGGGCACGCCGGAAGTCACACCTGGGACGAGTCGCCATTCGGCGCTCGGCCCAGGGGCCCGCCGCAACGCATCATCCAGCGTTGATGCCTGGGTCAAGCGCCTTCGGGATCCCTGGCCTTCAGGCTAGGGAGGATGTCAAATCTGTTTCAGATGCGGATCCTCGGTTCATCGGTTTCGCTGTCCCATGCCATCGTTTCCGAGTCACCTTGGGAACGGACGCTCCCGATCGCCCACCCAGAGGTCGCCCGAACCCAAGCCGATGCACTGATCGCACGCCCGGTGACCCGGGTCGAACCCGCCGAGATGTCTTCTTTGCGTCAACGCCCCTACAGTGCGCCGGTCAGGGTGATGATCGGCGATGGCCAGGTGCGACGCGCCTTGGCGGCCTATGCGGCGGCCCAGCGGTTGGAGCGACGCGAAGGGCTGCAATCCTTCCTGGGGATCGATGAGTATGCTTGAAGGCAGACCGACGCCTCGCGCTCAATAGCGTGCCCTGAGGATGAGCCAGTTTGAGTCCTTGCGTTCGAGTAGCAGCTCGATGATCCCCGCCAGGGTCACCGAGCGCGACTCTTGGTCGAGATAGCTGACCTGAAACACGGCCATGAGGGCACAGCGCTGGCTGTCGGCAATGGGCTGGACCTGGATCTGCTCAAAATCGATGCGCCGGGACGCGGTGATGCGGAACCACTCGGCATAGGTCTGACGGATGGCGAACCAGGTTGCCAGCTCGTTCTCCTTGGCCAGCGGACTATAAAGCGCCATCAGCGGGTCGAGCGCGCCGGCCTGATAGGCGTGCTGGAATCGGGTCAGGATCTCGGGGGCGTTCCGGCAGTCGTCGGCAAGTGCCGTGTCACCGGACCTGACGGCGGAAACCGGACCCTGGGCCAGAGGCGGGGTCGGGGGCGTGGGCGGCGCGGGCGGGGCCGCTGGGGGGATGTCGGCCCAGGGGGCGAGCGGGGTCATGCGGTCAGGACGCCTCGCGGCGGAGGTCTCGGCTGGGGGCGTCGTGGCAGGTGGGGGCAACGCCCCGAGATTCCCTGGCGTGGTGGCGACCGTTTGCGGCTCCGGCTGAGGTGCCGGGGCGATCTGAATCTGTCTCTTACCGTCTACCGACTCGGGTGTGCCGCCCAACTCCAGGTTGGGTGGGGCGGTGTCTTGCTGGGGCGCCCCGCTGGGCGAATCAGCCGGCGCGCGCATCGTCGGGATGATGCTCGGCTGCGGCGCCGCCTTCGCCTCGGGCGTCGGCGCGGTCGTGGCGATCGCTGGCGGCTGGGGTTTGGGCCTAGGTGTCGGTCTATCTGCAAGCCTTGTGGGCGGCTCGATCCCGGATGGATGATGGACGATCCTGGGGACCGGCCTGGGTGGCTTCTCGGGCCAGAGTGCGACTGTGAGTATCAGAACGCAGGCCATGGCCGCCGCGATCGACAGTCGCCGTTGGATCGGCGTACGCCCGATCCAGCGATCATGGATCCAGATCCAGGCCGGCGCAATCCGGTCTCTCAACGCCGGCGGCAGCCAGGTCGGCGGTAGACGTCTGTAGGATGGCCTGGCCGCCGTTCGGCGCGTCTGTCCCTTCCGGTTGCCGGGGCGCACCGCGCCGCTCTCGCCACGCTGGAAGGCGGTGAAGGCACGGTTGATCTGCTCGGTGCGACGGGTCGCCCAGGCAGCGCGTTTAGGGTGTCGGTCTGGGTGATAGACCTGCATCAGCCGACGATAACGCTGCTTGGCCTGTGTGAGGGTGGTACCGGGCGCAAACCCCAGACTCGCGGGTGTGGGCGGGTTCTCATCGGCGAAGAACTGCTGGTCGAGCAGGCGGTAGGCGCTGGCGCTGGCCTGATCGCGCGTCAGCCGCCGCTCGATGGCGCGTTCCAGCTCGGCGACGCGCGGATTGTCCGGATTGCTCAGCCAGATGAGCAGCTCATCGAGATGGAGCTCCAGGGCTGGGGTCGGTCGTCCACTGACGAGTGCCTTGGCAATCTGGTGCGTCCAGGACAGGTGCATAGATTCGGACGTTGGGTGTGGTGTGTCAGTCGTCGCGGCGGAACTCGCCCTCGATCACCCGGGTCTCGGTCCAGACCTTACCGGACGCTTGCAGGTGCATGGACTGGAGCTGGATGTAGTGCTCGATCAGCCGGTGGCGTAGCGGTGGGATCAGGAGCAGGAAGCCTAGACTGTCGGTCAAGAAACCGGGCAGGATCAGGCAGAGTCCGGCGACGAGGACCAGCGCCCCATCCAGTAGCTCGATGGCGGGCACCGCGCCACGCTCGAGCAGGTCGCGCATCCGGATGAGGATACCGAAGCCCTGATGGCGAACCAGCCAGACGCCGATGACAGCGGTCAGGATCGAGAGCAGGATGGTCGAGAGGGCGCCGATCTTGGCGCCAACCTGAATCAGGACATAGAGCTCGGTCAGCGGCAAGCCGATGAAGAGCAATAACAGCAGTGGCACCATGGGGGCTCCGTTGGATGACTGGGCTTTCAGAAGATGGAATCTATCGCGGTCGGCGCGGTCAGAGTCGGTCGTTCGTCGACTCCGACGGTTGGCCGAAACCTTAACCTGTCGGCGAGATCCAGTCCAAGCAAGATCGAGTTTACCGTCTATGTCGTTGCCGCATCGTTTGATCCTCTGTACCTGTCCCGACCGAGACACGGCCCTGGGTCTGGCCGAGACCCTGGTCGAGGAGCGGTTGGCTGCCTGTGTCAATCTGCTGCCTGGCCTGATCTCGATCTATCGTTGGGAGGGATGTATCCAGCGTGACTCGGAGGTGCTGCTGCTGATCAAGACCGTCGAGGCGCGTGTCGAGCCGCTCACTGACCGGCTGCGCCTGTTGCATCCCTACGAGGTACCGGAGATCATCGCCCTCCCCATCGTCTCGGGGTCGAGCGACTATCTGAATTGGGTGAGCGAATGCGTGAACGCCGTGGAGCAGGACTCGTGAAGCGACCGTGGTTTTTGGCCGGGGCGTGGCTGTGGCTGGTGGCGGCCTTGGACGGTACTCAAGCCCTGGCCGATGACTTCCTGAGCCAGGAGCAGGCGTTTCCGGTCAGCGCCGAGGTGATCGGGCCGGAAGCGGTGCGCGTCGTCTGGGATACGGCGGACGGTTACTATCTCTACAAGAGCAAGCTCAGGTTCGACTCCGAGACGCCTGGCATCAGGCTCGGCACGGCGGTCCTGCCCGAGGCCGAGATCAAACAGGACGAGTTCTTCGGCGAGGTCGAGATCTACCGTGGGCGCCTGGTGGTCGATCTACCGATCACGCGCGCACCGGACTCGGACAATCGTCTGAGGTTGCGGATCGATTCACAGGGGTGCGCCGACGCCGGATTCTGCTACCCGCCGCATCGTGAGACACTGACGCTGGCGTTGCCCGAGCCGGCAGCCAGACTCCCCGTCGCTGCCCCGGCGACGACCGGGGACAAACCGCGTCGTCTGGCCGATCTGCTGACCTCAGTGCCGCCGGCTCGCGGTCTGTCTGGCACGGAGGACATCCCCGAGGTCGAGCAGGCCTTTCGCGTGCAGGCCGAGGTCGAGGCGCCCGATCGCGTTCGGCTCACCTGGGACATCGCGCCCGGAACCTATCTCTATGCCGATCTGATCGAGATCGCGCTCGTCGATTCGCCGGATGTCGCGCTCGGTACCATCGAACGTCCGGCGGGCACGCTCAAGCATGATTCGGTATTGCCCGACGGCTCCATCGGCGATGTCGAGATCCATCAGGGCCGACTGGATCTGACCGTGCAGCTCCAGCGCGTAACGACTGCGCCGATCACAGCAACCCTGATCGTCAAATATCAGGGTTGTGCCGAGATCGGGATCTGCTATCCGCCGCAGAGCCGGCGTATCACGCTCAATCTGCCCGAAGCGCCGGCCACGCTGGCCGATGCCGCGACGATGACGACGAGCCAGTCGGTTGCGGAGGATGCGGCAATCGTGCAGGCCGCGCCGGTCAATGACCCAGGCGGGAGCGGCCCGCCGGTCTCCGAACAGGACCGAATCGCCGCCGTGCTCGCCGGCGAGGGGCTGTGGGTGATCATCGCCGTCTTCTTCGGTTTCGGGTTGCTCTTGGCCTTCACGCCCTGCGTCTTTCCGATGATCCCGATCCTCTCGGGCATCATCGCCGGCCAGGGCGCGGGGCTGACCACGCGCAAGGCGTTCGTGCTGTCGCTGGTCTATGTGCTGGCGATGGCCCTGACCTATACCCTCGTCGGCGTGCTCGCCGGACTATTGGGGGCCAATCTCCAGGCCGCCTTTCAGAATCCCTGGATCCTGACCGCCTTTGCCCTGGTGTTCGTGGGACTGGCGCTGTCGATGTTCGGTTTCTACGAGCTGCAATTGCCTTCCAGCCTGCAATCCAAGCTTGCCGAGCTGAGCAACCGTCAGCAGGGCGGGACCCTGATCGGTGTGGCCATCATGGGTCTGCTCTCGGCCCTGATCGTGGGGCCTTGCGTGGCACCGCCGCTGTTCGGGGCGCTGATCTACATCGGCCACACCGGGGATGCACTGCTCGGCGGGTTGGCGTTGTTTGCACTCAGTCTCGGCATGGGTGTGCCCCTGATCCTCATCGGCACCTCGGTCGGTCGCTATCTACCACGCGCTGGGGCCTGGATGAATACCGTCAAGGCCGTGTTCGGTGTGGCGCTGCTGGGTGTGGCGATCCTGATGCTCGAACGCCTCCTGCCGCCGGCGCTCGCGATGGTGCTCTGGGCGCTGCTGCTGATCTGCTCGGCAGTCTATATGGGCGCACTCAACCAGCTCCAGCCAGGCGCGAATGCCTGGTTCAAGCTATGGAAGGGGCTAGGTCTGGTGCTGCTGATCTATGGCGCGCTCATGCTGATCGGCGCCGCGGCCGGCGGGCGCGACACGCTCCAGCCGCTGCGGGGGCTGATCCCTGGGGGCGGGGTCGAGCAGCTCGGGTTCAAACGCATCAAATCCGTGGCCGACCTGGAGCGCGAGCTCGCTCAGGCGCGGTCGGACGGCCAACCGGTGCTGCTTGACTTCTATGCCGACTGGTGTGTTTCCTGCCAAGAGATGGAGCGTTACACCTTCAGCGATCCGTCCGTGATGGCCGAGCTGAGGCGCTTCGTTCGGCTCCAGGCCGACGTCACGGCCAACGATGCCGAGGATCGCGCCCTGATCCAGGGTCGTTTCGGTCTGCCTGGACCTCCGGCGATCCTGTTTTTCGATCGCGCGGGTCGGGAACTGACCCACTTTCGTCTGGTGGGCTTCAAACCCGCCGAACCCTTCGCCCGTCATCTGCGTCAGGTTGCGCCATGAAAGCCTTGAAAGTCATCCTGGTCACTGTGCTTGCCGCTGGTATCAGTATCGGGGCGGCCATCGTCGGTCAGCACTGGATCGATGTCGAGGGCACCAACAGCGGCGGACAGGCCGAGCGCCCAAACGAGTCGCTCGACACCCTGCCCGATTTGCGTTTGCAAGACCTTGAAGGACGCCAGGTCTCCAGCAGTGCCTGGGCCGGCAAGGTGCTGGTGGTCAACTTCTGGGCCACCTGGTGTCCGCCCTGTTTGTCCGAAATCCCGAGGTTCGTCGAGGCTCAGGAACGGCTGCGCGAATCCGGCGTACAGTTTGTCGGCATCGCCGTCGATCGGGTCGAGGAGGTGCGCGCCTTCGTCGCCGCGCACCCGGTCAATTATCCGCTCCTGATCGCCACGCCCGAGGTGCTCGAACTCTCGGTGAGACTCGGCAACCGGCTCGAAGTGCTGCCCTTCACCCTGATCTTCGATCGGCATGGGCGGCGTGTCCACAGTCAGATCGGCGAACTGAGCACCGAGGAACTGACCCATTACCTGGACTCGCTGCTCGTGAAGGATGGACCGCACGTCTCACGCACACCCTGATCCTTGCTGGACAAGATCCTGCGAAATCCGCACAATTTGGCATGATTTGCCGCCGATTTCCTCCGGATGGCAATGATGCGTCTCCTTATCTTCTTTGGTCTGCAAGCGATTGGCGCCATGGCCTCGATCCTGGTCCTGAACGGACCCAATCTCAATCTGCTCGGCACCCGCGAACCCGGTCACTATGGGCGCGCCACCCTGGCCGACATCGAGCACCGGCTTGTGGCCATGGCCCGGGAAGCCGGCCATGAATTGACCTTCGTGCAGAGCAACGCCGAGCACGTCCTGATCGAGACCATCCATCAGGCTGGGCGCGATGGGGTGCAGTTCATCCTCATCAATCCGGCTGCCTTTACCCACACCAGCGTCGCCTTGCGCGATGCCCTGCTGGCCGTGGCCATCCCCTTCATCGAGGTACACCTGTCGAACGTGTACGCCCGCGAGCCCTTCCGCACCCACTCCTATTTCTCCGACATCGCGGTGGGCGTGATCTGCGGGCTCGGGGCCGAGGGGTATGCGCTGGCGCTAAGCGCCGCGCTCGGTCGACTGGCCCAGGATCCAACGAACGAGAACCACTGACACCATGGACATTCGCAAGGTCAAGAAGCTGATCGAGCTGTTGGGACAATCCGATGTCACCGAGATCGAGATCCACGAGGGCGAGGAATCGGTGCGCATCAGCCGCCAACCGAGCGGCGGTACGGCGATGCCCTTCTACCTACCCCCGGGGATGCCGATGCCCACGGTGGGCACCGCCCCGCCGCCGGTCGCCACACCGACCGCCCAGTCGGTAGATGACGAGGACGAGGACCAAACCACTGGTCACCTGGTGCGTTCACCCATGGTCGGGACCTTCTATCGCGCGCCCTCGCCGACGTCCAAACCCTTCGTCGAGGAGGGGCAGACGGTCAAGCCGGGCGATACGCTCTGCATCATCGAGGCGATGAAGATCCTCAACCAGATCGAGAGCGAGTACGCAGGGACGGTCAGGCGCATCCTGGTCGAGAACGGACAGCCGGTGGAGTACAACCAGCCGCTGTTCCTGATCGACTGAGGTCTGCCATCATGCCCGCCATGATCGAGAAGGTTCTGATCGCCAACCGGGGTGAGATCGCGCTGCGCATCCTGCGTGCCTGTCGTGAGCTCGGCATCAAGACGGTCGCCGTCCACTCCGAGCCCGATCGCGATCTCAAGCATGTGCTGCTGGCCGATGAGTCGGTCTGCATCGGCCCGGCCCCAGCGCTCCAGAGTTATCTCAATATCCCGGCCATCATCAGCGCCGCCGAGGTCACGGACACGGTGGCCATCCATCCCGGCTATGGCTTTCTGTCGGAAAACGCCGACTTCGCCGAGCGGGTCGAGAAGTCGGGCTTCATCTTCATTGGCCCGCGTCCCGAGACCATTCGGCTCATGGGCGATAAGGTCTCGGCCATCGCGGCCATGAAGGCCGCTGGCGTGCCCTGCGTGCCCGGCTCCGACGGTCCGATCGACGACAACAAAAAGCGGACACTCGAGATCGCGCGCGAGATCGGCTATCCGGTCATGATCAAGTCGTCCGGAGGCGGTGGTGGGCGCGGGATGCGCGTGGTGCACTCGGAGGCGACCCTGCTCAACGCGATCGCCCTCACCCAGGCCGAGGCGGCGGCGGCCTTCAATAACGATACGGTCTATCTAGAGAAATATCTGGAAAACCCGCGTCATATCGAGTTCCAGGTCCTGGCCGACCAGATGGGCAATGCCATCCATCTCGGCGAGCGCGACTGCTCGATGCAGCGGCGGCATCAGAAGGTGGTGGAAGAGGCGCCCGCGCCCGGGATCACCGAGGAACAGCGCCGTGCGATCGGCGAGCGCTGCGCCGCGGCCTGTCGTTCGATCGGCTACCGCGGGGCGGGGACGTTCGAGTTCCTCTATGAAAACGGGCAGTTCTATTTCATCGAGATGAACACCCGCGTCCAGGTCGAGCATCCGGTCACCGAGATGGTCACGGGGGTGGATATCGTCAAGGAGCAGATCCTGATTGCCGCCGGCGAGCCGCTGCGCTATCGGCAGGAAGACATCCAGATGCGCGGACATGCCATCGAGTGTCGCATCAACGCCGAGCACCCAGACACCTTCTTGCCCAGTCCGGGCAAGATCACCGATTTCCATGCCCCGGGCGGTCCTGGGGTACGGATCGATACCCATATCTACTCAGGCTATACCGTGCCCTGTCACTATGATTCGATGATCGGCAAGCTCATCGCCCATGGTGAGGATCGCGAAGCGGCGATCGCGCGCATGTGCAATGCCCTGCGCGAGACGGTCATCGAGGGCATCAACACCAATATCAAGCTCCATCGCTCGATCATGCGCGATGGTGGCTTCCTGGCCGGCGGCGCCAACATCCACTATCTGGAAAAGATGCTCGGCCTCTAGCCGCCAGGGTGCATCGTCTCCGGCAGGCCAAACGCCTCGGCTCGGGAAGAGCCCGAGGCGTCTTTTCAATGTGGACGCGATCGCTCGCGGCCAGACCGCTCACTGGGAGGGCCAGATCTCACGGCTTGGGGTCGCTTGTCGTTGGGCAGGAGCAGCGGGCATCTGGGGCGGAACCGCGCCATAGGGCATTCCATAGCCGCCGTAGGGAACGCCATAGCCATAGCCGCGATTGTAGGCACGGCCATAACCGCGTCCGCCGCCGCTCATATTCATGTTGAAGTCGCCATAGCCATCGCCGAACATGTCGCCTCTGTTGTCCCAGAGGCCGTTGCCATCGCCAGGGCCGCCCCACCAGGCACGTGTGGTGAAGGATGCGCCGGCAAAGAGCGCGGCGATGGCGCAAGCGGCGATCCGATTGGATCGGATCATGGTGTCGTCCTCTGTTGTGGAGCTGGGATGGCCGAACCAGGATAGGGGGCGGGCGTGTCATCCACAATTCATCGACCTTAAAAAGTTTTAACCGCGTCGCTCGATAAAACCTGCAAATCTAATGTCCCGATCGGCCATCCATAGCCGCTGGCCGGGGGTCGCAGGCGTGTGAGATCTATGAGGAGGCGAGCCTTGGAACAAAGCCCCAACCTGGACTCGAACAAGGGGGACTTGAACAAGGGCGCGGACGCCCGGACGAATGGCCAAGCCGCTCTGGCCCGGCGTTTCGCGGCACTGCGCGATCAGATCGCACGTGCCGTCCTCGGGCAACAGGGCCTGATCGAGCGGTTGCTGATCGCCCTACTGGCCGATGGGCATCTCTTGGTCGAGGGGGCCCCGGGTCTGGCCAAGACCACGGCGGTCAAGCAGCTCGCCGCCGGGCTGGAGGGCGACTTCCATCGCATCCAGTTTACACCCGATCTCTTGCCGGCCGATCTCACCGGAACCGAGATCTACCGCCCGCACGACGGCAGCTTTCGCTTCGATCGCGGTCCCATCTTCCACAACCTGCTGCTCGCCGACGAGGTCAACCGCGCCCCGGCCAAGGTGCAGTCGGCGCTGCTAGAGGCCATGGGTGAGCGTCAGGTCACGGTTGGGCGCGAGACCTACCCGCTGCCCGAGCTCTTTCTGGTCATGGCCACCCAGAACCCGATCGAGCAGGAGGGCACCTATCCGCTGCCCGAGGCCCAGCTCGATCGCTTCCTGCTGCATGTGCGCGTCGATTACCCCGATCTGGAGACCGAGCGCGCCATCCTGCGGCTCAATCGCGATCGGGCACGGTCTGTGCCGGACGATACGCCCAGGCTGGTCCTGACCCAGGCCGAGGTCTTTGCGGCGCGGCGGGCGATCCTGGAGCTCTACCTGGCCCCCGAGGTCGAGGACTATCTAGTGCATCTGGTGATGGCCACGCGCCGCCCCGGCGCCTATGCGCGCGCGCTCGACGGCTGGCTGAGATTCGGCGCCAGTCCACGGGCGACCATCGCGCTCGACCGCTGCGCGCGCGCCCGTGCCTGGCTCGCGGGACGCGACTTCGTCTCGCCCGAGGATATCCAGACGCTCCTGCCCGATGTGCTGCGCCATCGGGTGCTCTTGTCTTACGAGGCCGAGGCCGAGGGGCGTCGACCGGACGACTTCATCCAGGCGCTGCTGGCGCACGTCCCGGCACCCTGAGCGAGGCTTGGGCATGGCGGATTCGAACGACCGGACTCAAGCAGGCCTCTGCGCCGATCTCAAGGCGCTCATCGCGCTCCGTGCCCAGGCGCGACGGCTGGATCTGGCCCCGCGTGGTCGGGTACTGGCCACCCGTAGCGGCGGACATCTGTCGCGCTTTCGTGGGCGCGGCATGGAGTTCGACGAGTCGCGCGTCTATCTGCCGGGCGACGATCCGCGCAACATGGATTGGCGCGTGACGGCGCGTGCAGGCACGCCGCATGTAAAGCTGTTTCGCGAGGAGCGCGAGCGCCCGGTGTGGCTGCTGGTCGATCAGGGACCTTCGATGCGGTTCGGGACGCGCGTGGTCTTCAAATCCGTGGTCGCAGCGCGGGTGGCGGCGCTTCTCGGCTGGGCGGCGGTCGATCGTGGTGATCGGGTCGGTGGCCTGGTGTTCGACGAGGCGCGTCATCTGGAGCGGCGCCCGGCGGCGCGCGGCGCGGGTCTGCTGCCGCTGCTCGAACGTCTGGCCACGCCTTTCGATCCGTTGACGGAGGAGGGCGGTTGGACCGGCCTGGCGGCAGCCGCGTCCTCTCTGGCCGCGTTGGTGCGTCCGGGGAGCCTGATCGCGCTCATCAGCGACTTCGCCGATCTGGACGGATCGGATGGCACTTGGATCGCGCGCCTGGCCGCGAAGAGCGAACTGCTGCTGGTGTTGGTCTATGATCCGATCGAGGCCAAGGCGCCGCCCGCCGGACGCTATCCGGTGCTGATAGGGGGGCGACGCGGGATCCTGGATCTGACCAGCGGCGTGGCGCGAATGCGCTATCAGGCGGCGTTCGAACGACGGCTGGTGTTGCTAGAACAGCTGGCACGCCGGCATGGCGCGCATTGGCTCAGGCTGTCGACCGCCGACCCCGTCGGACCGGCCTTGGCACTGGCGCTCGGGGCGCGGCGCGCGATTACGGCGGCGAGACGCGCGTCATGACCACGGATCCGCTGGCCGATCTGCGTGACTGGCATCTGCCCGAGCCGGTCTCCTGGTGGCCGCCGGCACCGGGCTGGTGGCTGGTGGCGGTGGTTCTGATCGCACTGGTTCTGGTCGTGCGCCCTTGGTGGCGTCGGCGAAGCCGAGCCTCCGTCCAGCGGGCGGCGCGACGCGAACTCGCGCGGCTGGGGCGCGAGCTGGCGGTCCATGGCGATCGGCGGCGTTATCTGGCCGAGCTGTCGCATCTGTTGCGGCGTCTGGCCCTGGCGCGTTACCCGCGCGCCCAGGTCGCAGGTCTGGTCGGGGAGGACTGGCTGGCCTTTCTGGATGCGACCGGTGGTGCTGGCGCCTTCAGCAAGGGTGTTGGTCGCGTGCTGGTCGAGTCGGCCCATCGCCCCGCCGACCAGATCGACCTCGAGGTCGAGCCACTGGCCGAGTTGGTCGAGCGCTGGATCGCGGTCGGCGCCGCTGTCGATGAAAAACGATGATCACGCTTGACTGGCCCTGGATCCTGTTGGTCCTGCCGTTCCCCTGGCTGGTGCGCTGGTTGCTACCCCCGGCGCGCACTGAAGGTGGCCCGGCACTGTGCTTCCCGATCCGAGTCGGGGTTGCCCCTGAGATCGGGGCTTCATCCCAGGCATTCTTAGGATCGCGCTGGCATCAGCTGATCGCATTGCTCGTCTGGGGGCTGCTGGTGCTGGCGGCGGCGCGTCCGCAGTGGGTCGGGGAGCCGATCCCGATGCCCTTGGCCGGACGCGATCTGATGCTGGCGATCGATGTCTCGGGGAGCATGGAGCAGGAGGACTACGAGCTTGACGGACGCCCGGTCTCGCGTCTGGCCGTGGTTCAAGCGGTCGCCTCGGCCTTCATTGAGCGCCGCGCGGGCGACCGGCTCGGGCTCATCCTCTTTGGTACCCGCGCCTATCTCCAGACGCCCCTGACCTTCGATGGCACCACGGTCGCCGCCATGCTGCGCGAGGCCGCCATCGGGCTGGCCGGGCGCGAGACGGCGATCGGTGACGCCATCGGGCTGGCGGTCAAGCGTCTGCGCGAACAGCCCGAGGGCCAGCGTGTCCTGATCCTGTTGACCGATGGCGCCAATACCGCCGGGGTGCTCGATCCGCTGGAGGCCGCTGAGCTGGCGGTCCAGGCCGGCGTGCGCGTCTATACCATCGGCATCGGTGGCGGAGAACTGGGTGTGCGCTCGCTGTTCGGGATGCGTCTGCTGCGTCAGGCGAGCGACTTTGATCCGGCCACACTCGAACGCATCGCCGTCATCACTGGCGGGCGCTATTTTGCCGTCGGTAGCCGGCAGGAACTGGAGTCCGTCTATGCGGAGCTAGACCGATTGGAGCCAAGCAAACGCGAGCAGCGTCTCTATCGCCCACAACGGGCGCTCTTTGTCTGGCCTGCCGCCTTGGCGCTGATTTTGTCGCTGTTATTGGTCGTTCTCCACCAGGGAAGCCCGATCCGTCTTCCCAGGGCAATCACCAACCGCCTGCACTGATTCCAGCCCATGCTGTTTCTACGACCACTCTGGTTCCTGGCCCTGATCCCGATCGCCTGGCTGCTGTGGCGGCTGTGGCACCTTCGGGCGAGCGCCGAGATCTGGTCGCGGGTCGTCGATCCGCATCTGCTGCCGCCCCTGCTGGTCGGCGAGGGCGAGCGTGCCCACCGCTGGCCGCTGGTGCTGCTCGGCGTCGGCTGGCTGATCCTGGTGGTCGCGCTCGCCGGACCAGCCTGGCGTCAGCTCCCACAACCGGTCTTCAGCCTGGGGGCGCGTTCGGTGATCCTCCTCGATCTCTCACCGAGCCTGGATGCCACCGATGTCCCGCCTTCGCGTCTGGGGCGTGCCCGCTTCGAGACCCTGGACCTGCTTGAGGCCCTGCGCGAGGGACAGGTCGGCCTGATCGCCTTTGGTCCCGAGCCCTTCGTGGTCTCGCCCTTGACGGCCGATGCCAACACCATCGCCGCCCAGGTGCCGCTGCTTGCGACCGATCTCGTCCCGGTTCCTGGGTCACGTCGCACCGATCGCGCGCTGGAGCGAGCCGGCGAGCTGCTCAGGCGTGCCGGCGGTGGGGCAGGGCATGTGATCCTGATCACGGATGGGGTCGGAAACCCGGCCGGATCGCTGGAGTCAGCGCGTCGTCTGGCCGAGGCCGGACACCGACTCTCGGTGCTGGCGGTCGGTACCCTGGAGGGCGCGCCCGTGCCGCGTCGCGGGGGTGGCTTCGAGCAGGATGGTACAGGTGCGCTCCAGATCGCCCGTTTGGAACGCGACAGACTGCGCGAGCTGGCTCGGGTCGGCGAGGGACGTTATCTAGAGGCCAGCGTGGGCACGGACGATACGCAGGCCTTGATCGCGGCCGCGCCGCGCCCCGAGCGTACCATCGAGGCGTCATCCTTGACCACGGATCGCTGGCGCGAGGAAGGCCCCTGGCTGATCCTGCTGTTGCTGCCGCTGGCGGCGCTGGCGTTTCGGCGCGGCTGGCTGGTTCCGGTGTTGGCGGCTGTGCTGCTGATACCGCCTGATCCGGCGCTGGCGTTCGGCTGGGACGATCTCTGGTGGCGTGCCGATCAGCAGGGCATGCGTGAACTGGCCGCCGGACGTCCCGACGCGGCCGCGGAGCGCTTCAGCGACCCCGCTTGGCGCGCGGCGGCCCACTATCGCGCCGGTCGATTCCAACAGGCACTCGATGCGCTCGATGGACTGACCGGGGTCACAGCCGAGTACAATCGCGGTAACGCGCTCGCGCGTCTGGGGCGGCTCGAAGAGGCGGCGGCGGCCTATGAGCGCGTGCTCCAACAAGACCCCAATCAGTCCGACGCGCGCCACAATCTGGAACTGGTGCGCCGACTACTCGATCAGTCCTCGCCCCGAAACGACCGCACTCAAAACGGCCAGTCTCAGGACGACCCATCCGGAAAAGGCCAGAAATCCTCATCGACATCCGAGCCATCCGATACTTCGAAGCCGAAGGCGTCTGAGCCCGGCGCTCAAGAACCCGATGCCATGAAGCCCGATGCGTCCGAGTCCAGTGAGACGAAACCCAATGAATCTCAGGGGGCGAGTCAGAATCGATCATCCGAACCCGACGCCGAGGCCGATTCCAGTCCGAGCCGGGAACGCGCCGAACAGACGGAGACAAAACCGGACGCCGCTAAGCTGTCGCCGGAAGACAGCGCCCTCGATGATCGGCCAGCGGGGCCGGATTCTGAAACGAGGCAGCGAGCCGGTGCCAAGCCGACTCAAGCGAAGTCGGATGAGTCACCGAATGCGCCAAGGGCTGCATCCGCGGGCCCGGACCACCGCTCGCCCGAGGAGCGTGAGCGCGAGCAGGTCATGGAGGCCCGTCTGCGTCAGGTGCCAGACGACCCAGCCGGGCTGCTGCGCCAGCGTTTTCTTCTACAACATCTACGTCGCGAGGGTCAGTGACCGTGATGACATACCGATCTGGACAGGCGATCCGACTGGCGTTCCTGTGGCTGATCTTGTCGTCCTCAGCCCTGGCGGCTGATTTGAGCGTTCAGGTCGACCGTCAGCGCCTAGAACTGGGCGAGGTACTGGAGCTCAGGCTCACTGCCGAGGGTGACCTGAACGCCGAGCCGGATTTTGTGCCCCTGGAGTCGGACTTTGACATCCTGAGCCGTGGTCAGAGCCAGATCACCAGCATCATCAACGGACGCATCTCGCACAGTCGCCAGTGGAGCCTGCAGCTGGCGCCCAAGCGGGCCGGTCAGCTGACAATCCCGGCGATCCGGGCCGGACGCGACATGAGCCAACCGTTGAGTATCGAGGTCGTGGAGTCGGGTGGGATCAGGGACAGGTCCATACAGACGGATCAGCCCGGCTCCAAGACACTCTTCGTCGAGTCCGAGGTCGAGACCACCACCCCCTATGTCCTGCAACCCCTCACCTACCGGGTCAGGGTCTATTATCGCCAGCCCCCGCAGCGCGCCGTGCTCTCCGAACCCGAGGTCGAGGGTGCCACCGTGCAGCGTCTGGGCGAGGACCGCGCCTATAACGAGACCCGTGCCGGCCAGGTCTATCGCGTCATCGAGCGCCGTTACAGGATCACCCCCCAGCGCAGCGGGTCGATCACCCTGAGGTCGCCGCGCCTCGAGGCCTGGGTGGAGGATCCGCGTCAAGGCGCGTCCCAGGACCCCTTTGCCGAGCTGGATCGCGCCTTTGGTGGGCGACTCTTCCAGGGCCTCCCAGCGCTGCCGGGCGCCACCCCTTCCGGACGGCGCCTAGTCGAGCGCGCGCGCGACCTCGAGCTTAAGGTCCGACCCCAACCGGCGGCCTACCCCGGTGCCCACTGGTTACCGGCCAGCTCGCTTAAGCTCAGCGATGAATGGACGCCAAACCCGCCCCTCTTCCAGGTCGGTGCGCCGATCACCCGCACCCTCAGCATCACCGCCGAGGGGACGAGCGCGGCGCAACTGCCGGATCTCACCCTGGGTGCGCTCGATGGCGTCCAGGTCTATCCCGACCAGCCGCATGGCGAGGACCTCACTGACGGTCCGGCGCCGACAGCGATCAAGACCCTCAAGTTTGCACTCGTCCCGACTCGCCCCGGCCCTCTGACCCTCCCCGAGATCCGGCTCCACTGGTGGGATACGCGCGCGGATCGGGCCCAGGTCGCCGTGATCCCGGCGCGGACCTTCGAGGTCGCGCCCGCGCCTGGAGGCGCGTCCGGCGCCAGTTTGCCGATGGTCGACAACACCTCGCCTGCCCCGGCGCCCAAACCGGAATCGGACGCAACGCCCGCCTCCGAGCCGCGCCCAAGGTCCGACACCGACCAGGTCCGAGGACTCTGGCCCTGGCTGGCGCTGATCGTCCTGCTCGTCGCCGGCTGGGGGCTGACACTCTATCTCTGGCACCGCGAACGCCGCGCCCGGGCGAGCGACCCGAGGGTCACTCATGTCCCCCCGGCACCGCCGCCGGCCGCCAACCGACTCGAACCGGCCCGGCGCGCCCTGCATGACGCCTGTCTCGCCCAGGATCCGCGCGCCGCGCGTGCCGCCCTCATCGACTGGGCGCGCGCCCGCTGGCCTGATCAAAACCCAACCGGACTGGAGGCCGTCGCTGCCTGCTTCGACGATCCAGAGGTGCGCGATCTCCTGCGTGCCATCGACCGCGCCATCTATGCCCCCCCTGGCACCCCTTGGGATGGCGAGGCGGCCTGGAGGCGACTGGAGCCGCATCTCGGCACGACTCATTCGAGCCCATCGGATCGCGAATCGCCGCTCCCCGAACTCTATCCGCGCGCCTGAGCGCGATCCGAAATCCGCGCGATGATTTGCCGGTAACGGATCTCATCGGTCAGCTCGGCGATCGGACGTCCGCGCTCGGGGTGTATGAACTCGGGCGCGATCTCCATGAGGGGGATCAGCATGAAGTCGCGCCGCAGCAGACCCGGATGCGGGAGCTTTAGATCGGGCCTGTCCTCGATCCGTTCGGCATACAGCAGGAGGTCGAGATCGAGGGTGCGCGGACCATTGACCTGGGTGCGTACCCGCCCCAACCGCGTCTCGATTGTCTGGGTCGCGGCCAGCAGGGCCGCGGGCGCCAGGCGGGTCCAGACCTCCACCACCAGATTGATGAACTCCGCCTGCGCCTCCAGCCCCCAGGGGCGGGTGCGATACCAGGACGAGACCGCTGTGAGCCGGGTTGCCTCGATCCCGTTCAATGCCGCAAGCCCAAGCGCGATGTGACGCTCAGGCTCGATGTTCGAGCCGACCGCGATGAAGGCGCGCGTCTCCCGACTCATGCGCCCCAGCCTTGGCGCCGGCGGGTGTCGTTCGTCGCCCAATCCTGAGTCGATGGCCGGTTGATCCCCGCCGGGATCATCCGTCTGTCGCTTCGCTGAATCGAACCGATCAGCGGTCGTTTCACACAGAAAACTAACATGCTATACGTAGTCTCACCCGAAAACGGTTTAGGGAAACACTGAATCAATCGCGTCTCCCCGAATCGCGGCTCAAGCCGCTCCCGCACAATCAATGGGTTGTAGGAGTAACTTTAGCCGCAAACAGAATAAATCAGCGTTTCCTTAAGTGGATCTTTGGCGGATGCGTGCTGTTGCTCCAGATAGGCCTGGGGATCATGACTGAATTTCAAACCGTGTTTTTGGTCGATGACGACCCGGGGATGCGGGATTCCTTGACCTTGATCCTGGAGTTGGCCGGCCATCGTGTCCTTAGCTTTCCCTCGCCGAGTGACTTTCTGGCAAACTTCTCGCCCGACGCGCGCGGCTGTCTGGTGCTCGACCAGCGCATGCCGGAAATGACAGGTCTGGAACTCCAGACTGAGCTGCTGGAGCGCGGCGCGCTCCTGCCGATCATCTTTCTTTCGGCCTTTGGCGATGTGCCAACCACGGTGCGCGCCATTCAGGCGGGCGCGATTGATTTTCTCGAAAAGCCTGCCAGCACCGAGCGCCTACTCCAACGCATCGAGGATGCCTTCGCCGAGGATCGCCGACGACGCGAGGAGGCCGCCACCGAACACGACATCCTCAAACGCCTCCGGCAGCTGACCCCGCGTGAGTATGAGGTTCTGACCCTGACCACCCGCGGCCTGACCAATAAGGACATCGCGCGCCAGCTCGGCATCAGCCCGCGCACCGTCGAGAACCACCGCGCGCGGATGATGGAGAAAATGGGCGCCGCCAACCTGGCCGAATTGTGCCGGATGTCGGCCATCTGCCAATCAAGCGCCGCGCGCCAGACTGCGAATGGCGCCTGACGCCTGAATACAAGGGTGTTCAGCGGCTCCTGAGTGATCCTACGGATAGCCCCTGTCGGGTGTCTCGGCTACTGTAATTTCTCAATGCAGGCAATTGAAATTACTGATCATCGATCGCGCAGACGAGCAGACTATTTCTTAGAGAAGAAGACGAGGAGACCCCTCGGTTCGGATTTCTTGACCCGTCCGAGGAATGACACGCGACAATCACGCACCATAACAGGAACGACGCTGGTCGGATCGACTCCAGGGCAGAGCGCGTTCACCCCATCCCATACCTCGCCGCTGCCGACTTCGGTCCGTGTGGGCGGTGGGGTATTTTTTTATGCGCGAGCTTCAGCGTTTCCAGGGTCATATGATTGACGGTGATCTTGGCCATCGGATAGACTTCACCGCTTATGTTGCCCCTCCTCCCTGATCATATCGACCCCTGGCGCGCCGCCAAGAGCGGTCTGTCGTTTGCGGGTGAGTTGCCCTTGGCGCGTTTTCCCAGACTGCTCGATGTCGGGATCCTCGATGCAGCGGCACGTGTTGCCTACCGACTCGATTTCAGACGCGACGCGCAGCGAAGGGTCGTCATCGAAGGTTGGGCACGGATGCGGCTGCGACTACTCTGTCAGCGCTGTCTGAGCGATCTTCAGCTCGAACTGGACACGCCCTTGGCGCTGCATCTGGTCAGGGCCGAGCCGAGCGCCGGGGCGTCCGAGGGCCATTATGAGAGGCTGGTGGTGGCAGGCGATAGTCTCGATCCTTTCGATCTCATCGAGGACGAGCTCCTGCTCGCAATCCCTCTGTTTCCGCGACATCCGATCGGCGAGTGTCAAGCGCCTGAGCCAGTCAGCAGCGCAGTTGACTCGACGCACAAACTGGATCGCCTGTGCGCTGAGGGACTGGAGCGAGCGCCCAATCCATTCGCCGTCCTCAAATGCCTGAAGCAAGGTTAGATTTTGACACACGACCGGGGGGCGTCCGGATTCCGCTCACCTCCCACACTGGAGAGTACCAAATGGCCGTCCAACAGAATCGCAAGACACCGTCCAAGCGCGGCATGCGCCGTTCGCACGATGCCTTGAGCAAGCCGACCCTATCGGTCGATCCGACTAGCGGCGAGACCCATCGCCGTCATCATGTCACGGCCGACGGTTTCTATCGTGGCCGTAAGGTTCTGGATCGGACCGAGTGATGTCGGCACCGGGCCGTTTCAGCGTCGTCCAATCCAGGGACGAGCGCATCGAGTCCAGTACCGCGCGCCCCCATTGCACGATCGCCCTGGACGCTATGGGTGGGGATCACGGCCCCCAGGTCGTGGTCCCGGCGGCCCTGCGCTATCTGGCCGACAATCCGCATGTCGATCTGATCCTGGTCGGCGATGAGGCACGTATCCTCTCGCTGCTCGGCCACGCACCGCGCGACCGTCTGCGCATCCGCCATACGACCCAGGAGGTCGGGATGAACGAGTCGCCCTCCAAGGCCTTGCGCGGCAAGAAGGATTCCTCGATGCGGGTGGCCATCGATCTGGTCAAGGACGGCGAGGCCCAGGCCTGCGTCAGCGCCGGCAACACAGGTGCCCTCATGGCCACGGCGCGTTTCGTGCTCAAGACCCTGCCGCACATCGACCGCCCGGCCATCTGTACCGCCATGCCCTCGCTCCACGGCCACACCCGCATGCTCGATCTCGGCGCCAACGTCGACTGCACTGCCGAGCATCTGTTCCAGTTCGCCGTCATGGGTAGCGAGCTGGTCGCGGCCGTCGACGGCATCCCTCGGCCCAGGGTCGCCCTGCTCAACATCGGGCAGGAAGAGATCAAGGGCAACGAGCAGGTCAAGCAGGCCCATGAGTTGCTGACTCAAAGTCCGCTCAACTATGTCGGCTATGTCGAGGGCAATGGCATCTATCTCGATGATCTGGACGTCGTCGTCACCGACGGTTTCGTCGGCAATGTCGCGCTCAAGAGCAGCGAGGGCGTGGCCAAGTTCATCGCTCACTCGCTTTCGGCGCAGTTCAAGCGCAACCTGCTCACCCGTCTGGCCGGTCTGGTCGCGCTGCCGATCCTCAAACAGTTCCGCCGCGATACGGACCCGCGCCGCTACAACGGGGCGAGTCTGCTGGGGCTGCGCGGCATCGTGGTCAAGAGTCACGGCAGCGCCGACGAGGTCGCCTTCGAGAACGCGATCTACATCGCCGAAAAGGAGATCCACGCCAACATCCCACAGCGGATCGGCGATCAGGTTGCGCGCCATCTCGGCACTCAGCAGTACAGGGAATCGGCCTGATGACATTCTCCCGCATCCTCGGTACCGGCGGCTATCTGCCCAGCCGGGTCATGACCAATGCCGAGCTGGAAGCGATCGTCGAGACCACGGATGCCTGGATTCGTGAACGCACCGGGATCGAGAGGCGTCATCTGGTGTCCGAGGGCGAGACCTGCTGTGATCTGGCCGAGATCGCCGCACGCCGAGCCCTGGAGGCCGCCGGCCTCCATCCGACCGATCTGGACCTGATCCTGGTCGCAACCACCACCCCCGATCAATTCTTCCCGAGCACGGCCTGTCTGCTCCAGCAACGTCTGGACGTGCATGGCTGTCCGGCCTTCGATCTCCAGGCGGTCTGTGCCGGTTTCGTCTATGCCCTAGACGTGGCCGACAAATACATCCGCTCCGGCGCGGCCCGGCATGTGCTGGTGGTCGGCAGCGAGACCTTATCGCGACTCCTCGATTGGAACGACCGCACCACCTGCGTGCTGTTCGGCGATGGGGCCGGCGCCGTGGTGCTGGGCGCGGACGACGAGCCTGGGATCCTCTCGACCCATATCCATGCCGATGGCGCCTATGCCGAGCTGCTCCAGGTCCCGGGCGGTCACGGCAATGGTCGGCCGGAACTCGCCTTTTTGGAGATGAAGGGTAACGAGGTGTTTCGTTTCGCCGTCACCACCCTCGGGCATATCGTCGATGAGACCCTGGAGGCCAACGGGCTGACCAAGGACGCGATCGACTGGCTGATCCCGCACCAGGCCAACATCCGTATCATCCAGGCCACGGCGCGCAAGCTCGATCTGCCGATGGAGCGCGTGATCGTGACCGTCGCCGAGCATGGCAACACCTCCTCGGCCTCGATCCCGCTGGCGCTCGATCAGGGGGTGCGTGACGGGCGCATCCAGCGGGGCGAGACGCTGTTGATGGAGGCCTTCGGCGGCGGGTTCACCTGGGGTTCGGTGCTGGTCCGCTATTGAGTCCAGCCCGAGCCGGGCGCCTGGCCCCGATCACCGACCACTCACAACGATCAAAGGATGCTGCAAGGCCTATGACGCACTCACTGGCTGTCTTCTTCCCCGGGCAAGGCTCGCAATCGGTCGGCATGCTCGACGCGCTCGCCGAGGTCTATTCGAGTGTCAAGCACAGCTTCGAGGAGGCCTCAGACGCGCTCGGGCGCGATCTCTGGTCGCTGGTCACCCGGGGCCCAAAGGAGGATCTGGATCGCACCGAGAACACCCAGCCGGCGATGCTCGCCGCGGGTATCGCCGTCTGGCGCGTCTGGCAGCAGTCGGGCGGTCCACCGGCGACCCTGATGGCCGGACACAGTCTCGGTGAGTATACCGCCCTGGTCGCGGCGGGTGCCCTAGGCTTTGCCGAGGCTATCCGGCTCGCGTCCGATCGGGCGCGCTTCATGCAGGAGGCCGTGCCGGCGGGTGCGGGCGCCATGGCCGCCGTGCTCGGGCTGGCCGATGAGCAGGTCGTGGCACTCTGTGCCGAGCAGGCCCAGGGTGAGGTGCTCGCCGCCGTCAACTTCAACTCACCCGGTCAGGTCGTGATCGCAGGTGCGTCCACCGCCGTGGCGCGCGCCATCGAGGCCGCCAAGGCCGCCGGGGCCAAGCGCGCGCTCTTACTGCCCGTGAGCGTGCCCTCGCACTGCGCCCTGATGCGCCCGGCGGCCGAGCGCCTGGCCGAGCGCCTGGCCGAGGTAGCGCTGGCCATGCCGAGCGTGCCGGTGATCCACAATGTCACTGTCGCCCCGGCCGCAGACGTCGACTCGCTGCGTCGCCTGTTGGTCGAGCAGCTCTACAGCCCGGTACGCTGGGTGGAGACCATTGAGTCGGTGGTCGCACAGGGCGTGACGACCGCGCTCGAATGCGGTCCTGGCAAGGTCCTGACCGGGTTGAATAAACGCATCTCTGACCATCTAACGACGCTGCCCGTCTTCGATCCGAAGACGCTGGAGGCGGCACTGGAGGCAAGCTCGAATGCTTAAAGGTGAAATCGCACTGGTCACCGGCGCCTCGCGTGGGATCGGACGGGCCATCGCCCTGGCGCTGGCCGAGCAGGGGGCCACGGTCGTCGGCACCGCGACCACCGCGTCCGGTGCCCAGGCCATCGAACAGACTCTGACCGAGGCCGGCCATCCGGGACTGGGGCTGGTGCTGAATGTCGCAGATCCAATCTCGGTCGAGACGGCCCTGGCCCAGATCAGCGAGCGACTCGGCGCCCCGAGCATCCTGGTCAACAATGCCGGCATCACCCGCGACGCCCTCCTGATGCGCATGAAGGACGAGGACTGGGATGCGGTCATCGCCACCAACCTGACCGCGCTCTACCGGCTCTGCAAGGGCTGTCTGCGCGCCATGACCAAGGCGCGCAAGGGGCGCATCATCAACATCGCCTCGGTGGTCGGCGCCATGGGCAACGCCGGCCAGACCAACTATGCCGCCGCCAAGGCCGGGATGCTGGGGTTCACCAAGTCGCTGGCGCGCGAGGTCGGCGCGCGCGGGATCACGGTCAACTGTGTCGCACCCGGATTCATTGACACCGACATGACCAAGGATCTACCTGAGGCCCAGCGTCAGTCCTTGCTCGGTTCCATCCCGCTCGGGCGGCTCGGTCACCCTGAGGAGGTTGCAGCCGCGGTGGTCTTCCTGGCCTCGCCGGGTGCGGCCTACATCACCGGCGAGACTCTGCATGTCAACGGCGGCATGCACATGGCGTGAGGTCTTAGAGGTATTTTTCGTCATTCATTATTGCAAAACAAGACGTTAAATGCCGGAAATCGATGTGGATTCTGGCTTTCATCGCGTCTGGTTTGTCACTAGAATACGCCCTGGCCCAGGGGGGTCGATTTTTGTCATTCGATGAGGAATCAATCTTATGAGCAGCGTTGAAGAACGAGTTCGCAAAATCGTGGTGGACCAGCTGGGCGTGAAGGAAGAGGAAGTCACCCCAGAGGCGTCCTTCGTCGACGATCTGGGAGCGGACTCGCTCGACACCGTGGAACTGGTCATGGCCCTCGAAGAGGAGTTCGAGACCGAGATCCCGGACGAAGACGCCGAGAAGATCACCACGGTCCAGCAGGCCATCGACTACATCAAAGCGCACCAGGCCTGAGACTCGGTGCCTGAGCGAATCGATTTGACGCCAGACGCTGGGCTCCAGCCTTGACTGAAGGGCGCGGCATGGACCGGTCGAAGGTGGCGTTCTGAGCGACGATAGAGGTTAAGTGATGGCAGGCAGAAGGGTAGTAGTCACCGGGTTGGGTCTTGTGGCGCCGGTTGGTCTGGACGTCAAGTCCGCATGGGACAACATCCTCGCCGGAAAGAGCGGAATCAAACCGATCACCCATTTCGATATCGCCCCGTTCAGTACCCGCTTCGGCGGTCCGATCTATGGCTTCGATCCGAGCCCCTATGTCTCGGAAAAAGACGCCAAGAAGATGGACAAGTTCATCCATTATGGCCTGGCCGCCGGCTGTCAGGCCCTTGCCGATTCTGGTCTGGAGATCACGGAGTCCAACTGTCGGCGCATCGGTGTGGCCGTGGGCTCCGGCATCGGCGGTATCACGGGCATCGAGAACAACTACGAGGTCTATCGCGAGAAGGGGCCGCGCCGCATCTCGCCGTTCTTTGTGCCCGCCAACATCGTCAACATGGTGGCCGGCAACCTCTCGATCAAGTTCGGCCTCAAGGGCCCCAATTATTCGATCGTCTCGGCCTGTGCGACCGGCACCCACAACATCGGCGAGGCGGCGCTCATGATCCGTCATGGCTATGTCGATGTCATGTTGGCCGGTGGCGCCGAGATGGCGACCTCACCGGTTGGTATCGGTGGCTTTGCCGCCGCGCGTGCCCTCTCAACCCGCAATGACGACCCTGAGGGGGCCAGCCGCCCCTTCGACAAAGATCGCGACGGATTTGTATTGAGCGACGGTGCCGGGGTCGTAGTGCTCGAGGAATACGAGCATGCTCGAGCGCGGGGTGCCAACATCTATGCCGAGCTGATCGGTGTCGGTATGAACTCCGATGCCTATCACATGACGGCCCCTGCCGAGGACGGGGTAGGGGCGGCCGAGTGCATGCTCATGGCCCTGAACGACGCCGGTCTAAACCCGGACCAGGTCCAGTACATCAATGCCCATGGCACCTCGACCCCGGCGGGCGACATCGCCGAGACGCTCGCCATCAAGCGCGCCTTCGGCGATCATGCCTACAGACTCGCCGTCAGCTCCACCAAGTCAATGACCGGACACATGCTCGGCGCCGCCGGCGGCGCCGAGGCCATCTTCACCATCCTGGCCATCCGCGATCAGGTGGCGCCCCCGACCATCAACTATCACACCCCGGACCCGGACTGCGATCTAGATTATGTGCCCAACACCGCGCGTCAGATGCCGATCGAGGTGGCGCTCTCCAACTCGTTTGGCTTCGGCGGGACCAATGGGACGCTGATCTTCCGGCGCCTCTGACCCTGGTCCCGGAGACAGGGTCTAGGGGCGGTTGGGCAGGGCACGCAGACATGGTATGACCACAACGCTCGAAACCCCTGCCCCGTCTCGGATCCTGATCGACGGTCGGCCCGGTGATCGGCTCTCGGTCCTTGACCGGGCGCTCCACTATGGGGATGGTCTGTTTGAGACCATCCGCCTGGCCGCCGGCGCCCCCTGCCAGTGGCAGCGCCACATGGACCGATTGATCCTGGGCGCGGAGCGCCTCGGCATCGAGTCCCCCGAGACCGCCCTGCTGGCTGCCGAGGCGGCCGAGCTGATCGATGGCCAGGGGGAGGGCGTCCTCAAGCTGATCCTCTCGCGCGGGGACGGCGGACGCGGCTATGCCCCGCCGCCGTCTGCGCCACCCAGGCGTCTGCTCCTGATCTACCCCTTGCCACCCGCTCAGGGTCCTGACTGGCGTCGGGGCGTGGTCGTGCGCCATTGCCAGACCCCCGTCTCGATCAATCCATTACTCGCCGGGATCAAACACCTCAACCGTCTAGACTCGGTCCTGGCGCGTGCCGAGTGGAAGGATCCAGCCATCGCCGAGGGGCTCATGTTCGATGCCAACGGCGATCTGGTCGGCGGTACCATGACCAATGTCTTTTTGTGGGACGGTCGCTGTCTGATGACGCCGCCGGTCGATCGCAGTGGCATCGCCGGCACCGTGCGTGGTCTGACGCTGGAACTCGCGGCGCACCTGGGGATCGAGTGTCTGGTCATGCGCCTCGATCGGGCCGCGCTCGATCAGGCATGCGGGCTCTTTCTGACCAACTCGATCATCGGCGTCTGGCCGGTGCGCGCGTTGGAGGGACGCCGCTTCGATCTGGCGCTGCTGCCTTGGGACCTGCTCGATCGGCTGTATCAGGCCGCCTGTACGCCGGGGTGATCGGCCCAATGTCGAAACGTGTCCTCGTAGGGCTCATGCTCGTCGTCCTTGTGGCTGGCTTCTTGCTGGCCGGGGCCCTGTGGCGTGACTATCAGTGCTTTCTGTCGCAGACGATCCAGACCGACCAGGAGCGCGTTTTGTTCGATGTGCCACGCGGGACCTCCCTGCGCACCCTGGCAAGGCGTTTGCGCGAACAGGGTCTGATCGAACGTCCGATCTATTTCATCGCGATGGTCTATCTCCGGGGTGATCAGGGCCGGATCAAGGCCGGTGAGTATGCCTTCACGCGCGACATGACGCCGCCGCGCCTCCTGGAGTGGCTGACATCGGGTCGGGTGGTCGAATACAACCTCACCCTGGTCGAGGGCTGGACCTTCCGGCAGGCGCTGGCGGCGATCGACAGTCACGAGGTCTTTGCCGGTGGTCCCAGGCTCGCGGATCTCTCCGATGCCGAGATCATGGCCCGGCTCGGACGTCCTGAGGCGCATCCTGAGGGGCTGTTCTTCCCGGATACCTATCGCTTTACCCGTCAGACCAGTGCCCTGGACCTCCTCAGGCGCGCGCTCGCCCGGATGGAGACCATCCTGGCCGAGGAATGGGAACAGCGCGCGCCGAACCTGCCGATCACCACACCCTACGAAGCCCTGATCCTCGCCTCCATCATCGAGAAGGAGACCGCAATGGCGGACGAGCGCCCGCGGATCGCCGGCGTCTTTACCCGCCGTCTCCAGCGTGGAATGCGGCTTCAGACCGATCCGACCGTCATCTACGGCCTGGGCGAGCGCTATGACGGCAACATCCGCCGTGCCGACCTGCGCGAGGCGACACCCTACAACACCTATGTCATCCCTGGGCTGCCGCCGACGCCCATCGCCCTGGTCGGGCGCGAAGCGATCCACGCCGCACTCCACCCCGAAGAGGGCGAGGAGCTCTATTTCGTCGCCAGGGGCGATGGGCGTCATGTGTTCTCGCGCACGCTCGAAGAGCACAATCAGGCGGTGCGTCGCTATATCCTGAGCCGGAACGACGAATGAGACGCGGACGCTTCATCACGCTCGAGGGGATCGAGGGCGCGGGTAAATCGACCCAGATTGCGCCTCTGGCCGAGCTGTTGCGTGCGCGCGGTCTGGAGGTGCTCACCACCCGCGAACCGGGCGGCTCGCCCTTGGCCGAACGGTTGCGCACCCTGCTGCTCGACCCGGACCACCAGGGCATGCCCGCGACGACCGAGCTGCTGCTGCTGTTTGCCGCGCGTTCCGATCATCTCGAACGCCGCATCCGTCCGGCGCTCGAAGCCGGACGTTGGGTGCTCTGCGATCGCTTCACCGATTCGACCTACGCCTATCAGGGTGGTGGGCGCGGGATCGACCCAAACCGCATCGCGGTGCTCGAGGATTTGGTGCAGGACAGTCTGCGCCCGGATCTGACGCTGGTGTTCGACCTGCCACCGGAACTGGGGCTTGGGCGCGCCAAGTCGTGTCTTGGCCAAGGCGATCGGTTCGAGTCCGAGAGTCGGCGATTCTTCGCCGCGGCACGCGCGGTCTATCTCGAACGGGCAAGGGCCAATCCGAGGCGCTATCGGGTGATCGACGCCACGGCACCGCTCGCGGAGGTAAAACGCGCTGCCGCGGCTGAGCTGAACGCCTTCGTCGATGCACTGGAGTTTCGGTCATGAGTGCAACGCGCCGCGAATCCGCGCCATTGCACGTCGCTGGACCTTCGCCGCGAGCGTTCGAGCGTCCATTGCCCTGGACCGAGTCCATCTGGTCGCATCTGCACGCCGCGCGCGCATCCGGTCGACTGGCACAGGGGCTGCTGATCTTTGGGCCAAACGGCCTCGGCAAGCGTGTGCTGGCGCGTGCGTTGGCCCAATCGCTGTTATGCCCGACACCGAACGTCCAGGGCCTGGCCTGCGGTCGGTGTGCCGACTGTCGGCTGCTAGCCGCCGGCAGCCATCCTGATCTGATCGCAGTCGGCCCGGACCCGGAGAGCAAGTCGGGCGAGATCCCGATCGACGCGGTACGCCAGTTCGCCGAGCGCGAATCCCTGACCCCGAGCCGTGCCCCCTACAAGGTCGCCCTGATCGACCCGGCCGACCGGCTCAATCAGGCCGCCGCCAATGCCTTGCTCAAGACCCTAGAAGAACCGACCGAACACAGTCTGCTGTGTCTGATCGCGGAGCGGATCGGACGCCTGCCGGCGACCATCCGGAGTCGCTGTCTGCTGATCCAGGTGCCGATTCCGGACGAAGCGGCGGCCCTGAGCTGGCTCGCCTCACGCGAACCGCGCCCGGACTGGCCGCTGCGTCTGCGTCTGGCGCATGGCGCACCCTTGCGCGCCCTGGCCGACAGCGCCGACGACACCTGGATGGAACAGCGTGTCCAGTGTCTGCGTGACTTCTTAGAGATTGCGCGCGGACGCGCCGATCCGGTCGCGGTCGTTGGACGCTGGAACGAGATCGACACCGGGCGTATCCTCGATTGGCTCGCCGGCGTTATGGTGGATCTGCTTCGACTGGGCGTCTGCGCCACACCGCCCCGGCTCGATCATCCCGATCGACGAGACGAACTCTTGGCGCTGGCGCAAGGGCTCGACCTGGCGGCGGGGCATCGCTTCCTCAAGCGGATCCTGGAGGCACGCGCCCTGGGCGAGCGCAATCTCAATCAACAGTTGCTGCTGGAATCCCTCGCCATTGATTGGGCGCGGATCACCAGTCGGCATCATTAGGGAAACGCTGATTCAATCCCCTCTCCCTGCAAGCGGAGAGGGCAGGCTGAGGTGGTCATCAAATCATGTGCCTATTTTCCTCACCCCAACCCTCTCCCCGAGGGAGAGGGAGTTATTCAGTACTCCTTGGGAGGTCCGGAGGATCGAGTAGATGAGCACACCCAATCCAGCAGGCGGACTCGGCGGCCAACAACGTATCCTGAGCATCGCCATCAAGGACAAGGGCAACCTCTATGCCTCTTACATGCCCTTCATCAAGAATGGCGGACTCTTCATCCCCACCAACAAGAGCTATCAGCTCGGCGACGAGCTCTTTCTGCTGCTCCAGCTGATGGACGAGCCCGATCGCATCCCAGTCGCCGGGCGCGTGGTCTGGATCACCCCCGCCGGAGCCGAGGGCAACCGCACCGTCGGGATTGGGGTCCAATTCAACGATCAAGACAAGGGCGCCACTCGGCGCAAGATCGAGGAATATCTGGCCGGCGCCTTGGTCTCTGAACGCCCGACCTATACCCTCTAGTCTAGAACCGCTCCTTGACATCCTCCCCGGCTTGAAGGTCAGAGATTCCTACGGCGCTTGAGGCACGGCATTGCGCCGCCCCTTGAGTCGCTTCTCCGTGCGCCCCGATCCCGCCCTGAACGGCGGGGCTTGTCGCGCACTGGGTCGATCTCAGGGCGCTGGAACTGGCCCAAAGCGCCATCGAATGCGTTGGAAGAGAAGGCCAAGGCGGATGGCAGGGTCGATGAGGCGACCCTCACCACGCCGGCGACGCGGTTCACTGCATGCCTTAAGACCCAGCGCCGCCAACTCATGGCGTATCTGCGCGAGCCCTTGCCGGTCGATGGTTAAGACTTGTCCTGGACAGGGGAGGCCCGGCTTGGTCCCAGCCCTGGAGATTCGCACAGCCGCGCGACCTGATCGATCAAGCACCCGAGCGCCGCCGCGACGACCGGGCTCAGCTCGCCGTCGGCATAGCCGAAGTAGGATCCAGTCAGGGTGAGCAGATAGGCCTCAGGGGCGCGTCCATACAGGTGGCGACACCAGGCCAACAGACCAGACGGGTCTAGGGTGTGGACCAGCATGGAGTGTGGATCCGCGGCAGGGACCAGAAGCCGTATCTGCACCTGGCCCGGTTTGCCGCCGGTCGCCGCGTCGATAAAGATCGCCCGCTCGCAGTCGGCCAGTTCGGCGGCCAGCTCGATCGTCAGGGCATGGCACGCGATGGCCTCCACATCATTCGGCAGGCCGCGTTCGACCAGACGCTCGACCGCCAGCGGACCGATGACGTCATCGCCCCGGATCGGGTTGCCATAGCCAATGATGAGGGTCTTTCTCAAGGGTCTCGGCGTGCCAGCCGATCGATCACCTGGCCTGCCGCATCCCGCAGCTCGATTGCAAGCGGCATCTGACCGAAGGCATGTGAGGCGCAGGACAGACAGGGGTCGTAGCAGCGGATCACCGCCTCGACCCGATTGAGCATCCCCTCCTCAAGCCTGTTGCCATCGACATAGGTCGCCGCAACCTGGCGGATCGCCTGATTCATGGCCAGGTTGTTGTGCCCAGTGGCGATGATGAGATTGACCCAGGTGATGAGTCCGTCGTCGTCGATCCGGTAGTGATGGATGAGTGTCCCACGCGGCGCCTCGGCGACCCCAATCCCCTCGTAACGGTTGCTGCGGGCACGGGCACGTACCCGCGAATCCAGGATCATTGGATCCTTGAGCAGGCGCTCGATCATCTCCAGGCCGTAGATGATCTCAACCAGGCGCGCATAGTGATAGTGGAAGCTGCTGAGGACGGGGCCAGACTCCTGGAGCAGGTGGAACTCGGCCAGGGCGACATCGGCATAGGGCGTACCGCACGCCTGGACGTTGTTGAGCCGAGCCAGGGGTCCAACGCGATAGATCCCCTGCGGGTAGCCCTGGGGCTTGTAATAGGGGAACTTCATGTAGCTGAAGTCCTCGACCGCCTCGCCGATCAGGCGCCCATAGTCCTCGGGTGGTACCTGATCCTCCAGGATCCGCCCCTGGGCGTCCTTGATGCGCAACACGCCGTCATAGTGCTCGAGCTGGCCCTGGGGGGTGACCAGGCTCAAAAACAGCGTCGGCTGATTGCCAAAGTGCTCAGACTCATCCTTAAACCTGGGGACCAGCGTCTTGTAGAAGGCATAGGTACGCTGGGCGATCTCCAGCCCCTCGGGCAGCAGCCTGAGCATGGCCTCGCGCTTCTCGGCGGTGAGCGCCTCGGACACCCCGCCCGGTACGACCCAGGCCGGATGGATCTTCTTGCCACCCAGGGTCTCGATCAGGGTCTGGCCAATCTGACGCAGCCGGATGCCATCGCGCGCCAGCTCGGGGTTCTGATGCATGACGCCGAAGAGGTTGCGGGTGGCCGGGTCTGCATCCCAGCCGAGCAAGAGATCCGGCGAAGACAGATGGAAGAACGACAGGGCATGTGACTGGACGAGCTGGGCCAGGTTCAGGATCCGGCGCAGCTTGGCGGCGGTCGGCGGGATCTCGACCGCCAGCAGATGGTCGCAGGCCTTGTTGGAGGCGATGATGTGGCTGACCGGACAGATGCCGCAGGTGCGCGCGGTCAGGGCCGGCATCTCGCGATAGGGGCGCCCCTCGCAGAACTTCTCGAAGCCGCGAAACTGAGTGACATGGAGGCGGGCATCTGCGACCCGCCCGTCTGTGCCGAGCTGGAGCGTGATCCGGGCATGGCCCTCGATGCGGGTGACCGGCTCGATGGTGATGGTGCGGCTCATGGCCTGAAACCCCCGGATGAAGCGGCAAGGATCCTCTGTGCCTCAGGCGCCGAAGCGCGTGACGGCAGGTGGGTCCGGCACCCGCCCTGCGATCAGTTCGGTCAACACATACCAGATGGCATCGGCGCTCGGCGGACAGCCGGGCACGAAGACATCGACCCTGACCTCGCTGTGGACCGGCCTGACCGGCGTCAGCAGGGCCGGGACCTCGCGGGTCGGGATCTGTGGCTTAAGCGTCACGTTCTCATGATAGGCGCGATCAAACACATCGGCGAGTTTGAAATGATTGCGCATGGCCGGGACATTGCCGGTGACGGCGCAGTCGCCCAGGCTGACGAGGCGCTGGCAGCGCGCGCGAAACAGCTGCGCCCTGGCCAGATCGTCCTCGGAGCTGATCGCCCCCTCCAGGAGGCCGATATCGACCCGTGCGGGCAGCTCCTTGGCATCGACCAGGGGGCTGTAGACGATCTCGACCTGCTCGATGAGTTCGAGCAAACGCGCGTCGAGATCGAGCAAGGACATATGACAGCCCGAACAGCCATCGAGCCAGGCGGTGGCGACCGTGATCTTGGGTTGGGTGCTCATCGCGCGTGTCTCCGGCGCGCCAGGATCGGCAGGAAGTGTTGATCCTTGACCATCTCGCCCACCGAGGTGCCCTGCTTGACCAGGGCGCCGGTCGGGCAGACCTGCACGCACTTGCCGCAACTGGTGCAGGTCTCGCTCTCACCCCAGGGGCGGGCCAGATCGGTGATGACGCGACAGTCGCTGCCGCGATTCATGACATCCCAGGTATGGGCGCCCTCGATCTCGTCACAGACCCGCACGCAGCGGGTGCACAGGATGCAGCGGTTGTGGTCGAGCCGGAACATCTCATGTGAGCTATCGACCGGGTAGGACACTTGGCGATAGGGCAGGCGGACGTGATCAACGCCGCAGCGTTGGGCGAGCGTCTGGAGCTCGCAATGGCCATTGGAGACGCATACCGAGCAGACATGATGGCGTTCGGCAAACAACAGCTCGATGAGGGTGCGTCGATAGTGGCGGAGCCGTTCGGTATCGGTGCGGACCGCCAGGCCCTCGGCGACGCGCGTGGTGCAGGCAGCGACCAGCCGACCCTGACCGACGAGCTCGACCATGCACAGCCGGCAACCGCCCCAGGGCGAGAGCCCGTCGAGATAACAGAGACTGGGAATGGGGATTTGGTTTTCGCGACAGACCTCGATCAGGGTCTCGTCCTCGCGTGCCGAGAGATCCCGATCGTCGATGCGGAGGGTGACGACGCGCACATTGGGCTGGGTCGATCTGGGCATGAGTGGATCCTCAAAGACGGCGCTTAAGCGTCTCTCTGCAACTTGGCTTCATACTCGTCACGGAAATGGCGCAGTGTGCTGAGCACCGGATTGGGCGCGGTCTGGCCGAGCCCGCAGAGGCTGGTCGCGCGCACCACCTCGCACAGGTCCTCGAGCAACGCCAGATCGGCACGCGTCCCCTGGCCCTTGGCGATCTTGGCAAGGAGTGCATGCAGCTGCCAGGTCCCGGTGCGGCAGGGGACGCACTTGCCACAGGACTCACTCATGCAGAACTCCATGAAGAAGCGCGCCACATCCACCATGCACGAGGTCTCGTCCATCACGATCATGCCGCCCGAGCCCATGATGGTTCCGAGCGACTTGAGGCTGTCATAGTCGACTGGGATATCGAGATAATCTGCCGGGATACAGCCGCCCGAGGGGCCGCCGGTCTGGACCGCCTTGAAGCCTTTGCCGCCCGGGATACCGCCGCCGATGACCTCGATGATCTCGCGCAGCGAGGTCCCCATGGGCACCTCGATCAGGCCGGTGTTCCGGATCTTGCCGGCCAGGGCGAAGACCTTGGTCCCTTTGGAGCCCTCGGTACCGATCGTGGCAAACCAGTCGCCGCCGTTGCGGATGATCGGGGGGATGTTGGCGAAGGTCTCAACATTGTTGATGAGGGTCGGGCAGCCCCAGAGACCGGACTCGGCGGGGTAGGGCGGGCGCGGGCGCGGCTGGCCGCGCAACCCCTCGATCGAGGCCATGAGCGCGGTCTCCTCACCGCAGACGAAGGCCCCGGCCCCGAGCCGAAGTTCGATGTCGAAGGCAAATTGGGTGTCAGCGACCTTGGTCCCCAGAAAACCGGCGCGTCTGGCCTTGCGAATGGCGGTCTCGAGGCGCGCGACGGCGAGTGGATACTCGGCGCGCACATAGACATAGCCCTTACTCGCCCCGACCGCATAGCCCGCAATCGCCATGCCTTCGAGCACCCGATGGGGGTCGGACTCCAAGACGGCGCGGTCCATGAAGGCCCCGGGGTCGCCCTCGTCGGCATTGCAGACGATATACTTCTGGCCGGCTGGCATCTTGGCAACGGTCGACCACTTGAGCCCGGTCGGATAGCCGCCGCCGCCGCGCCCACGCAACCCGCTCGCGGTGACCTCGCGCACCACTTCAGCGGGCGTCATCTCGGTGAGGGCCTGGACGAGCGCCGCATAGCCGCCGACGGCGATGTAGCCGCGCAGGCTCTCCGGGTCGATCACGCCCGAGTTTTCAAGCACGATCCGCTGCTGACGGGTGAAGAAGGGCTGATCGGTCGGGCACTGGAGACGCGCGACCGGCGCACCATAGACGCTGGCCAAGATCTCGGGTGCGTCGTCTGGTGTGACGGCGCGATAGAGCACGGATTGGTCAAGGCCGGCGTCCTTGTCGGCCACCGCAACCAGGGGACCGGCCGAACACAGCCCCATGCAGCCCACGCCCTTGACCTTGCATCTCCCCTGACCCTGGGCCTCGCAGGCGGACCTAAGCGCCTCCAGCACCGGCAGCGCACCGGAGGACTGACAGCTGGCCGCGACACAGACGCGGATCTCGCGCTCGATGTGCGCCTCCTCGGCGCGATACTGGGCGGCCTGTTCGGCCAGGTCTTCGAGATGCATCAGCTCAACCCCTCCAGGGTGGTGATCAGGGTCTCTGGGGTCTGCTTGCCCAGGACCTCGCCGTCGATGACCACAGCCGGGGCCAGACTACAGGCACCGACACAACGCGCCGTCAGCAGCGAGAGCTGGTCGTCGGCGGTGGTCTCGCCCGGATTGATGTCATAGCGCCCCTGGAGTCCCTCGATCAGGCCACTCGCGCCCTTGATGTAACAGGCGGTGCCGATGCAGACCACACAGGTATGCCGACCCTTCGGTTTGAGCATGAAGATATGGTAGAAGGTCGCGACCCCGAAGACCTTGCTGAGCGGCAGGTCGAGCGAGGCGGCGACGAAACGCAGCGCCGTCTCGTCGAGATAGCCAAAGGCGTCCTGGACGCTGTGCAGGGTCTCGATCAGGGCGTGCCCGGCGTAGCCGTTGCGGCGCATGGTGGCATTCACGAGCTTCCAGCGCGGATCGTCGCTCGGCAGCGGCGGTCTGGTAGGCGGCAGTGTCATGGATCCTCCGCTTCGAGGGTTGCGGTGCTTGCTATCATGTTTGCCACGATGTTTCGCTAACCGACAATAGATACTATGGACGAAACCCCGGATCCACGCAAAACCCATCGCGGTATCTATCTGCTGCCAAATCTGTTTACAACCGCCGCGCTCTTCGCCGGCTTCTATGCCGTGCTCTCGGCCACCCAGGGACACTTCGAGGCCGCGGCCATCGCGATCCTCACGGCGCAGTTCCTCGACGGCTTCGATGGTCGCATCGCGCGTCTGACCAATACCCAGAGCGCCTTCGGGGCTGAGTACGACAGCCTCTCCGACATGGTCGCCTTCGGAGTGGCGCCATCCCTGGTTGCCTATCACTGGGCCCTGGGGGCCTTGGGCAAGATCGGTTGGTTGGCGGCTTTTATCTTTACGGCAGCGGCGGCGCTGCGTTTGGCCCGTTTCAACACCCAGGTCGGGATCGCCGACAAGCGGTATTTCCAGGGGTTGCCCAGCCCGCCGGCAGCGGCCATCATCGCGATGGGGATCTGGACGGCCCAGGAGTTCGGGGTCGAAGGACAGGACGTGTCCTGGCTGGCGGCCTTCTTGACGGCAGGGGCCGGACTCCTGATGGTCAGCAACTTCCGCTATTACAGCTTCAAGCAGATCAACCTGCAGGGGCGTGTGCCCTTTCTGCTGGCGGTGATGATGATGCTCGGCTTTGCCGTCGTCTTCATCCATCCGCCGCTGGTGCTGTTCCTGATGGCCCTGACCTATGCCGTCTCCGGGCCGGCCTGGACGCTGTTTCGGCTCAAGGGAAATCGCGATCGTCGCCGGCGTGAGCCGCCGGCTTGAGGGGCCGATCAGTCGGCGAGGCAGCCATCGCCGCGTCCACGCCGATCGCCGCCGAGACCGCGTCCGCGTCCCTGTTCGAACTCGGCGCGCTGCTCGGCGGTCAGGATGGCAGACATCCGCTCATACAGCTCGGCGCGGGTCAGCTCCGGATTCTGGCGCTGCTCGGTGAGGAGCGTCTTGATCCGGTCGGCCTGTTCGTTGCTGAGCTCGAGCCAGTCGGTCAGGCGTTCGACCTGACGGTTCACGGCCCTCGCCTGGCGCTCGGCGCGCTTGGCCTTTTGCTCCTCGGTCAGCAGGGCTTCGATCTGGGCGCGACTCTCCTGGCGCAGACGCCTCTGTTCCTGGCGGGTCTGCTCCAGGATGGCGCGCACCTGGGCCTGCTGCTCCGGGGTCAGATCGAGACGTTTGGCCATGGATTCGATCTTGGAGCCGACGTCCATGTCCGGTCCGCCTTGCCAGTCCAGGCCCGGACAGGCCTGGACCGTTGTGGTGCCGATAAGCGTGGTGGTCAGGATCAGGCCGAGTGCGGCGCCGGTGCGGGGCAGTCTGGTGTGGACCAGTCGATCGTTCATAGCATGGTTCCTCATCGGATGAGTGGACGCGGCTCGAACAGTGACGAGCTGCCAGGACTTGGAGCGCGATAACCCCGGCGGGTTCAGATTAAAGGCTCAGGTTGGCACCTGGGTGCAGCGAATCGACAAATACCTTTGATTAAAGAAGCACGACTGCCCAGCCTGAGCGGGTCATAAGTGAATCGCTTTTTAATCCTGAGGGCTTGCGCTAGTATCGCCACGCGCCCGCCCACTTTGATGAAGGTCATGGTAGGAGTGTCCGATGCCCCAAGTCCTCTACGACGCCCATCCCTCGCTGCTGCGTACCCGTCCATTCGGTACCCTGCTGACCGTTCTGCTCATGCTCGGCGGTATCCTGATTGCAGTGACCGGCGATCAGCTCGTTCCGCCGGAGCTTAGGTCTCAGATTCAGAGCGACGGGCGGACGCTCCAGATGATCGGCATCGGCGTCTTCGTGTTCTTCACGCTCCAGCTCCTGACCTGGTGGGTTGCAACCCTGAGCGATCATCTCGAGATCACGTCCGATGAGATCCTCTGGACCCACGGTCTGTTCAGCAAGCAGTACACCGAGATCAACATGGCCTCGGTACGCACGGTCCGGGTCACACAGACGCTGTTTCAGCGCATCATGAATGCCGGCGACATCAGCATCTACACCGCCGGCGATACGCCCGAGCTGGTGGTGCGCGGTCTGCCTGATCCGGGACGGATCCGCGAACTGATCAAGGCGCAACCGGCCTGCGGGGCTTGAGTATCATGGGCGCCGGCGATCGCGGTGATCTCAAGTGGCTGGCGGTGGTCGTCCTGATGGCCGTCCTGGTGTTGGCGCTCCTGGTCCTGTTCCTGCTGCCGGCCGCTACACCCATCATCGGTACGCTGAACGAAGGGCTGGGACTGCGGGAGTCCGTCCCCTGGGGCTTTGGTCTGACCGTCGCACTCATCGCCTTCTTCGCGCTTGTGGCCGGTGATGGGTTGATCGGCGAGCTGCAATTCATGCTTGGCGCCTTCTTCTCCTTTTTTCTCATCCTGACGCTGCTGATTGCCTGGGTCTTCTGAACCAGGTGTGCGGCAAGTCCCAAACCAGTCGATCCGGCGTTGCGCTATCAAGCCTCGATGAAATGGCTCCCCTGACCGAACGGCGCCTCGTGGTCGACCTCGACACCCAGCGACTGACGCTCTTGGTCGGTGCGCGTCCGATGCGACGCTATCCGGTCTCGACCGGCGCGAACGGCGCCGGCGAGGCATTCGGCAGCGGATGCACCCCGCGCGGTCTGCATCGCGTGCGGTTGCGCATCGGCGATGGCTGTCCGATCGGCACCGTCTTTCGCGCACGGCGTCCGACCGGCGAGATCTATGATGAATCCCTGGCAGCGCTCTATCCGGGGCGCGACTGGATCCTGACCCGCATCCTCTGGCTCACGGGTTGCGAACCTGGGCGCAATCGCGGCGGGCAGGTCGATACGCTGCGCCGCTTTATCTATATCCACGGCTGCCCGGACTCCGAACCCATGGGGGTGCCGCGCTCGCATGGCTGTATCCGGATGCGCAACCCAGATCTGATTGAGCTCTTCGACCAGACCCCCAACGGCACCCTGGTCGAGATCCAAGGCGGCTGACTATTCCGAATAGCCGCGCCGACCCGAGCCGCGGATGTCGCGCGCGAAATAGCTGACCTGTCCCTGGGGGATGACGGTCACGCCGCCCGGACTGACATGGAAGCGCTCGGCATCACGGGCGCGGTCGAAACCGATCTCATCGCCCGGGGCGATGAAATTGTGGCGATCGACGATCACCCGCCGCAGCCGCGCGCCCCGGCTGATCCGCACATAGTCCATGATGATGCACTCGTCCAGCACCGCATCTTCTTCGATCACCGCCTCGCGTCGGATGATGGAGTTGCGGAGCCTCGCGCCTGGATAGACCAGGGTCGCGGCGCCAAGCAGGGTGTTCTCGATCTGGCCGCCGAGCACGCGCGCCACCGGGCCCTGATAGCTGCTCGAATAGATCGGCCATTCCGGATTGAAGACATCGAACACGGGTTCGGCGCCCAGCACGTCGCGATGGGCCTCGAAATAGGCATCCAGGTTGCCGACGTCGCGCCAGTAGACCTGAGTTTCATAGGGCTGCACGCCGGGGATGCGGTTGGTGGCGAAGTCGTAGGCGAAAAGCCGATGGGTGCGCAGTAGCCGCGGCAGGACGTGCTGACCGAAATCGGTCTCACCGGCCTGCTGAGTCTGGTGCAGGGCCTTGATCAGGACGTCCGTGTTGAAGATATAGTTGCCCATGGAGGCGAAGGCCATGTTTGGATTCACTGGCATGGGCGTTGGCTGGGCCGGTTTTTCCTCGAACGCCTGGATGCGTCCGGTCTCATCGGCGACGATGACGCCGAAACTGGAGGCCTCGTGCAGCGGCACCGGTAGGGCAGCGATGGTGACATCGGCCTGGCGCTCGCGATGGAAGTCGACCATCTGGCGGATATCCATGCGATAGATGTGGTCGGCGCCGAACACCGCGACCAACCCTGGGCGATGCTCCTCGATCAGGTTGATGTTCTGGTTGACCGCATCGGCCGTACCCTGGAACCAGTGCTCACCGGCCATCATCTGCGGCGGCACCACGGTGACGAACTGATTCTGGAGGAGCGGCGAGATGGTCCAGGCCTTGCGCACGTGCTCGATGAGCGACTGTGACTTGTACTGCACTAGCAGATAGATGGTCTGGATCTGCGAGTTGACCAGATTGCTGAGCACGAAGTCGACGATCCGGTAACGCGATCCAAAGGGCACCGAGGGCTTGGAGCGTCCGGTGGTCAAGGGCTGGAGCCGGGAGCCTTGGCCACCGGCCATGACGAAGGCGATGATACGGTCGTTCTGCATGAGTCCTCCGCGGCCCCGTCTCGCGGATGGGGCGCTAATGCTTCGTTTGTGGGGGGAACCGGAGGCCCAATGATAATCGCAAGCCGGTGCGCTTTTCCGAACTTCCCGCAAAAGCAGCCGCGCGGGCGGCTCGGGCGCCCGGCCAAGATCGGCGATTCGATCTGGCATGGCCATTCTCGTTCCACGCCTCGGACCGCCAGCATGTCATACTTCTGGGCCGATCACCTCCAGTCGGTCCCAGGTTCGCGTTGTCCTGTATTTTGAGTCGCCATGCGCCGTACCGTCTTCTTTGTCTCCGAGAGCACCGGCATCACCGCCGAGACCCTGGGCCACAGCCTGCTGTCACAGTTCGATACCGTCGAGTTCGAGCAGGTCTATATGCCCTATATCAACACCGAACTGCGCGCGCAGGCCCTGACCCAGCGCATGCAGGAGGCGGCCGAGCGTGATGGCGTGCGTCCGATCGTCTTCGCCACCATGCTCGACGACGGCATCCGCGCCATCCTCAAGGGCGGCAATTGCTTCTATATCGAACTGTTCGAGGTCTTTGTCGAGCCGCTGGCGCGCGAGCTCGGGGTGCCGCCGAGTCTCAAGGCCGGTCGCAGCCACGCCATCACCAAGCCGAGCTACTACACCAAGCGCATCGAGGCGATCAATTTCGCCATGTCCAACGACGACGGCGTGCGCCCCGAAAACTTCCATCGTGCCGATGTGATCCTGACTGGGGTGTCGCGCTCGGGCAAGACCCCGACCTGTCTCTATCTGGCGATGCATTATGGCCTGCGCGCGGCCAATTATCCGCTCACCGAGGAGGACTTCGAACGCGGCGATGTGCCGCAGTTACTCTACGACTGCAGACACAAGCTCTTTGCCCTCACCATCGATCCGCAGCGCTTACAGCTCATCCGCGAGGAACGTCGCCCCGGTAGCCCCTATGCCTCGCTCAAACGCTGTCAGGACGAGATCCGCCTGGCGCATCAGATCTACAGGCGCTTGCAGGTGCCGGTGCTCAACACCACCTCGCAGTCGATCGAGGAGATCTCCTCGCAGGTCGTCAAGGCGCTTAAGGAGAACCAGGAAGGTCAGGGGGCACTGACCATCGTTGAGACCGGGTTTTGAGGTGTGGTCGCGATGGGCTTTCTTGACAAGATTCGTGCCTGTAACGCCTGGAATCCGGGCGATTTCGTGCCCCTGTGGCTCAATGGGACCCAGATCGGCTGGTTGCATCGCCGCGCCCGCGACCACCTGCGGCGCTGGCCGAGACAGTTTGGGGTCGAGTCCGAGGCCGTGATCTGGTTCGGCGCGCCGGAGGGATTCGCAGCGCGCACCGAGGTGTTGGATACCCTCTTTGCCGCCCTGGCCGAGGAGGGTGTGGTCGGCCCGCCGCACGGCGAGCGCTATCCCTTGACCGCCGGCACCCGCGACCAGGTCTGCTGTCTGATCGACCGCGCCTATGCCCCCTTTCTCGGTGCACGCGCCTTTGGCCAGCACCTCAACGGCTATGTCCGCACCCCACATGGGACCGAGATGTGGGTCGGGCGGCGTGCGGCGGATCGGCGTCATTATCCGCTCCATCTGGACAATCTGGTCGCCGGCGGGCTCCCGTATGGGTTGAGTCTGGCGGATAATCTGCGCAAGGAATGCGCCGAGGAGGCCGGGATACCGTCTGTGCTCGCCGATCGGGCGGTGGCGGTGGGCGCCATCACCTATTGCCGCGCCGCGCCGGAGGGGCTCAAGCCGGATGTCATGTACTGCTACGATTTGGAACTGCCGGAGGACTTTGAGCCGGTCTGTACCGATGGCGAGGTCGAGTCCTTCCGGCGACTGCCGCTGGCCGAGGTCGCCGCGCTGGTGCGCGACACCGAGGCCTTCAAGCTCAACTGCAACCTGACCATCATCGACTTTCTGATCCGGCATGGTTTCATCGCCCCGGATGAGCCGGATTATCTTGAGATCCTAGCCGGGCTGCGCGCACCCCTGCCTTGAAGACCGCCTGGATCAACCCCCTTGTGTCCCTTATCGCCGATGTAGAACGAGTCGCACCCATGAGCCAAACCAACACCCCCCAGCGCCGCCCGACCCTACCCGTGACCGTCGGCCACCTGACCATCGGTGGCGGAGCACCGATCGTCGTCCAGTCCATGACCAACACCGACACCGCCGACATCGAGTCGACCGTGCGTCAAGTGATCGAGCTGGCGCGTGCCGGCTCCGAGCTGGTACGTCTGACCGTCAACCATGAATCGGCCGCCAAGGCCGTCCCGGCGATCCGCGCGGCGCTCGATGCCCAGGACTGCTCGGTCCCGCTGGTGGGTGACTTCCATTTCAACGGCCATCGGCTGCTGACCGACTATCCCGAGTGCGCCCAGGCCCTGGCCAAGTACCGGATCAATCCGGGCAATGTCGGCACGGGCGAAAAGCGGGACAGCCAGTTTGCGACCCTGATCGAGCTGGCCTGCCGTTACGACCGCCCGGTGCGGATCGGGGTCAACTGGGGGAGTCTGGATCAGGAGCTGGTGGCGCGGATGATGGATGACAACGCCCGGGCCCCCCAGCCCAAGGACAGCGACCAGATCATGTACGAGGCCATGGTCGAGTCGGCCATCAGCAGTGCCGAGCGTGCGGTGCAACTGGGTCTGCCGAGGGATCATATCGTGCTTTCGTGCAAGATGAGCGGGGTGCAGGACCTGATCCGGGTCTATCGGATGCTCGCGGCCCGCACCGATCACGCCTTGCATCTGGGTCTGACCGAGGCCGGCATGGGCACCAAGGGTATCGTCGCCTCGACCGCGGCCCTTGCCGTCTTGTTACAGGAGGGGATCGGCGACACCATCCGCGTCTCGCTCACCCCGGAACCGGGTGAGTCGCGCACCCGCGAGGTGGTGGTGGCACAGGAGATCCTACAATCCATGGGGCTGCGTGCGTTTGCGCCCATGGTCACCGCCTGCCCCGGCTGCGGACGCACCACCAGCGACACCTTCCAGCACCTGGCCAAGGACATCCAGGGCTATCTGCGCGCGCGGATGCCTGAATGGTGCACCCGGTATCCGGGGATCGAGACCCTGAAGGTGGCGGTGATGGGCTGCGTGGTCAATGGACCGGGCGAGAGCAGGCATGCCAACATCGGCATCAGCCTGCCCGGCAGCGGCGAGCGTCCGGCCGCGCCCGTCTATGTCGATGGCGAGAAGGTCGCCACACTCAAGGGCGAGGGCATCACCGAGCAGTTCAAGCGCCTGGTCGATGCCTACATCGAATCGCACTACGGGCGCGGACGTGGGGCCTGAGACCTCAGCGCCGCGGTCGAAGCCGCGTGGGCCGCGAGCGCTTCGGCCTTTCTTTCGGCGCGGCACCCGATGAGCGGCACGACTGATGCGTGGCCTCGTCCTCCTTTGGCTCCTTGGGCGCGTTGGCGGCAGTGTCGCGGCCGAAACGCGGCTTACGCTCGCCGATGTGGTGTTGCATGGCGTCTTGCCGCTCAGCGAACTGCCCCGTGCCATCGCCCCGGCCAGCGACCCGGACTGTCTGGCCAGTTATCTCGCCGGCGTGGCGCCGCACTCGCCGCTGTGGCGGATGTCGCCGCCCGCCTCGGCCGAAACCGCCCTGCCGTTGCTGCGGCGTCGCCTGGTCGAACAGATGGTGGCCGTGCTGGGTGAATCGGTGCGCGATGAGGCAACGGCCTTCGCCCAGGACTTCCCGCTCGCCGTCGAGTGGGAAGGCATGGTCGACAGCCCGCTCGCCGAAGCGGATTTCGTCGCCGACTGGCTCGCCGCCCATGCCGACACCGCCATCGCCCCCTTTCTGCATCTGCTGCTCGCCCATCGCCTCCAGGCGGCGCAGCGCTGGGCACCGCCCCAGATGCAGGCCGGGCTCTCCCGTCGTTTCGAGCAGGCCCTCGCACCCGTACTCGTCAGCCGCCGGCCAGCGGTCGCCTGTCTGGCGCGCGAGCTGCAAAAACGCCAGCCGAGGCAACCCTGATGCGCCGTTTTGTCCTATCGCGCCGTTGGTGGCTTGGCGCCATACTCCTTGGCGTGCCTGTCATCGCGCTGGCCTGCTCCTGTGCCTGGAGGGCAACTTCCTCGAAGTCGCCAGGAATGCGTCGCTCATCGTGCATGGCCGCATCCTGCGCCACCACGCCGGGCCGGAAGCGAAGATGAGCGTGCAGGTGCTGGACACCCTGCAAGGCGGCCTCCTCGACAGCGGCCTGCTCGTCGCCATGGGCGATGGCATGCACTGTCGTCCGCCGATGACCGACTTTCCGCCCGGTACCGAATGGCTGCTGGCCTTGAACGGCCCCGGTGCCAAGCCGGGCCAAGGCTGGGCGCTGTCGCACTGTGGCGAATACTGGTTGCGCGTCGATCATGGCATGGCAAGCGGCAAGATCTTTGCCGACGCGACCGATAGCCAACGCCTGCCGCTTGCCGAACTGAAAAAGAGGCTGCGTCCACCCGCCTTCGATCTGCGCATCCGCGGCCACCTGCGGGCGGGCGAGACATTCCGGCAACGCTTCGGTGGCCGCTTCGAGTTCCGTCTCGAACCCCGACCGCACGGCTGGGAGATCGTGATCCGTGAGCATGGCCAGGAGGAC